>PFUL01000158.1:569-16822 GCA_002790095.1 Elusimicrobia bacterium CG_4_9_14_3_um_filter_62_55 | reverse complement strand
ATCTCACCCGCTCGTCTTATGGCAAGCAGCGCGGCGGCTCGTTTAACCCGGCCAACGAGGGCGTGCGCATCGACTTCGAGCGCAACATTACGGGCGCGCAGGCGCGGCTTAAGAACGTCGCCGTCCACCACAAGGACTACCTGGCGATCCTCAAGAAGTACGACGGCCCCGACACGTTCTTCTACATGGACCCGCCGTATCCCGGCACCTACAACCTCCACGACTTCGGCTTCAAGGAGGAGCAGTTCCTCCGGGCGATCAAGGGCCTCAAGGCTAAGCCTCATGGACAAGGAAGTGCTCCGACAACTCGATCACGTCCTTGCCTGATTGAAACTCCGCCAGCTCCCTATCGTCGAACTTCCCGGACGAAGGTTCCATGCACAAAGTGAATATCTTAAGCTTCATGCCCTATCCGTTCCCCGCAACGCCCGCTCCGGTTGCTTCGCCAGGGCGCGGCCTCGCTCCCGCTCGGCTTCGCGCCCGGCTTCGCTCCCTCCGCTCCTGCCAAGGGTCCAAGTGTCCAAGGGCCAAGCGTAAATGACCTCAGCGGGCGGGCCGGAAGCCCAGGCCGTCGTAGCGGTAGCCAGGGACGATGCTGCCGCGAAAGGCCGACCGCGCGCCGGCCGCGACGTAGTACCTCGAGCCGCCGCGATACACCCGGTAGGAGCCCGTAGGACGCTCCCACGCGCTGCCATCTATCGGCGCTCCATTGTACGAGCTATGATACCAATCCTGGGTCCACTCCCAGACATTGCCCGACATGTCGCATAAACCATGCGACGTATTACCCATCGTCTTTGAGCATACCGGCCATGTCGCATCCCGCCCGCAGCCAGTGCCACCGTCAGTCATCACCGCGCGCGCGCAACTCGGCGTCTCGTTTCCCCACGGGTACTCGATGTCGCGTCCCCCGCTTCGCGCCGCGTACTCCCACTCAGCCTCGCTGGGAAGCCTGCCCCCAGACCACTTAGCGAAGGTGCTCGCCTGGCCCCAATCCACGCATACCACGGGCTGATCATCGCCCCAAAGCTTCTCACCGCAACTGTCATCAGGCGGCGCGCAGGCCCCCGCTTGAACACAGGCGCGGTATTGCGCGTTCGTAACCTCCGTCTTCGCCATCTGAAACGTCCTCACACTCACACGGTGCACAGGCTTCTCGTCTGAGCTTCCGCTGTTCGACCCCATCATGAAGCTCCCGCCAGGGATGGTGACCCACTCGATGCCGATCGCGGCGGCGCGGCGATCCGCGGGGCTCAGGACGACCGTCCCCGCGGGAAGATGCTTCTCAAGCCTTATGACGTGCGGATTCTCAGCCAAGGTCTTGCCGTACGCCTTCACGAAAGTCTCGGCGAACTTCTTCTTATCGGCCGCGCCCACCACGCTCAGCGCCAAGAGCCGGCTCAGCTTGGACCAGTCCTGGTCCCGTATCTCAGCCCGCTTGCGCCGCGCCTCCTCGGCCGCCGCCAACTCCTGCGCGTAGCGCTCCCACTCGGCCGCCCGCTCCTGGGCCGCCTGGGCGTAGCGCGGATACTTCTTCCCCAGCTCCAGCCAGGCAGCGCGCTTCGCCTCGGCGCTCAGTTCGCCCTTATCCTTCTCGCTCACAGCGGCAAACGCCGCCTGCGCCGCATATTCGTCCCAGGCGGCCGCGCGCTTGGCCGATAGCCCCCCGTAGGAAGCGACCTCCCGGCCCAACTCGCGCCATTTCGCGGCCTTCGCCTCCGCCGACGCCCCGCCTTTCTCGAACTTCACCGCCGCGTCGTACTTCTCCAAAGCCGCGATGTTCACGCTGCCGAAGTCTATCCCTTCGAGCTTCCCAATCTCCTCCGGCAAATCTGCGCGCGGCACTCTCCCTGCCCCGACCATTGCCGGCGCATTGGCCCTGGGCACCGCCGGCAAAGCGCTGACCTCGAAGCGAATCGTTCCAGCCCCGCCTTCACGGTCGATCCGGCCCAGGTCCGGCGCGCGCTCCCGGCCCATGCCGAGCAGCGCTTTCCCGTCTCCCGCCGCAAGCTCAGGCGTCTGCGTCCGGTCCTTCGCCAGCCGCAACACCTTGGCGATGTAATCTATCAGGCCCGACGCCGTGACCTTGCCCCCCTCATCGGCCGCCCAGCCCCGCAACCCGCCGAGCGCCAGGTAGCTGAAGGCCGGACGCGACGGCGAGGACTTGGGAAGCGGCCCTGCGAACTGGTCCGCTCTGGCCGCAGTCATCAGGATCGTCCGGTTGTCTAGCGGGCCGGGCGTCCCTGCCATTGTTACCAGGGGCTGAAGCCCTTTGACCAAAGCCTGCCCGGATGTCGACTTGCCGCTGAAGCAGGCATCTACGAGCACGACCGTCCTGCCTTGCTTGCCCTTCGACAGGAGCCCTAAGAGTTCGTTTCTGGCAAGGCTGCGCGCGTAGAGGCTGTCCGCCCTCTGTTGGGCATCCACCCCGATCAGCATCCCGTCTTTACCGTCCTCGCTCGGCGCGCCGTGACCGATGAACACGAACCACAAGGTCCCGCCCGCCTTCACCTCTGATGCCGCTCGGGCGGCCGACCGGCGCATCAGTTCCAGGGTTGCCTCCTCGTTGCGAAGCAGCGCCACGCGATGCGCGGGGACCTTGAGCGTGTCGGTCAGGTACGCGTGCCAGTCTTCGGCGTTTTGACGCGCGCCGGGAATCCCTTCCACGAAGGCATACTTCTCGACGCCGACGATGACCGCCGCGTCCTTGCCGCCCCCGCCCACAGCCTTAGGCGGGTGCGAGAGATCGGGCCAGACGGACGCCGACGCCAAATAAGGCACAAGGAATACGGCGGCAAGCATGACCGAAAAGCAATCACGACGCGTGAGGAATCCGCTCGTTATATCGCACACGATCAGAGTTTAGGCCGCTCTTTGGAGAGTGTCAACTTGGACGCAGGAAGATGAGTGGGGGGCGTTGCGCGGCTTAGCGTAGCGATCTCTCGACCCTCGCGATCGGACCGCGTATCCAATTCGTATCCACTCTCCATGCAGTTCGGTGCATTTCCATGCAAGTCGCGGGAATCGGTCACGGCGTTTTCTCGACGAGAATGCATCCCCATGCAACTCGCCCGGTTCCCTTGCCAAGGTAGAGACGGCGTCCCAACACCGGCGTGAAACCATGGGGGCCAAAAGGGGGCCAAACTCCCACGAAGCCGCGCGAAATTCCGGGAAGTAGCGGGCAAGGGCGGGAAGGGAGCTTCTAGGTGAGTCTCGTCGAGGGGGCAGGCTCTCCGACGAGGATTTACGGCTTACGGGAAGGGCCGGGATCGTTTTTCGAGAGCGTCCGTTTCAACCGCTCACGCACCCTTCCTGATGTGGCCCAAGGCGTATTATACCTAAAGGCCGGCCGCCGCCAAACCCTCGAGGAAGTGCGAATCGGGTCCGCCGTTCTCCTTCCAGCCGTCGAAATCATAGACGACCTTCCCGTCCTTGAGAAAGTAGAAGTGAGGCGACGTGAGGAAATCGAAATCCGGGAAATCATTCGCGTCGCGGGCGACGTAGACATTCGAGAAATCGAAGCGTTCCTGCCAGTTGTGAACTCCGATTGAGTCGAAGCGTTGTGTCAGCAAAACGCCGTGATCGCGAAACAAGGGTCTTAACCGCGCGTCGTCCAAAATATCGTCTAGAGCTCGTTCCGAGACGGCGCATCCGGTCCACATGACCATGACGATACGCGGACCGTGTGCAAGGTCGAGCCCGCGGAGCCGCGCCGTCTTCCCGGCATCGGTGACTTCGAACACATTGTTGGAGCCTGCCGACGCTGTCGCAATGCCCGGCGTGACTTTGGGGATAAACGGAAAGCGGACGTGCGGAAAATCCTCGTGCAGTCGAGCCGCTCGATCGAAAAGGCGGGCCCCGACGTAGGCTTTGTACATTTTGCGAAGATCATGTTCCGATACGTTATCTCTACGGACCAGCTCGTCGAGCGTATTCCGTTGGAAGTCGACGAAACGCCGATTTCCCGGAAGGTAGAAGGTGATCCTTCCGATCGCCTTGTAGAGGCGTCTGATCTCCTCGTTCGAATAGCGGGCCAGCTTGCGTTTTACGAAATCCGATTCGCGCAGGAGGCCGGCGGATTCCTTGAGCGAACTTGCATCACGGACTAGTTCTTTTCGTCCGATTTCATCTGCGATTTTCAGAACGCCTCTTCTGCCTCCCGTGCAACCCATCGCGGCAAGGATGGCGACGAGGGAGATCAAGCGGAAGAGGAGTCGCGTGGTTACTTGCAGTTCGTCTTGCAAGTATAGTCTTCCTGAGAGAGGCACCGCGGTCGTTCTTCCGGATCGGGAGGCAAGTCGCAGATGGAGTCTTCGCACCATCCGTTGCCGCAAAGACTCTTAGGACCGATTTCAGGATTCGGATTCAAAGCGCTGAGAAGGTCGGCGTAAGCCTCTTTTGAAAGGGAGTCCTTCAGCCCACGGTATCGAAAGGAAACGATTTCTCCATCTAGGAAGACGAGGCTGTCGTAAAATTCCGCACGGACTCTGTCCGGTGCGTCGCGGAGCAGATCGGAGATATCGACCATACGGGGATGCCCTGTCCGTTTTGGGGTCGATGCCGGTCGAGGCGGGGAGTCGAGTCCTGCCAGGATCGCGTCGATTTGTTTCGAATTAAGGTTTCTTCGGAGCGGCGCCATGTTCATGGATACGACTTCACCATTAAGCAATCGCAGATCCCCGATGAATTCCGCGCGGTCGGACGGCGGAAGGTCTTTGAGAAGTTCCTTGAGATCGACGAGGCGTGGGACTCGCTTCGTGTTTCCGACGTTTCCAATTGGAACGGCTGAGATTTCGTCATCCGCCTTCTTTGACGAAACGGCTATCGCTCCTCCTGTGTCGGCATACAGTCCTTCGAAGGATGGCTTCCTTTGCTCTGCGGCACCGGCCGGATGGCAAAAAATTGCGGACAAAAGAAGCGGGGCAACGAGGTTGGAGAATTGGATGGGGAGTACCTCCGTCGGGACGAAAATCCTGTTTAAGTATACGCTCGTTGCGCAAGAAATTCAATGCGAAAAGAGACTATTTCTAAATTCTAAACCGCTCGGGGTTGGAAGCTGTCGGGCGTCGCGCGGGCGACGATCTCCCGGTAGGGGGCCGGGATGTCGGCGCCCAGAAACGACTCCTCGGGGACATAGGGATAGACCTCATCGATGCGCTTGATCTCGATCGGGCTTACCCGGCGGAAGATATGGTGGCGCCGCACCTCCGAGGGCTTGCGAAAGCTGGCCGCGCCGAAGAGCTCCGCGGCGGCGCGCAGCGTCTCGGCGTGGAAATTCCTCACGCGCCGAGCCTTGTCCTCGACATCAAGCCCGGCGACGAGCCAGGGGTTTTGCGTCGTGATTCCGGTCGGGCAGTTGTTCGAATTGCACTCCAGCGCCTGGATGCAGCCCAGCGCCAGCATCATGCCGCGCGCCGAGGCGCAGAGGTCGGCGCCCAGCGCGAGGGCCCGGACGATGTCAAATCCGCTGACGATTTTGCCGGAGGCGATCACCTTGATCTTGTCGCGCAGCCCGCAGCCGACGAGGGCGTCGTGCACGAACACCAGTCCCTCCTTAAGAGGCAGGCCGACCGCGTTGGAGAACTCCACCGGCGCGGCGCCGGTGCCGCCCTCGCCGCCGTCGACCGAGATGAAATCCGGAGTGACGCCCGCCTCGCGCATCGCGAGACAGATCGCGACGAATTCGCTGCGCTTGCCGACGCAAAGCTTAAACCCCACCGGCTTGCCCCCCGACAATTCGCGCAGGCGCGCGATAAATTCCACCAGACCGCGCGGGGTCGAGAAGGCGGTATGGCCGGGCGGCGAGACGACCTTCGTCCCCGGGATAACGCCGCGGATGCGGGCGATTTCGGGAGTATTCTTCGCGGCCGGCAGGATGCCCCCGTGCCCCGGCTTGGCCCCCTGCGAGAGCTTCACCTCGATCATCTTAACCGCGTCCAAAGAGGCCGTCTCCCGGAAGCGGGACGCGTCGAATTTTCCATCCACCGTCCGGCAGCCGAAATAACCGGTGCCGATCTGCCAGATCAAATCCCCGCCGCGCTCGAGGTGATAGGGACTCGCGGAACCCTCGCCGGTGTTGTGCGCGAATCCCCCGCGCCTGGCGCCCTCGTTGAGCGCCAGCACCGCGTTGGGGCTGAGCGCGCCGAAGCTCATCGCCGAGATATTGAGCAGGCTCGCCGAGTAGGGTTTGGCGCAGGCCCCTTCCCCGATGCTCACGCGCGGCGACGGGTCGATTTCCTCCTCCGACAGCGCGGCGATGGAATGCGCCATCCACTCGTAGCCGACGGCGTAGACATCGAGCTGCGTCCCGAACGGGGTGGTGTCGAGGTCGCGCTTGGCGCGCTGATAGACCACCGAGCGCTGCACGCGGTTAAACGGACTGCCGTTGATGTCGGATTCGACGAAGTACTGGTAAATCTTCGGCCGCAGCATCTCCATCCAATAGCGGCCGCGGCCGACGAGCGGGAAGTTGGCTAGTATCGTGCGCCGTTTTTGGAAGTAGTCGTAAAAGCCGAGAAGGAGCAGCGGGCCCAGTACGACCCAAGCGTAGAGTAATCGCGGCTCTAAAATCCCGATCGGAACGGAGGCTGCGAGCAGCAATAGCGAGCCGTAGAGAAATTGCTGGCGCACGGGCATCGCTCCCAACTATAACCCGGTAGCGCGATCCGATCAAGAACGCGCGAATGCAGTTCTAGACCGCGGCGGATGCCGCTTCCGCTACGCCTGCGCCGGGTAGAACGTCGCCTCGGACACGTGGAACCTCTTGGCGAGCCGCTTGATTTGCTCCCGCGTGAGCTTGCGCTTACCGTTGAGCACGTAGGAGACTGCGGGCTGTCCCCCCAGGTCCTTAGCCAGGTCATACTGGGTCAGTTCGTGCTGCTCCATCAGAAAGCGCAGCATGTCCTCGGGGCTGCCCGGCCCGGACGGAAACTCCTTCTTCTCGTACTCCTCGATGAAGGGGGAAATCGAGAGCAGGTACTTGCCCGCGGCCTTACGGTCGGCGGGGTCCAGCGTCTCCAATTCCCGCTCCTTCATCAGGATGCCCGCGGCCTCGGTGTAGGCGCGGTGCAACTCCTTGTTGGTGATGGGCTGCGGGGGCAGGTGCAGGTAGAGCCACTTGAGCAGCGCGTTGGAAACGGGCCTCTCCAGGAATTTGAGCTTCTTGGTCAGGGTCTGCGCGGTCATGACTAATGTTTCCACCTGCCTCGGTCGTACTCGGCGTGGGTCAGCACCTGCTCGACGGAGGCTAAACCCAGTTCGTAGTCCACCAAGGCAATCAGTCGGTACTTGTTCCCGCTGATGTTGAACACCGTGTAGGGCCTCACGTAGTCCGCCGAGCGGAAGGTCCGCTTCAGTTCGACGAGATTTCCGACGTTGCTGCCCTCCATACTCCGAAGCCAGGCATCGAGCGCGGTCCTCGCGTCCCGGTGCGCCCGGGCGAACTCGGCGAGCCGTTCTCGGCGCTGAACCTTCACCCCTCTAATTATAACGTATTGTTATTATTTATCAAGGGCTGGATGCGGACTCCAGCAAACTCAATCGGCCGAGCCGAATCAGGTCGTCTGCGCGCCCCCAAGGGCGGCGAAGACTCGACGCAGCCGATCCTCGGCCTCCTCCGCCACCGGGGCGACGGCCGGGTTGTCGACGAGCGCGAACATCGCTCGAGGGTCCGCGATCGAAACGATGACGCCTCCTGTCGCCGCCTCCTGCACGACCACGTTGCAGGGGAGCAAGAGACCGATCTGAGGCTCGGCCTCAAGCGCGCGATGCGCGAGGCCGGGATTGCAGGCGCCCAGAATCATGTAGCGGCGAAAGTCGACCTCGAGCTTCTTCTTGAGCGTGGCCTTGACGTCGATCTCGGTGAGGACGCCGAACCCTTCCTTCTTGAGAGCGTCGCCGACGCGGCCAAGCGCGTCATCGAAGTTCGTGTCCGAAAGCGTGGTTTCAAATCCGTATCGGAAGGGGCTCATAGTTTTCTCTTTCACTTGCGCAACTCCAAGAGCATCCGCTCGTAGGTTTCTCGATTTATTTCTCCACGCCCGTAACGGCGCTTCAGCGCCTGCTCGGGCGACTCCGGGGCGCCGCCGCCGCGGCGCGTCAGGAGTCAACTCGTTAAAACACCCTATCAACACGGCGAGGCTCATGCCATGACGGCCGGGTGATTTTTTTATGGCCGGCGCATGCCCCGCAAACCGCGCGTCCCGACACTCAATACATTTTCCAAATGAATGTGTTTCAGAATATTTACTTTATGAATTTTTCCCCCTTCCCTATACTGTGATTGTGTACGCTCTAATAGACGCCCCTCGCCCGACTTAATCCGCGTCTTCCGAAAGAGGGGGTCGCTTTGAAGCATGATTATTCCTCCCGACCCCCAGAAACCGTTCCGAGACGAGCTTCTCAGCATCGAACTTCTCGAGGAACGCGCTCGCTCGCTCGGGGCCCGCTTTACGGTCGACCCCTCGCGCCGCCCGGCGCGAAGCGTGTTCCCGCGCTTCAATGAAAACGCTCTTCGGCTGAACTACGCGTACCGCATGCTCGGGGACGACGCGCATCGCGGCGATTTCGTAACGCCCGCGGCGGAATGGCTTCTCGACAACTTCCATCTGGTGGCCGCCGAGATTCGCGCGATCCGCAACGACCTTCCGCCGAGCTACTACCGCCAGTTGCCTGCGCTCGCTTCGCCCGAACTGCGCGGCGGCGCGCGCGTGTACGCGCTGGCCGTGGAATTGATCCGACACAGCGACAGCCGCCTTGATCCTCAGCAACTCGCGCGCTTTCTAAACAGCTTTCAAAGCGTCGCGCCGCTGAGCATCGGAGAGCTCTGGGCCTGGCCGAGCATGCTGAAGCTGGCCCTCATCGAGAACTTAAGACGCGTGGCCGAGGAGATACTTGACTCCCGCGCGGCGCGGCGTGCGGCCGATGAGTACGCGGCCCGAATCGACGCCAAGGGCCGGGGAACCGCGCCTCCTTTGCCCCGCAGGCTTCATCTCGCGCAAGTCGTGCAGCTTCTGCGGCATCTGCGCGAGTACGGACCGCGGCTGGAGGCCGTGCGCTCGGGCCTCGACGCGCATCTGGCCGAGTCCAAAATGACGGTAGAGGACGCGATCCGTAGCGAGCATGAGCGGCTGGCCGTTTCCCAGGTCACTACGGCCAACATCATCTCCAGCTTGCGGCTCGTCGCGGAACTGGATTGGAGCAAGTTCGTCGAGTCGGTAAGCGTCGTCGACCGCGTCCTGCGCCGGGATCCCGCAGGCGTTCATTCGCGCATGGATTTCCTGACCCGAGACCGCTACCGCCAAGCGGTCGAAATGCTGGCCGAACCCTCCGCGGAGTCCCAATTGCGCGCCGCCCTGCGGGCGGTCGAAAGCGCCCGCCTGGCGGCGGAGAAGGAGGGACTCTCCGCGCGCGCGGCTCACGTGGGCTACCATCTGATCGGCAAAGGGCACCCCGCCCTAGAAGAGGACCTCGCCTGGCGCCCGGGCCCGCTTCGGCGTTTGCTCCGCGCGGCGTTCGCTCGAGCGAGCCTGGTCTATTTAGGTTCCATCGCGCTCACGACCGGCGCGCTGGTTGCGGCGGCGCTGCAGTGGGCCGGCGGCGAGGACCTCTCGCCGACGATGCGCCTGCTCTTCGCGGCGCTGCTGCTTTTGCCGGCCAGCGAGACGGCCATCGCACTTATCCAGCGCCTCGCCGCGGCCCTCGTGCCGCCCCGGCGCTTGCCGCGCCTGGACCTGAAAGCGGGGGTTCCCGAGGACGCGCGGACGATGGTCGTCGTTCCCACTTTGCTGACAAGCGTGAAGGAGACGAAGAGACTTCTGGAACACTTAGAGGTCCTGGCGCTGGGAAACCTGGATCCGCGGATTCATTTCGCGATCCTCAGCGATTTCACCGACGCCGATACGCAGCAGGTGTCCGGGGACGACGCCGTCTTAAACGCGGCGCGGGAAGGCATCACGGAGCTTAACGGGAGGTTGAGCGAAGGACGCGGCGACCGATTCTTTCTGCTCCACCGCGAGCGCCGATGGAATCCCGTTGAGGGCTGTTGGATGGGGTGGGAGCGCAAGCGGGGCAAACTGGAGGAGCTTAATCGCCTCCTTCGCGGCGCGACCGATACCAGCTACGTCGTTCAGGTGGGAGAGGTGTCTTTGCTTGCCGGCGTGCGCTACTGCATCACACTTGACTCCGACACCCGGCTTCCGCGGGACGCGGCCAAAAAGCTCATCGGCATCATCGCCCACCCGCTGAATCGACCGCATTACGACGCGGCTCTCGGACGGGTCACCGAAGGCTACGCCGTCCTTCAGCCTCGCGTCAGCGTGACCGCCTCCAGCGCCGCCGGATCCCGCTTCGCGCGGCTCTACGCCGGCCACACCGGCGTCGATCCCTACACCACGGCCGTCTCGGACGTCTATCAGGATCTGTTCGGGGAGGGACTGTTTACCGGGAAGGGGCTCTACGACGTCGACGCGTTCACGGCCTCCCTCGCAGGGCGTGTGCCGGAAAACTCGCTTCTGTCTCACGACCTGTTCGAGGGACTCCACGCGCGCGTCGCGTTGGTGTCGGATGTGGAAGTTGTCGACGATTACCCGGCGAGTTATCCGGCCTACGCGCGCCGCGCGCGGCGCTGGATTCGCGGAGACTGGCAGCTCCTGGCGTGGCTGCTTCCCTTCGGCTCCGCGCGCGAAGGCTTGCCCCCCGGCCGTTTGCCCCTTATCTCATGGTGGAAGATATTCGACAACCTTCGCCGAAGCCTTGTCGCACCCGCGACCGTCGCGCTGCTTTTGTTTATCTGGACGCTTCTGCCGGGGAGCCCCGGGCTGTGGACCGCAGCCGTCATCGCGGCTCTCGCGTTTCCCATGTATCCGCTGCTGCTCGGAGCCCTGGCAGGACCGAGCGCCCAGCAGTCCTTCCGCATTTTTCTGCGCGTGCTGCGGGAAGACGCCGCCGCCCAACTGGAACGGACCGCGCTGCAGCTCGTTCTCTTGCCCCATCAGGCATGGGAGGCGCTCGGCGCCGTCTCAACCACGCTTTTGCGGGTCTACGTCACGCGCCGCAGACTGCTCGAATGGGAGACCGCCGCCGCCAGCGACGCGCGCGTCACCCCTCCGGAGCTGAGACTCGCCGTTCGAGCGTTCTATAAGGAAATGGCCGTGAGTCCGATACTCGCGCTGACCGGGGCGGCCCTGGTCGCCCTCGTCCGACCGGACGCCTTGCCGGCGGCCGCGGGGCTGCTTCTCATCTGGGGCGCGGCGCCCTTCGTGGTTTGCCTATTAAGCCGACCTCTTCCCGATGACACCGTCGAGCTCAACGAATCCGATCGCGCACAACTGCTCGCGGCGGCCCGCAAGACCTGGGGTTATTTCGCGGCCTTCATGGGGCCCGACAACCACGGCCTGCCGGCGGACAATTATCAGGTTTCCTCCGAGCCCATACTTGCGCGTCGGACCTCCCCGACAAACATCGGATTCGGCCTGCTGTCCGTTCTCGCGGCCCACGACCTCGGCTTCATCAAAACTCCGGAGTTGGAGGATAAAATAGACGCGACGCTGACGACGATAGAAGGACTCGAACGCTTTGAAGGACATCTCTTCAACTGGTACGACACGCAAAGCTTAGCGGCGCTTCGGCCCCGATACGTCTCCAGCGTCGACAGCGGCAATCTCTACGCGTCGCTCATCGTGCTCGCAGCGGGACTGCGGGAGCTCGGCTTGGAGTCCCTCGCGAACCGCGCTGCGGTGTTCGGCGACGCGATGAATTTTCGGTTCCTTTACGATTCCCGGCGGAGCTTGCTCGCGATCGGCTATCGCGCCGCGGACGAAGAAATTCCGGGCGGGCTGGACAGGTCGAATTACGATCTGCTCGCCTCGGAGTCCCGCTTGGCGAGTTTTCTGGGCATCGCCAAGGGCGACCTGCCCGAAGAGCACTGGTTCCACCTCGGACGCTCGGTGACCAGCGTCCACGGCATGCCCACCCTCCTTTCGTGGGGCGCGACGATGTTTGAATATCTGATGCCGCTGATCGTTATGCGCCGATACCCGGGCACCTTGCTTGACGAGTCATGCCGGATGGCGCTGCGCCGCCAGCGGGACTACGGCGAACTGCGCGGCGTGCCGTGGGGCATCTCCGAATCCGCCTACGCGCTCGTCGACAGTCACCAAACATATCAATATAAAGCGTTCGGCGTACCCGGCCTGGGTCTTAAGCGCGGCTTGAGCGACGAATTGGTGGTTGCGCCCTACGCCGCGGCGCTCGCCGCGCTTATCGATCCTTCCGCGGCCGCGCAGAACCTGCGGCGTCTGAGCGCCCTGGGGCTTGAAGGGGAATTCGGATATTTCGACGCCATCGACTACACTCCGCGCGACACCGAAGCGCAAGCGCCGGAGCCGGAGGGGGGCACTCTTTCCGGAGAAATCGTCAAGACCTACATGGCGCATCATCAAGGGATGGCTCTGACGGCCATCGCCAACGTTCTCGACGGCCGGCGAATGGTCGCGCGCTTCCACGGCGACCCGCGCGTGCAGGCGACCGAACTCCTTTTGCAGGAACGCTCACCGCGCCACGCGTTGATCATCCTCCCGCGTCCGGATGACGGCACGCGGCTCACCGCGCCCGTTCCCCCGGCGGCGACGCGCCGCTACCGCTCTCCCCACACGCTGTTTCCGCACGCTCAGTTTCTGTCGAACGGCCGCTACACCGTGGCGCTCACCAACGCGGGCGGGGGGGCCAGTTTTTGCGGAGGGCGCGCGATTACGCGGACGCGCGCGGACACGACGCGCGACCCAGGGAGCCAGTTCCTCTATTTGCGCGACGTCCGCAACGACCGGGTCTGGTCGGCGACGCATCATCCGATCGGGAAAGAAGCCGACGAGTTCCTTGTCACCTTCGCCGTCGACAAAGCCGCCTATCGTCGCCGCGACCACGATATCGGCTCTTTACTCGAAATCGCCGTCTCTCCCGAAGACGATGTCGAGGTACGCCGACTTACCGTGACCAATCTCGACGACCGGGCGCGCGAACTCGAGGTCACCAGCTACGCCGAAATCGTTCTCGCTCCCGCGGCCGACGACCTCGCCCATCCGGCGTTCGGCAAGCTCTATGTCGAATCGGAATATGCCGTCGAGGGCGGAGCCTTGATCTGCCATCGGCGACCGCGCTCCCCGGACGAAACGCCGATATGGGCCGTTCACGTTCTCAGCCTCGAGGGGCACGCGCAAGGCCCCGTGGAATGGGAGTGCGACCGCGACCGCTTCCTCGGCCGCGGTCGAAGTCCGGAGAACCCCCAGGCCCTCGACGGGCGGCCTCTCACGGGAACGACGGGCGTCCTGCTCGACCCCATCGTCAGCCTTCGCCAACGCATCCTCCTCGCCCCCGGCGCCGTCGTACGACTCTCCTTTACCACGGGAACGACCGCGAGCCGGGAAACGGCCCACGCGCTCGTCCAGCGCTACCGCGATCCCAGCTCCGCGGCGCGCACCTTCGCCCTGGCCTTCGCGCACGCTCAGAGCAACCGGCGCCATCTCGGTCTTTCTACCGAGGAGACGATTCTTTTCGACCGACTCGCTTCCCGCGTCCTCTATCATGACGCGTCCCTGCGGGCGACTCCCGAGCTGCGTGCGCGCTCCGCGCTGGGACAATCAGGATTGTGGCCCCACGGGATTTCGGGAGACCTTCCGATCGTCCTGGTTCGCATCGTGGCTCAGGACGGGCTGGCGCTGGCGCGGCAGGTTCTGCAAGCCCAGGAGTACTGGCGGCTCAAGGGCCTGGCCGCGGATGTCGTCATCCTCAACGCGCAGCGCGTGAGCTACCTCGATGAAGTCCAAAATCAGCTGACCTCCTTGCTCGACAACGGACCCTGGCGGACCTGGAAGCATCGACCCGGAGGCGCCTTCCTGCTCCGCGCCGACCGCATGCCGGTAAAGGAACGCATCCTTCTGGAAGTCGTCGCGCACGCCATCGTAAGCGATGATCGCGGGGGCCTCTCCCAGCAGCTCGACCAGCCGGGGCCGGCCTGGGCAGAACGCGCGTCCTTCACGCTTTCTCCCGCCCAATGGCCCCCCCGGCCGGCGAAGTTCCCCGGTGACCCCGCGTTGACGCCGACCTTGCTCATGCACAACGGCCTCGGAGGCTTCTCGCAGGGTGGACGCGAGTATGCCGTCGTTCTCGATGGGGACCGGCAGACGCCTTTGCCTTGGGTCAATGTCATCGCCGGCCCGAATTTCGGAACCATCGTCACCGAGTCGGGCGCGTCCTACACCTGGTCTGAAAACAGCCGCGAAAACCGGCTCACGCCGTTCGCCAATGATCCTGTATCCGATCCGACCTCGGAAGCGCTCTTTATCCGCGACGAGGAGACCGGCGCAACCTGGTCGCCGACGCCCGGCCCCTTGCCTCGAACAAGCGCCGACGGCCGCTTCGTGATCCGTCATCGCGCCGGCGTGACCCGCTTCGACCGCGTCGTCGGAGGAATCCGACATCGACTTGAAATCTTCGTCGATCCCAAAGATCCCGTGAAATTCTCCCTGCTCTCCGTGACCAACGAGAGCGGCTCTCCCCGCTCCCTAAGCGTCTTCTCTTACATTGAATGGGCGCTCGGGCCGCCCCAAGAGGATCACAGCGCGCATGTCGTGACCGAGCGGGACGAGGCGACCGGAGCCGTCTTCGCCTCGAATTTCTGGAGCGGGGATTTCGCGGGACGCTCAGGCTTCCTTTTTTCCAGCGAAACCGCGAAATCGGCCACGGGCGACCGGACCTCCTTCCTCGGACGAAACGGGTCGCTCGCACGCCCCGCGGGGCTGTTTCGGGAAACGCTCTCCGAACGCTTCGGGGCCGGCCTGGACCCGTGCGCCGCGCTGCAGGTCCCGCTGACCCTTGCCCCCGGAGAAACGCGGGAACTGCTCTTCCTCCTCGGACAGGGGAAGAACGCGACGCACGCCCGGGAATTGATCGCCCGCCATGGACGCGTCCCGGCGGCATCGGCGGCGCTGACGAGCGCGGAGCAAGGCTGGGAGCAGGTCCTCGGGGCGGTACAGGTCCGCACGCCCGACGACTCGTTCGATCTCCTCATGAACCGTTGGCTGCTCTATCAGAACCTCGCCTGCCGGCTCTGGGCGAGAACCGGTTACTACCAGCCCGGCGGCGCTTTCGGATTTCGCGACCAGCTTCAAGACGTCATGGCTCTGACTTTGGCCCGGCCCGATCTCGCGCGGGAGCACCTCCTGCGTGCGGCCTCCCGGCAATTCCCGGAAGGCGACGTCCAGCACTGGTGGCACCCGCCCAGCGGACGCGGCACGCGCACCCGCTGCTCCGACGATCTTCTCTGGCTTCCATACGCGGTCGCCCATTACGTGCGCACGACGGCCGACTCCGGAATCCTGGACGCAGACGTTGCGTTTCTAGAGGCGCCTTTACTCCAGCCGCACGAGCAGGAGAACTACTGCGAGCCTAAGATTTCCGAAGAGAAGGCCTCCCTATTCGAGCATTGCAAGCGCGCACTCGAGCGCGGACTCACCTCCGGCGCGCACGGCCTGCCGTTGATGGGCAGCGGTGATTGGAACGACGGCATGAACCGCGTGGGCAGCGAAGGGCGCGGGGAAAGCGTTTGGCTCGCCTTCTTCCTCCACGCCGTACTCGAGGACTTCGCTCCCCTCTGCGCCTCGCGCGGTGACGCGTCCTTCACGGAACGCTGCCGCGCGGAGCGCGTCCGCCTCGCGGCGGTCCTGGAGCAGTCATGGGACGGTGAATGGTATCTGCGCGCCTATGACGACGACGCAGCCCCGCTCGGATCGGCGCAAAGTTCCGAGTGTCAAATCGACTCGTTGACGCAATCCTGGGCGGTTCTCTCCGGCGTGGCCCCGCCGCGTCTGGCCAATCGCGCGATGGACGCGGTCCGGGCCCACCTCATCCGCCGCGGAGCGGGACTCATTCTTTTGCTCACTCCCCCCTTTGATCACTCGTCGCGCTCGCCCGGCTACATCATGGGCTACCCGCCCGGCGCCCGGGAAAACGGCGGCCAATACACGCACGCGGCGGCCTGGATCGTGATGGCCCTGGCCCGACAGGGCTGCGGCGACGAGGCCGCGGAATTGTTTCACATGATCAACCCCATCAACCACACGCGCAACGCCGAGGGCGTCGGCCGCTATAAAGGCGAGCCCTACGTACTCGCCGGGGATGTTCTCGCCCACCCCGAACATTCGGGCCGGGCCGGTTGGACCTGGTACACCGGATCCGCCGGCTGGATGTACCGCGCCGGC
>PFUL01000158.1:0-558 GCA_002790095.1 Elusimicrobia bacterium CG_4_9_14_3_um_filter_62_55 | reverse complement strand
TGTACCGCGCCGGCCTTGAGAGCATTCTCGGTCTGCGCCGCAATGGAACGGCCTTTGAGGTGGCTCCCTGCATCCCCTCCTCGTGGTCCGGCTTTGATATCACCTGGGTGTTCGGGCGGACGACCTACGAAATCGCGGTGTCGAACCCCGAACGCCGATGCCGGGGCATCGCCGAGGCGAAGCTCGACGGCGCGGCGGTCGATCCCGCCGCCATCGCGCTGATCGATGACGGCGGAACGCACGCCGTGCGGCTGGTGATGGGAGAACCGGCGGTCAAAGAGGAAGCGGTTCGAACGATTTGAGCGTGCCTTCGCGCCATCGAAACGGCCCCGCCTCAAGGCCCGAAAGCCTGCCCCGCCAGAATCGAAAGCGAGAAACGCGAACTGCTTTTATTGTCGCTGAGCGCATACGCCAGATCGATGCGCACCGGACTATTGCCGGCGGAACGAGACGGCGCCACGCGAAGCCCCAGACCGACGCTGCTCTTCATGTCGTTGGGCTGCACCCGGCTCGACGCCGGCCACACATATCCCGAGTCGAAAAAGACGACCGCGCCGA
>PFUL01000024.1 GCA_002790095.1 Elusimicrobia bacterium CG_4_9_14_3_um_filter_62_55 | reverse complement strand
ACGCGGAGGGAGTACCAGCCGCGCGGCAATTTGAGGGCGGTGTCGGGAAGGGCGAAGGTCATGGACGAATCGAGGTTCGTCCAAGAAACCAACTGGTTGTGGAAAAGCCCGCTGGAGAGATCGAGCAGGAATCCCGAGTCGTTGCTCGACGAGATGCCGCTTCCGCCGATGCGCTGCAGAATCAATCGAGGGTGGTGGAAGGACGAATTGCCGGTTCCTCCCGCCCCGCCGCCCGCTTCGGTCCTGCCCCGGAAGTTCTCTCCGGTGATGGTGATTTGGCCGCCTGCCTCGAAATTCGGATGGTTGATCCCGGTGATGTCCGGGCGCCGCCGGAATCCGGTGGTCGGCGTTTGAGAGTCCGGGGAATCTCCGAACGGCAAAATCTCCACCCGTTCCGTCGCCTGCGTCCCGTCGGATCCTCCGACGGCAACCATCATTCCGTTTCCGAGCAAAGAGACCGTGTGATCACCGCGCGCCACAGCCATGGGTCCATCGTAGCCCCAAGAGGAGAAGAAAACGTCGAAGCTCTCCGATTCTCGGATCGCGCCGCCCAAAGCGGTAAACCCTCCGGAGATCCTCACCTTATTAGTGGGGAGCAAGGTCGCCACATGGCCTAAGCGGGCGACAAGCATGTCGTTGCCCAGCCCCGTCGTTTGCGTCCAGGTATTGACGGTCGGGTTATAGATTTCCGCGACGCGGATTTCACCGAATCCGTCGTTTCCGCCGGCCATCAAAACCCGTCCGTCGTTGAGCACCGTCGCCGTGTGGGAGTGCCGGGCGCTGACCATCCCCACGGTGACGCGCGACCAGGCTCCGGTGGTCGGGTCGTAGATTTCGCTTCCCACGACGCCGGGAGACGCGCTGGCGGCGGTTCCGGTTCCGAGCACGCCGCCGACGTTGACGCCGCCGGAGACGAGAACGCGCCCGTCCTGCAGAAGAGATACCGTGTGCTGGGCCCGCTCGGTGTCCATGGGGGCGATCGGGACCCAGGCGTGCATCGTCGAGAAGTAGATCTCCGCGGTGTCGAGATAGGTTCCGTCGGCGAATCCGCCGGCGACCAGAACGTTCCCGTCGGGCAGCACGATCGCCGAATGGAAACTGCGAGAGGAGCTCATCGGCGCGGTTTCGACCCAGGTCCGCGAATCCGGATAGAAGATCTCCGCCTGCTTCGTCGCGCCGGTGGAAACCGCCGTCGTGAATCCGCCGGCGACGAGCACCGTTGCGTTGGGCAGCAGCGTGGCGCTGTGGTGGCTGCGAGGCAGGCGCATCGGATTCGTGTTCGACCACTCGTCGGCGATCGGGTCGAACACCTCGGATACGGCGACGACGTCGGTGCCGTTGTTGCCGCCGGCGACGAGAAGGCGGCCGTCCGACAATTCCGTCGCCGAATGGTTGCTGCGCGCGTGGGCGAGATCCTTCCCGGTTGACCAGGTCGGGTCCCCCTCGGGATGCGGGATCAGCCCCGCGCGTCCTCCGAGCGTGGTCCAGTTTCCCGACGGGGGCAGGCCGCAAGTCGTCTCGTCGGTACAGTGAATCCCTCCGAAAATCGCCTCATCCTGGTTCGGCGCGAGCAAAGAACTCGCCCCGATGCGATCATTGATCGCGTCGCCGAAGGTCCATTGGTTCGTGTTCGGGTTGTAGGACTCGAAGTCGGCGGACTGCATGGAGCGGACGACGATCGTCGCGACGTCGAAGTTGAAGGAGGCGTTCGTCATGTTGACCGGAGAGAGCGTGAACTCCGCGCGAAACGTAAGCCCCGAGACTTCCTTTAGTGGGTTGCTTTCCAGCACTGCTTCCACTTGCGCTTCGCTGATGGCGGCGTCCGTGCTGTTGCTGATGCTCCCCTTCAGACCCGAGAACGTGAGGCCGGAAAGGGTGAGAATGGGTCCGCCCCCGGAATCAGTTCCGACCGTCCCGGATACCGCGCCGACGCCGGTCGAGCCGGACGAGAGTTCGACGCTGAAGGGTCGGCTCGGGTCCGTTGTTGCGTCGATGCTCCCCCCGGTAATCGTCAATTTCCCGGTGAAATTCGTCGATCCGGGAATGGACGATTCGGGCATCGGGAGAATGAGATTGTCGAGGATCATCGTCCCGGCCGTCAGCGGCGCGGCGCCGGAGGGCGGGACCGACCCGCCTCCGCCGTCGATTCCGATGCCGCTGACCGAATTAAGGCGGATGTTCGGAATCGGGTTGTCGTTGGCCGTAACTTCCTGAGGCGCGAAAATGGCCAAACCAGGCGTCGTGCCTTGGAAGCGGTTGATCTGCACGGTTTCCTGAAGCCCGCCGAGATTGGAGTCCACGATGCGGCCGGTCAAATCCCCGCTTGTGAGTCCGACGAGGTTCGAAGGATTACCGCTCGGCCAGGGCCAAAAGATATTCGCGACGTCGATGGAGGAGTTTGGACTGGAAACGAAGACCTCGGCGCTGATGAGCCGTCCGTTGACCGGGACCGAGAGCGGTACGCCGGCCATATCGAGCGTCAGCGTCGAGCCCACCGGATTCAAAAGCGCGACGCGGTCGTTCCCGACGATTCGGGTCAGGCTCAGGACGCTGCCGTTTTCGAACGTGAGTTGGTTGTTCAGGAAGGTGGTCGTGATGTTCGAGAGACCGCCGTAGATGCTGACCTCCCCTCCCGGCTTGAGCGTCGCGGTGTGGAAGGCGCGCCGGGCGTTCATCGGCGCCGCAGGCGTGATGCTGTTGGAGGTCGGATCGTAGATTTCCACGGTTTGCATGAGGCCGAGATTCGCCTCGATGTCTCTCCCGTTGGCGCCGCCGACGATGAGGACTTTCTGATGGCCCATTTGGGTCGCCGTGTGAAACGCCCTCTGTTGGATCAAGCTAGGACCCGCGGCCCAGGAATTGAGTCCCGGGTCGTAGAGTTCCGTGGAGACCGCGAATCCAGCGGCGGCGAGATACCCCCCGGCGATGAAGACTCGGCCCGTGTGGAGCAAGGTCGCCGTATGGGCCGCACGCGCCAAACCGAGCGAAGCCGCGGCGGAGAACGAGTTCGTCGCGGGATCGTAGAGGTCGCAGCTGCTGGTCACGGTCGCCGCGCCGGTCGCCCCCCCCACGATGAGAACCTTTCCGTCTGGCATCAGCGTGGCGGTGTGGTTGTAGCGCGCCGTCGTCAGGTTGTTGGCGGTCGCCGTCCAGGCGTTGGTCCTCGGGTCGTAGGTGTGCGCCGTGTTTAAAATCGAACCCGAACAGGGCACGCCCGAGCACCCGCCGGCTACGAGCACCCGGCCGTCGGGAAGCAAGGTCGCCGTATGGGACGCGCGCGCGACGGGCATGTTCGCGGCGGCGACGTAGATGGAGGCCGTGGAGCGGTAGATTTCGGCCGAGGTCGTCGGGACGTCGGAATTGTTGGTGCCGCCCGCGACGAGGATATTTCCGTCGGGCAGGAGGGTCGTGGTGTGTCGGTAGCGCGCCGTCGTCTGTCCGAGAGCCTCCGAAACGAAGGCCCCCGTCATCAGCAGCGAAGCAAGAAGCGAATAGATTCCCAGTTTTCCGAGACGCATATCCCATCCGCCCAATGCCGACCGTGTCCCGACGTGCCAGTGGCGGTTGGCTTCTCGAGGGTAGCAGGCACGTGTTACAGATTCACTACGGAAGGGGAGCCCGATTCCCTAGGAATCGGCGGGCTTTTTCGTGGGAGGGCGGATCCGAGGGTTAAGGAACGGTAACGGTTTGAGTCGCGGTGGTTGTCTTGCGGCCGTTCGCTTCTACGATTTCGAACTTATAGTCGTAGCTTTGACCGGTGTTCAAATAGACGGTCGAGCGCCAGAAGCCCTTACTGTCTTTGAACATGCGCTTGCGCCCGCCGGAGCGGACGAGGAACATCCCGAGCAGATCGACTTCCTTGGCGTCGGCGGCTTGGTGCTTGAACGAGACGGGAAGGGAAACCCGCGGTTTCTCGCTCTGAACGGCGGGAACCGCGGCGGATCCCGAACGGGGAGCGGGCTCCGCGCGCTGCGGCGAGGTCGCCGCGAGGGAGGGTTTCGGCAGAGGACCCTTTGGTTGGGCCGGAGGATCGGCCTTGGCCGGCTCGGGTTTAGGGGCCTCCGTTTTCGGGTCTTCCTTTATCGGCGCCTTGGGCGCGGACTTCGGCGGGGTCGCTTTCGCCTCGATGGGCGCTTCGTTTTCGGTCAAATGACGATAGGCTCGGCTTGCGAGCACGGAGACCGAAGCGACGAGGATCAGGCTGTTGAGCGCGAGCAGCATCGCCCAGTCGTGGGCGCTTCGGCCTTTCGGCCGGGCTGCTTCCCGTTCGGGATTCGGCGCAGAGTCGGCTTCATCGGGAGAGTCGACCGCGCTCCCGCTTTCCGCAGGCGCGCTTTTCTTCTTTAGAAATCGATCGAAAAAGCCCATGCCCAATTCTAATGGATACCCGCGCGGGCGTCAAGGTCGATCGGCTTCGAGCGACCGTTCTTTGAACTTCCAGAAGGGACGCTCGAGAAGCGTTCCGGAGCCGTCGAGCCCGAGCCAGACGCGTTCGCCGCGAATCGTGAACGCCGAAAGCGGGGCTTTCCCGTCTTGAAGTTCGGGGAGTTCCAAGGCGCGGATCGCAGTCAGCCGGCGGTCCCAGCGATGACGGAAGACGATGCGGTTTTCCGCATCCACCGACAGGAAGGTGTCTTTATCCGCGAAGAGCGCCACCGCGGCATGATCGATCGGGTAGGAATCGAGAATCGTCAGGGCGTCGTCGACCAGATGACGGTACAGGCGGCGTTCGGTCAAGTCCGCGCTCCAGAGATGCATCCCGTCGTAATACAGCGCGGAGGGATTGGGTCCCGGACTGGCCCAGGACCGGTCCAGAACCAATCGGCCGCGCTCCATGCGCCAGCGTTGAATGCGATGCTGCCAGGAATCGGAGAGGTAAATAAATTCGTCTGCGATCGCGAGTCCCGACGCGTGCACCCCGGGGATCGCGAAGCGGGCGTCTTCCACGAGTTCGGAACCGTTGAGCCGCATACGGAAGACGCTCTCTTCCTTCCAGTCCGAGATCCAGAGAGACTCCCCTTCCCATACGAGCGCCGAAGGATGGGAGAAAACCACGTTATGATCGCGTCCCGCCGCGCCGGACAATCGCTGCAGAGACCACATCCCCCCCGCGGAGAGCGCGATTAGGATGAGAAATTTAGCCGACCGGGCGACCCAGCGCGATTTGTTCTTTGCGGGTGAGGCGGGGTTCCCCTCGATGAGCCGCCGGGCCTCTTTCAAATCCGGTCTCGCGCGTTCGGGCATCGCGCGAACGGGCGTTTGGGGCGGTTCCGCCGCGGCGGAACCTGGAGGATAGGTGGGTTTCTCCGAAGGGGACGGCCGCTTTTTGTCGCGCGGCGGGCTTCCTTCGAGAACCTCTTTGTAGCGTTTTCGCAAAGCCTCGAACTGTTCGGTGGAATCCTTCCAGCGCTTCACCTGGGCTTCCTGGAAAAACTCCTCGAGGGCGGCGATCGCGCGTTCCCGCTTCAACAGTTCCTCTTCGCGAAGCGTCGTCTGACGCTCGCGCAGTTTTCCGATGCCTTCATCGAAGCGAGCCTGGAGTTCCCGGATTTTTGACTCGAGTTCCGCGACGCCGGCTCGGTGCTCGGCCTCCTTCTCGCGAATCGCGACCGCGAACGAGGCTCGCAGGGTTTCGAGTTCCGCCTCGCGGGCTTCCCGAACGGCTTCGGCCTCGGCCGCGCGCTTCGCCTGAACGGCCTCGGTTCGGGTCTCCAGTTCAAAGAGCACCGCGTCGTGTCGTTCCCGAGCGGCGCGCAATTGGGCTTCCAACCGCTCCCGCTCGTCCCGGACCTCGCCTTCCCGCCGGATCTCCGCCGCCTTAAGCGAACTCTCGAACCGGGATTTTTCCTTTTCGAAGCCGAGGCGAAGCGCGGCGAGTTCCCGCTCATGCTCCGCTTCCCGGGCTTTCGCCGCCTCGATCTGGGCCTTGAGCGTATCCCGCATCCGGGCGTGGTCTTCCCGGCGCAATACGCGCTCGTCCTCGATGGACTCCGTGCGCAGGCGGGAATAAATCTTGGACTGCTCGGAAAGCGTTTCAGCGTGACGGCCTTCAATGTCTCTAAAGGATTGCGCGTGGCTCTCATCGAGAGCGGATTCAAGCGCTCGGATGCGTTCTCGGTGAGCCGCCGCCTGGCTCGCCTGTTCCTGAGCCTGAGACTCGGCTTCTTCGCGAAGCTTTAACCGAAGCGCCCGCGATTCTTCGGCGTGCGCCTGGTCGCGCTTGAGCGTTTCCAAGCGCGTTCTCCCGATTTCAGCGTCGTAAAATTTGCGCATCGCCTCGAGATCGCTCTCGTGGCTGGATTGGAGTTCCTCATGCAGGCGCGCCGCTTTTTCACGGACGCTTTCCAACCGGTTCTGAAGTGCGGAGACGGTGGCGTCGTGGGTCCGATGCAGTTCTTCGACGCGTTTGGAGGTTTCCTCGGCGCGCGAGCGCTCTTTGTCGATCAGCGAGCGCTGCAGAGCTTGGAAGGTCTGCTCGTACTCCTGCGCGACGTCTTCACGCAGCCGGTTTTGCTGTTCGAGAAGTCGCTGGCGTTCTTCCTGAAAGGCCTCCTCGCGTTCCCGAAGCTTGACCCCCGCCTCGGCCAGGGCCTTTGTGTGGGCTTGCGTATCCTTGAAATGCTCCGTCTGCAGAGACGCGAGGTCCTCCTCGAAGCGGCGGCCCTGCGCCCGGTGCCGCTCGTGGTAGTCGCGTTCGAGCCGCGTGAGTTCCAGATCCTGCTTGGTGATCTGCTCTTCCCGTTCCCGCAGAAGGGATTCCAGTCGATCGCGCTCGGCTTCCCAGTTCCGCTGGAGCGCGCTCGCTTCTTCCTTGGCGCGGTTGATGTGGCGGGTTTGTTCTTCAAGCAGCTTTTCGCGCAGACGCTCGATGTCTTGATCGAGTTCCGCGCGCTTCGCGTGATAGTTATGTTCCAGCGAGAGGATTTTGCGCTGGTATTCGTCGGCCTGTTTGACCCCGTCCCGATGCGAGCGCTCCCGAACTTCATCGAGCTTTAGCCGTTCTTTGCAGATCGCCTCATCGAAGGCGGTCTGCGCGGTCTCGAGCTCCGCACGGTACTTGCGCTGCGCGTCGGTGAGCGCGGACGAGTAAACGCCTTCCATTTCCGCGAGGCGCTTGTTGTTTTCTTCGAGTTCCCGTCGGTGCGCGTCTTCCGCTTCCTGGAGCCTCTTGCGGACCTTCTTCTCGAGATCGGCCTTTGCGGCTTCGATGTCGGTGCGCCGCCGGATGAATTCGCCGACGTCGACTTCGCCTTTGAAGAGGTCGTTGAGGATCGTCTGCATTTCGGAGACGAAGCGTTCTTTCTCGGCGACCTGTTTCGCGCGGTCCTCGATGGACCGCTTGAACCCCTCTCGCTCATCGACGGCACGCTGGCGGGCCGCGTGCGCCTGCTGAAGCAGTTCATGCGTTTCGGAATTCGACTTTTCGAGACTGCGGATGCGTTCGAGCGCCCAGCGCAGCGTCATCCTCGCGGTATCGAGGTTCGCCACGTTTTCGAGCAGCAGTTCGGGGTCGTTGTGATGATGCGGATCGCCCATAGGGGTACCGATCCCAAGGGTAGCAGGAGCCCTCTCCGGGCGCAACGCCAAAATTGTTACAGGATTTCCCTAATAGGGAATCGGTGATCAGGGCGTTTCGGGGTTTTGGTCCGGATTCTTGATGTAATCCGAGTAGTAGTAATAGTAGTAGTAGTAATCCCCGTAGGAATTGGCCTTCGCGGTCACCTGGTTGACGATCGAACCGGCGATGCGGACCCGGCTGTCGCGAAGTTTCTGAAGCGCGCGCGACGCGAGTTGGGCGTTGGTGGCCCCGAATTTGACGACGAAGGCGGCCGCGTCGATCCGGTCGCTCCAAAGCAGGGCGTCCGTGATCGGGAAAATCGGGGTTCCGTCGATGATGACCCGGTCGTAGTGCTTGCGGGCCCAGGCGAGCAACGCGGGCATCCTGGGCGTGCTCAGCAATTCCGAGGGATTCGGAGGAATGTGTCCGGAAACGAGCACGTCCAGATGGGGGATCCCGCTTTCCTGAATCAGGGATTTCGCCTCTTCAGGATCCTTCCCGTGGGCGAGGTAGTGGCTGAGGCCTTTTTCGCGGGATAGGGAGAATCGTTTATGCAGATTGGGACGCCGGAGATCCCCCTCGATGAGCAGAACCCGTTCCTTCAGCTGCGCGAAGACCATCGCGAGACTGATCGCGATGAACGTTTTCCCCTCTCCCTGGCCGGTGCTGGTGATGAGCAAAGTCTTCATTTCCTTCCCGGCCGCCGCGAATCCGAGCATCGTGCGGATGTTTTTAAGCGCCTCTCCGCTGAAGGATTTCGGCCCGCTGATCATCTTGTCGTAGGAGACGGCGGTGTCCTCGTCGAAAACGACTTTCGGGACGGAGCCGAGAAACGGAATCTTGAGCTTTCGCTCCACGTCTTCCTGGGTGTGAAGGGTCTGGTCAAGCATGTCGACGCCGAGCGCGAGCAAAGAGCCCAGCATCAGGCCGAGAAGGGCGGCGACGACGAGGGTTCGCTTCTTGCGCGGTTTAAACGGGGATTCGGGGATTTCGGCCGGGTCGATGACGCGAACGTTGTTTCCAAGCAGTCGCCCCGACAACTCGGCCTTCATTCCGGCGACGATCTTGCGCGTCTCTCCGTCGATGCGCGAGCGCAGGGCCGCCATTTGAGACCGCAGGCGCGCACGTTCGGGATGTTCGAGCGTATATCGGCGGGAGAGATCCCCCTCCTTCGTTTCCAGGCTCGCCATTTCGGTTTTAAGATTTTGGATAAGCGGGCTGTTGACCACGGCGGGCAGCGAGTCGTAGGTGAGCGCCGGGCCTTCGGCGGAGGCCTCGGCGGCGGCTTCCGATTTGAAGAGAGCGCGTAGAATCTCTTTGGAAATGAACAGTTTGCTCTCGACGTTTTGCTCGACGTAGGCATCGGAAACGGCATTGGCGACCTTCGCCGCCAACGCTCGATCGAAGGAGTCCGCCGAAACGTGCACGAGGCGGCTGCGCCGGACCGGGGAGACGGTCACCGCGGCGTCGAGAGCGTCCACGCCGCCGGAGAATTCCGCACTCTTGGCCAGTTCGAGCGACTCGTAGACTTTCTTCAACAGGCTTTTACTTTTGAGCAGCCGGTACTGCGTCTGGTAGTAGTCGTCGGCCGATGTTTCGACCATCATCCCTTCGTTGTAATTCGGATCCCGGCGTTCCTTTTCGATCAGGATCAACGCCTCCGCTCGGAAGACGGGCCGGGCCGTGAAGGCATACAGCGCGGCGGACAGCACGCAGACGACGAGCGCGGCGACGACGATCCACCGCCGCCGGGAGAGCACCAGGAGGTAATGCCCGAGGTCTATCTCCGCTTCGTCGCCGTCGCGGCGTTCGTCGGTTTCAGTCGTCAAAAGAAGCTCTCCGGGATGAAGACGACGTCGTTGGGCTGCAGAGGGAGGTCCTTGCTCTTGTCGCCCTTTTTCGTGATGGCGGTAATTTCCACGTCGATCGTCCGTTTCCCCTTCTTCCCCTTGCGAATGATCCGGGTCCGGTCGACGGCGGCGTACTCGGTGAATCCGCCGGCGAGCGTGATCGCTTCGAGCACGCTCAGCGGAGCCTCGGTCGGGATCGGGTAGGATCCCGGTTTCTTGACTTCGCCGAGGACGTAGATGGTTTTATTCCCGTAGTCCTCGATGAAGACCGAGACTTGCGGGTTGATGACGAACCGGGAAAGCTGTCGGGTGATCGCCTCTTCCGCTCCGGCGACGCTGAGGCCGGCGACCGAGACGCGGCCGATCAGCGGGAAGGTGATGATCCCCTCCGGGCTTACCCGGACTTTCCGCGCGAGTTCGGGTTCCTGGTACACGGTGATCTGCAGCAGATCCGCCGCGCCGACCCGGTAGCTGTGTCTTTGGTCTTCGACGAACCGAAGCGCGTCCTGAATCGCCGCGGCTTCCTTGTTTTCGAGTTCCGGAGGCGCAGCCGCGGGTTTCGGACGCGCCGTCTTCGCGGGGGCTTTCGGAGTTTCGGGAACGGCCGGGTCGCCGAGCTGAAAGGAGACCCCTCCGCAACCGGCGAGCAAGAGGGCGGCCAAGACGCCCCAAAACCGCCGCCGGATCATAGCCCGTACCTCTTCAGGATCGGATTCCAATGACTTTGGGCGCGCAGCAAAGATTCGAGCGCTTCCCGAACGGCGCCGCTGCCGCCGCGGGCTTTCGTCACGGTGTCGGCGATGCGCTTAACCTCCGGACGCGCGTTCGCCGGGGCGACCGCCCAACCCGCCCGCAGCATCACCGGCGCGTCGGTCAAATCGTCCCCGATAAACGCGGTCTGATCGGCCGTCAGTCCCGTCTTCTTGAGAATGCGCTCGAAGGCCGGGATTTTTTCGACGGTGCCTTGAACGATGTGCTTCATGCTCAGAATCTTGGCGCGGGCGCCGATTCCGCGGGAGCGGCGCCCGCTGATAATGCCGGTCTCGATTCCGGCCTTCACCGCCCACGCGAGCGCGATTCCGTCTTGCGTGTCCACGCCCTTGAGTTCGATGAAGCGATCCCGTCCGTCGAAGCAATGATAGAGCTTGCCGTCGGTAAGCACGCCGTCCACGTCCATCAGGACGAGGCGAATGCGCTTGAGACGGGCGGTGAGAGGGGCGCGCTTAGAAATGGCCTTTCTCCAAAGCGATGACCTTATCGCGGCGCCGGAGATGCCGCTCCGCGTTTGAAAAACGCGCCGCGAGCCAGACATCGACGATCTCAAAGGCGAGGTTCTCTCCGATCACGCGGGCGCCGAGACAGAGAACATTGACGTCGTCGTCCTCGACTCCTTGATGCGCCGAAAAAGTGTCGTGACAGAGACCGGCGCGGGCCCCGGGAATTTTGTTCGCGGCGACGGTCGCTCCGACCCCGCTTCCGCAGACGACGATCCCGCGTTCGGCCGTTTTGGAAACGACCGCCCTGGCGACCTTCGCCGCGAAATCCGGATAATCGACGGCAGCCGTCGAATCGGTCCCTTGATCGAGTACTTCGTGTCCCGCTTCCGCCAAGCGGCGGGAGAGGACTTCCTTAAGAGGAAAACCGGCGTGATCGGCTCCGAGGGCAATTTTCATTTCGGACTCATGGTAGCAATTTGGAGGCGCACTCCTCTGACGTCTCGAGCGGCGTTCGGGGCTCGAACCGGGGACCTAAAGCGCTCAGGAACCGGCGCTTCAGCCCGCGGTGCGCGAATAGGCCGCCGTGGCAGCAGATAAGAACACGCCTGGAAAGGCGCAGGCTTAAGGCGCATCGCTCGGCAAGGGCCGCCAAATGCCCCGCGGCCGCCGAGGCGAGCTTGGGGCGGGCGCGGAGCGCCGCCGGGGCGAGGGCGGCGATCGCGCGAACCGCGTCCGGACGGGCGGCGAGGCGGCGTCCGTCGGCGTCCGGACGCGAACGCAGCCATTCCCGGCCGATCCAAAAAGCGGATCCTTCGTCGCCGAGCAGGGGGCCCAGTCCCCCCGCGCGGGCCGCTTTCCCGGCGGCGTTTTTTCCGTAGGCGATCGAGCCCGTGCCGGCGATGATGACGACTCCCGGCCGGCCCCCAAGCGACGCGAGCCAGGCGAGTTCCACGTCGGATAGGACCAGCACGCGGCGCGCGAGCGGAGACAACCGACGCGCGAGGGCCCCTCTTTCCGATTCGGTCCAGACGCCGCGAGCCCCGACGACCAGGCCGTCGAGCCGCCGGGACCCTGAGAGTTTGCGCAGCGCTCCCGGAAGCGTTCGCGGGTCGGGTCGAGCGCGGGCGAACGCTCGCGGCCGTTTTGCGCCGTCGCGCAGTATGGCCCGGAGACGGCTGCCGCCGAGATCGACACCTAAAATTCTCATCGTCCGGGTTTATAACGCCGTTTCTCTTCTTCCTCACCCTGCAGGCGGATCAGCGCCTGTTCCAAGGCTCGGGTCCAGGTGATCGTCGAGTCGCGGATGTTCGGCTCCGTTTTCGGATTCATCTGCTTGTCGATCACGGATTCGAGAAGTTTTCGGCGGGCGGAAACGCTGTCGTCGAGGCGGACCTGAATGATCGGCCGCTTTCCCCGCTCAATCGGAAGCAGTCGGGCCTCAAGAATTCCGACCGGGAGCAGCTTGGTCGGAGGGACTTCGAACGGACGCAGGCGCAGGACCGAGCGCGGAAAGGGAACCCGGTAGGTTCGCCCGTCGATTCGGACGCGCATTCGGGCTTCGACCCTTCCGAAAGGGGTTCGCGTCGGATAGAGTCTGTAGACGTCCGGCTCGATGCGGAGCAAGGACGTCTCCTCCGGCATGAAGCGGATGCGATAGCGTTCGTTGTCCGATTCGAAATTCATTTCCATCAATCCTACATTGGATTCGCCGTTGGGAGTGATGATCCGTGCTCCGACCAAAATGGCGCCGAAGCCGAGTTGGGCCTTTCCATAGTAGGCGGGACGCGTTCCGCGGCATCCCGCGAGGATGCTGAGGCAGGCGACTAAAGAGACGATTCTTCGCATAGGTCAGTATCTCAAATTTCCGATCTCGATGCCGCTGTAGTACGCCTGGAGGATTTCGGCGTAGGAGTGCCCGCGTTCCGCCCGTCCCATCGCCCCGGACTGGCAGAGACCGACCCCGTGTCCCCATCCTCCCCCGTAGAAAATGAATTCCCGGGGCGTGCCGTCCGGTTGACGGACCGTGTCGAAGACAAAGAGCGCGCTGCGCTGGGATCCGATTCCGAAGAGACTCCGAATCCGAATTTCGGAGTCCACGATCCGGCTTCGCTTCGATCCTATGACGAGAATGGAGTTGAGATGACCGGAGCGCGAGCGCTTGAGAGAGACGACTCCCTTCAGTTTGCCGATGCCGAGATGCCGATCGAGCCGGGCTTCGAGTTCCGAGGCCGAGACGACGCGACTCCAGCGCGAGTGGCCGTTATGGACGAATCCGGATGCGGCGCAGTACCCTTGGGCGGGTTCCCGGAGAAACTGCCGCAGCTGCCAGGGGGAATAAGGGATTTCCTGATTTTCCCCTCCATCCGTGGTTCCGCGAAAATACGGGACCTCCCCCCAACCCCTGATTTCCCCGGAGCTTTGCGTATGTCCGCCGCAATTGGAGGAGTAGAGAACGTTGGCGACCCTGCCTTGGTAAGAGACGACTCTGCCGCGGGTTTCGTTCACAACGCGGCGGGATCGGTTCGTTTCCGCCTGGACGCCGCGGTACACCTGACAATGCTGGCCGTCGCAGAGGTGGTAGCCCTGGGGCCGGTGCTTCTTCTGGACGTTGGTGATGAACAGGGCATGCGTCCGAGCGATCACGGCCTGAGCCTTCAGGGCTTCTTTCGGAGAATTGATCGGCATTTCCGCAGTCAGCACTCCGTGCGTGTAGCTTTCCAAATCGACCGCGTTGACGACGCCGAGACCGTTTCCGAGAACGGAGACCTCGATCATTCCGCGCAGGCGCCGGCTAAGCCCGTGAACGCTTCCGGGCTCGCGGATCCAGATCCAGTCGCGCTCTCGCGAGGACAAGAGAATCGGAAGGCGCGAGCGCGCGAGCGCGAAGCCCTTGTCATCGAGCAATTCCAGGTAGCGCCCGTATTTCCCCTTCGCGATCCGGAGTTCCCAGTTTTCCGTGCGCCGCGCCGTCGCGAGCATCTTTCCGGCCGAATCGCGGATTTCGACGGTCGATCCGGCGGAGAAGCGAACCGCGGACCAGGGAATCGGCTTTCCCATTCCCGAGGTGCCGATCCCGACGCGAAGGATCGGGACGGCGGCATTAGGGGCCGAAACGCCCTCTCGCGGGCCGTCGGGGGCGCGCGGGGGTTTTGGCGATTGGCGCGCCGGGCGCACGCCCCGGTCCCGGCGCATGTTCCTTTCCAGCGCGCGGGCGAGTTTCAAAATCGTGCCGTTGACGGGCGCGGCGGACTTGAGCTTCCCGACCTGTTCGCGGGCTTCCTCGTACCGCCGCTGGCGCATCAAGGATTCCGCGAGTCCCAATCGCGCGCTGGTAAAGTAGGAATCCCGCACGGAGGCCGCGGCGAACGCGTCACCCGCGTCTTGGGCGTTCCCGGAGAGCTCGAGGGCGCGTCCGCGGAGGTAGTGCGCGAGAGTCATCGACGGCTGCAGCATTGCCGCCGTGGTGAGGGGTTCGACGGCGTCCGAGACGCGTCCCGATGCCAGCCGGATGCCGCCCCGCGCGATCCAGGCGTAAGCGGACTTCGGGTCGAGATCGAGCGCGTGGTCGACGGCCTTTTCCGCCGCGTCGAACTGTCCGCGGTGGAGTTCGACTTCCGCGAGAGCGGTCGCGATCCGGGCGGATTCGGGATTCAGCGCCAGAGCGTTCCGGTACCATGCGGAAGCTTCGGCGAGTTCGCCGAGTTCCGCCCAGACCACGGCTCCGTTGAGCCAGGCGGAGAGGCGCTTGGGATCGCGCGCGATCGCGCTGCGGTAGGCTTCCAGCGCGCGTCTCGGCTGTCCCGCGTAATAAAACGAATGCCCGGCGAGCAGGTCGTTCGCGGCGGATTCGGAACTCGGCTGGGCCGGAGCGAGAATCTGATCGGAAACGGCGACGAGGGCGCATACGAGAACGGTCGCTCCACCGATGCGCAGCGCCGCGCGGATCAACTTCCCCATAGCCGTGAGTGTAGCCGGGGGCTGTTACGGCTGGAATAATTTTGTGTTACAGGGAAAAGAAGCCTTTCACGGCGGCCCGGAAGGCTTCCGGGTCGTCCAAATAAAGTCCGGGGATGAAGAGAATCGGGAGGCTCATGCGCACCCAGTATAACAGGGCTGGCCGAAACCCGCTATTCGGGTTATTCTAACGGCGATGAGAGCGTCTTTTCTCGTTTTGGCCGCGGTGTTCGTTTGCTCCTGTCGGGCGCACGCGCCGGCATCGGGATCCCCTCCGGGGGCTCACCCGGAGACGTTTTACCGGGAGTTGATCGAAAACGAGTGTTCTGCGACGAAAAACGCCGAGGAAATGAATTGCTGCATAGAATCCGTGCGGCGGATGGAACGTCTCGGCTATGAGCCCCTGCCGCCGGAAGCGGACCGGTGCCCGAAGGGACAGCGCGTGTGGTCGAAGGGCTGCGCGGGGAGTCTGAGATGGTGCGCGTCGGCGCGCTGATTTTCCTGCTGCTGCCCGCTTCGGTTGGGGCCTTTCCGTCGTGCGCGGACAAGATCGACGCGGGCGCGGTCGTCTCTTGCCCGGACTCCTGGCTTGGGATTGCGCGCTGGGTCGGCTATCGCGCCTCCGAAGGGACGCTCCCGGGGGTTTACGCCGCGTCGGGAACCGCGCTCGGACGCGCGGTGGCCGCCTGGGTCGACGCGAAAGGCGCGCTGCAGGTCTACGAGGGTCCCGCGTTCGACCGCTCGCGGGGTTCGACGACGATCCGATGGAAAGGCGGCGCGGCCGAACCCGAAACCGTGTGGGCGTTCGCGATCTCCGTCGCTCCCAACGGGTCTCTTGATGCTATCGCGGTGATGGCTTCCGCAAGCGCGCCGATGATTGCCGCTGCGCACATCACGACGATCGACGCCATCGAGGCGGCGACGGGTCTCGACTTTCTGGCGGAATTGCCCGACGGACAAGAGGGCCCGTTGGAGGCCGGACGGGCGTCCGCGTTTTGGGGCGCGGCGGCGGCGCCTCCTCCCGAGCCGCCTCCCCCCCCGCCTCCGCCTGCGAAGCCCCCGCTTCCCGAACCGGTCGTGACCCCCAAGCTCGAGACGCAAAAGCCCGTCGATATGAGCGAGTCGCAGTGGGCCGCGCACCGGTCCTGGGTCGAAGGTCAGCGGCTGATGAAGGACGGGGATATGTCGGGCGCGCGCGAAGCGTTCACGAAATGCTTCGAGACCGATGAGAAGCGCAGCGATTGCTCGAGCGCCATTATGAGGACGTTCGGAGCGCGGGGATGAATCCCGCCGCCGTAAAAACCGTCATCGGGCTCGCGGCGACGCTCGGTCCGCTCCTGGGCGAACTAGTCAAAAAAGGCGGCGACCCGGAGAAGGTCGCGGCGATCGAAAAGGAGCTCAAGCACTTCGAGGAGCGCATCCTTGAAAATTTTTGGGCGCTCGAGCGGGAACTGGTCTTCGCGAAATGGGCCGCGTACGCTTCGTTGGCGATCGCGTGCCTGGCGCTGGCAATCTCGCTTAAGCGTTGATGTAGGCGTAGCGTTCGAGCGCGGTCTTATACCCCTTCTCGTTGAACGAACTCATTTTCGTTTTCAGCGAACCGAAGAGGCGGTCCATAAAGAAGAAGCAGATGCCGAAATTCGTCGTCATGCGTCCGTCGTCTTCGATCGAGAGATGATGGATGTCGTGGAGCTTGCGCACGTGGAGAAACCACGGCCGGGTGAGCGGGTTCTTCGCCATCCAGAAGGATTCCAAGTGCATGGCGTCGTGCATGACGCCGAAGATGAAGCGTCCCCAGAGCAGCGCGGCGACGACGAAAACCGCTTGAAGCACAAGCGGCATCCCGAAGGCGTAGGCCGCGCCGAAGAAGGCCGCGAGAATCAGCGCGATGGGACCCAGCCATTCGAGCCCGACGCCGTCGACTTGGGCGCGGCCGTAAGTCGAAACGAGATAATCGGCCGAGCGCATTCCGCGTTTGGGCTGATACACCTTCAGGTGATGGATCATGTGGTTCTTCGACAGAAACTCGATTTTATTGGAGTGGAGCAGGATGTGGATGAAGTAGCCGACGATCTCGGTGAAAACGCACGCTCCGACGACGGTGAAGACGAACTTGAGGGCCATAGGGGCATCTCCTGACGCTTGAAACTCCGGCCCCTATGGTGGAAAATCGAGCGGCTATTTGCAATGCTGCGCGGACCGCCTTAGAGGCGCTCAAGCTCCCGCGTCAGGGCGTCGCGCAGCTGCTTGGCGATGGCTAACTGGCTGCGGGGCAGGAACTCTTTTAGCTCTCTCTCGACCTCTTTGACGTTGAGCTTGGCGGTCTCGCGCAGCAAATCCGGCTTGGCGCCGACGATCTTCTTGATGCCGAGACGCGCGCGCATGAGAAAGTAGAGGTCGTAGAAGTCTCGCGGCTCCTTGCGGCGAAGCAGAGCCTGGATCTTCTCCGAAACCATCTCGTCCGTCGCCAGCGAGGTCAATGAGTAGGACGTCCACAGCGGGGACGTCACGAGCGTCGTCTCATGGGGCGCGGCCTTGCCGGAGGCGCGCAGGGAGACGTTCCACTCGATGCGCGCCGGCCAGTCGTAGACCTGCGTGTCCATGAGCGCGAACCATCCGCCGGACGTCTCGTTGGATTCCAGCATCTTGAAATCCAGCCCGTGCCGCGAGGCTTCCTTGGCGGTCTGCTTGAGCCATTCCCCCACGTGGTAGGGCTTGACCCAGCCGGTGAAGTCGAGGTCCTCCGAGAACCGCGGGCTGTTGCGCAGCAGGCGCAGAGCCGTGCCTCCTTTAAAGGCCGGCTTGGCGTCGACGCCTTTAATCTGAAAGAGGATGTCCAGCAGAACGTGCTGGACGTACTCGCGCACGACGCTCAGCTCCTGGGTCTGCCAGTTAGCGGAGAATTCGGTGATTTGGGATCTTGTAGAGCCGGTTCGACAAGACCCATTGGGACGGCAGTTCCCCCTCTACGGCGTACAGGCCGCGCCGGAGGCGCCGCAGGAGCCCGCTCTTCGTATAGCGGATGAGCAGGAACTTGGCCGAGACGGGCGTCGAGCCCGTCACCGCCCGGAATTCCCGGTCGGTGAACGCGCGCAGTCCCGAGGCGGCTAGCTTTTTATGCGTTTCGGCCCATTTCATATAAGTAGCTAAATCGATACTTATCTAGAATATCCTGGGGATGGGCTCATGTCAGGGTCTATCCGACGCATTGATCCCATTCGTGCTCGTCTTGATGAACGTCGTCTATGCCGCCACGGCCTATTCGGCTTCGGATAAAGCGGGGCGCCGCATTCGGGGCAATCCATGACCGCAAGATTAGAAGCCCAAGTCTCTTGGACTGCGACGCTCCGGTCCCCTTATTACTTTATATGCAATCGCCTATAAAGTAATAAGGGACCGAAAACACTTCGCAGTCCGCGACCCGGCGCCCCGACGGCAACGGGTGTTCGATTTGCAGCTAAGGCCGGAGAGACCGGAACATGGAGCGGGCGATGGGAATCGAACCCACGTCTGAAGCTTGGGAAGCTTCCGTTCTACCATTGAACTACGCCCGCGTCGGGGAGACGCCTCAAGTATACAAAACTAGACCGCCGCCGGCGCCGAGGACAGCGATTCCCGCACGCGCGCGATCGCCGCGTTCAGGTCGCCGGAAACCCGGATGAGCACGGCCCGCCGTCCCGCGTCGCACAGCGCCTCGAAGTCGCCGATGGCTTGCGCGCGAACGAGCTGCCGAAACGAGAGGTTCGCCCCCTCGATCGGAAGCTCCGGGCCGTCGTCGCGCATGAAGAGAACGAAGAGTCCGTTGTCGGCGCCGCCTTTGTGCAGCTGCCCGGTCGAATGGAGGTAGCGCGGGCCGTAGCCGAACTGACACGCGGTTCTCATCCGCTGGACGACGCTCTTTCGCAGAGCCTCAAAGCTCGCCTCGACCGAGCCGACCTGATCGGACGGCAAAAACGCGAGCAGCGCGGTGTAGTCCCCTTTACGCGCCAGGCCCCAAAACGCGTCGAGCGAGGAAACCCCCGCGGCGGGCGAAAACGCGAGTTCCGCTTCGGGAACGGGCAAGGCTCCGGTTTCCCGGAGTTGGGTCAGAAGCGCCTTCGTCTTGTCCTTCGCGGACTGGACGTCGGGCTGGTCGAACGGATTGATGCCCAATTTCGCGCCCAAGACCGCGGTGGCGAATTCCCAACGGAAGAACTCCGCCCCGAGGGCGATCGGCGAGTTCATGTCGATCTCAAAGACGGGATGGCCGTTTCCGCGCAGACTCTGAAGGCGCTGCGCGTCCGCGTGCGCCTCTGCGAGGCGGATGCGCACGAACGCGCGGTCTTCGCCGTAGTAGGCGGTCTCGACGCCGGGTTCGCCCGCCACGGGCACGACCCCGGTGCCTTCTTTGCCGGTGCTTTCCGCAATGAGCTGTTCGAGCCACAGGCTCAGGCTTGCGACGCCTTCGTCCGCGATGAAGATGATTTTATCCCGGCCTTCGGCATGCCGATCGGCGAGCCAGGTTCCGAGGGCCAGTCCGGGGTTTTCAGGGCTGTCGTCGCGGCACGCGGAGGCCATCGCCTTCGCGGTCACCAGAAGCGTGCCGGTGTCGATGCCCGCCGCCGCGGCGGGGACCATTCCGAAATAAGACAACGCGGAAAACCGGCCGCCGATGTCCGCGAAATTCAGGAAGCAGCGGCGGAATCCCCGCTCCGCCGCGAGGGATTCGAGCTGCGAGCCCGGATCCGTGATCGCGACGAAGTTCTCCCCTCTGGGGATTTTCGACCAGGCGTGATCGAAGAACCGCATGGGTTCGGTCGTGGATCCCGACTTGCTCGCGACGATAAACAGCGTCTTCTCCGGGTTCGACGCACCCAGCACCGCCTCGACCGTTTCGGGTTCCGTGGAGTCGAGAACGCGCAGGACCGGGAACCCGGTCTTGGCGGAAAAGCTGCGGCGCAGCACTTCGGGGGCGAGGCTCGATCCGCCCATCCCGAGAACGACGACGGCTTCAAATCCCGCCCGGCGGACGTCGTCGGCGAACGCGCTCAACTCATCCGTCCGGGCGGCCATCGTGTCGGCGACTGTGAGCCAGCCGAGCGAGTTCTCGATCAGCGTCTTATGAGATGGCTCGTCCTTCCATACGGAGGCGTCCTTGCTCCAGATCCGGGAGACGAGGCTCTCACTCTCCGGCGACGGGTTGGAATCTCCCTCCGGGTTTCCCGGGTCACGGGACCTCATTGAGGCGACCTTATCCTTCAAGTGATGCATCAAACCCGCGAAGGCGTCCGCGAAGGATTTGACGCCCTTTTCTTCGAGTTCGTTTGTCACCGCGGAGAGATCGACGCCCTCGGCGGTGAGCGCCTCGAGCCGTCCTTTGGCTTCTTCGACGCCCGCGGTGATCGTCTCCGCGGCCGTTCCATGGTCGCGGAAAGCCTTCCAGGTCGTCGGCGGGATGGTATTCACCGAATCCGGCCCGATCAAAGAGTCGACGTACAGCGTGTCCGGGTAGGACGGGTCCTTCGTTCCGGTGGAGGCCCACAGCGGCCGCTGGACGCGCGCGCCCTTTTGCGCGAGGGCTTTCCACCGTTTCGAGGAAAATACCTTTTGGAAGAGTCGATAGGCCGTCTTCGCATTCGCGATCGCGATCTTCCCTCGAAGCGGGGAATCCGGCGGCAGTCGGTCGTCGACGGCGGAGTCGATGCGGCTGACAAAAAAGCTCGCGACCGACGCGACGCTATTGAGCGGCGCGCCGTTTTGCGCGAGGCGTTCGAGGCCTTCGAGGTACGCGTTCATGACTTCCATGTAGCGCTCGAGCGAGAAGATGAGCGTGACGTTGATATTGATCCCTTTTCCGATCGAGGACGCGATCGCGGGGAGTCCTTCCTTCGTCGCGGGGATCTTGATCATCACGTTCGGGCGGTCCACCTCCGCGAACAGACGCTCGGCTGCGGCGGACGTTCCCTCGGTGTCGTAAGCGAGCGTCGGGGAGACTTCCAGGCTGACGTAGCCGTCGACGCCCGCGCTTTCCTCATAGACGGGCTTGAGGATGTCGCAGGCGTCCTGGATGTCGCGGATCGCCAAGCGTTCGAAAATCGCCTCCGGTTCGAACACGCCGGCGTCGAGCGCCGCTTGAATGCCTCCGTCGTAATCCGATCCGCTCGAGATGGCCTTGTCGAAGATCGACGGGTTGGACGTGACCCCTTTGACGCCGTCCTCCCCCAGCATCTTCGCGAGTTCGCCCGATTCGAGCATCGGCCGGCTGATGAAATCCATCCACGGGCTCTGCCCGAAATTCGACAGATCCTTAAGGGGGTTGGACATATGTTTTTCTCCTTTTCAGCACCGGGCGTTTCCTGAGCGCCCGGCACAGCGGCACTTTCGTGCCGCTAGTGTTTCGCGAGAGTCAGAAACTCATCGCGCGTGCGAGCGTCCTCACGAAAAATCCCGAGCATCGCGCTCGTCAACGACGGCGAGTGCGCGCTTTGCGCTCCGCGCATTTCCATGCACATATGACGAGCGCGGATGATCACTCCGACGCCCTTGGGCTTCAGTTTTTCTTCGAGCGTTTCCGCGATTTGCTGGGTCATCCGTTCTTGAACCTGAAGGCGACGCGAAAATACACCGACGATTTTCGGGATCTTGGAGAGACCGACCACCCGTTTCTCCGGAATGTAGGCGACCGTCGCCTCTCCGAAGAACGGGAGCAGATGATGCTCGCAGAGCGAGTAAAAACTGATGTCCTTGACGATGACCATCTCGGAGTATTGGACGTCGAAGAGGGCCTCGTTGATGAGCGCGTCGATGTCCACCGCGTAGCCCGCCGTAAGTTCCCTGAGGGCCTTTTCCACGCGCAGGGGCGTTTTTATCAGCCCCTCGCGCGAGGGATCTTCCCCAAGGTCCTTGATGATCTCGCGGACGCGGTCCGCGATCGTCGTCTCGGTCACCGGGTTCACAGCGTGGTCAGATATTCAAGCAGGGTCCGGACCATCGTGCCGGTCCCTCCCGGACGGCAGTAGTCCCCGCCCCCGTCGGTCCACGCGGGCCCGGCGATGTCGAGATGAATCCAGGACTTCGCGTCGACGAATTCCTGCAGGAAGAGGCCGGCCGTGATCGTGCCGGCTTCTCCGCGGTTTCCGATGTTCTTGAGGTCTGCGACCTTGCTCTTGATTTGCTTCTTGTAGTCTTCGACGAGCGGAAGTTCCCAAATCTGTTCCTGGGTCTTCTTCGCGACGCCGAGAAGCTTTTGCAGCGCGGCGCGGTCGTTGGTCATCGCGGCGGTGACGTCGTTGCCGAGGGCGACGACTGCGGCTCCCGTGAGAGTCGCGAGATCTACGATCAGGTCAAACTTGAGCTTCGACGCGTACACAAGGGCGTCGGCGAGGATCAAGCGGCCTTCCGCGTCGGTGTTGAGAATCTCGATCGTCTTTCCGTTGGAGGCCTTGACCACGTCGCCGGGCTTAATCGCGTCGCCTCCGGTCATGTTGTAGGTCAGGGGCGTGATGGCGTGGACCTCGGCTTTCACGCCGAGCCTCGGCAGGACCCGCATGACGGCGAGTACCGTCGCGGCGCCGGCCATGTCGCACTTCATCGTTTCCATGGAAGCGGCGGGCTTTAGAGACAATCCGCCGGAATCGAAGACGACGCCCTTGCCGACCAAGGCGATCTTTTTCTTGGCCTTGCCCTTCGGCTTGTAAGTAAAATGGAGCATGAACGGCGGCTGCGAGGAGCCGCGGCCGACGGCGAGAAAAGAACCCATGCCGAGCTTCTCGGCCTCTTTCTTGTCGATGACCTTCAGCGTGACTCCGCCGCCGATTTCCTTCTTGGCGGTTTTCATCAGCGCTTCCGGGCTTTGGTCGGAAGGTCCGTCGTTGACGAGGTCGCGGACCCAGCAGACGGCTTCGGCGAAGAGCGCGGCGCGCTCGAGCGCGGCCTGAGCCTTGCTCTTCTCGCCGGCCTTTTGGGTCAGCAGGACGGCCGATTCAAGCTTGCGGTCCTTGCAGGGTTCCGTGTACTTGTTGAAAGAGTACGCGGCGAGCATCAGCCCTTCAGCCGCGGCCTGCAGATCGCCGGGGGCGGAGAACCAAATCGACTTGAAGCGGGTCTTCGCCGCGCCGAAGAGAGCGGCGGCGGCTTTTCGCTGGCAGTCGGCGGTAAAGCCTTTCTTCTTGCCGAGGCCGACCACGAGGAGGCGGCGGGAGGTTTCCCCGTCCGAGGCGCGCAGCGAGGCTGTTTCGCCGGCCTTTCCTTTGAAGCCTTCGTCCTCGAGAGCCGCGTTGATCTCTTTTTTCGCGGCGTTGGAAAGGAAGGGCGCGGCGATGCCGCCTTCCTCAAAGGCGAAAAGACCGAGAGGCTCGTCGTTTTGTCTGAAATCCTTGATCGATCCGGCCTGGACGTTCATTTTGCTCATGGGTTCCTCCTCCGAGATGCTCGACGATTATAGAAAAATTGCGTTCGCCCCGCCCGCTCAACGATCGAACAGGAATCGGGACAATCCCATTCCCGCGGCGCCGCCCGCGAGCGGACCCGCCCAATAGACGTAATGCTGATGCCAGTACCCCGTCGCCAGAGCGGGCCCGAAGGCGCGCGCGGGGTTGAGTGCCGCCCCGGTCAACGGTCCGAGGACGAGAGCGGCGGACGCGGCGACGGCGCCGGCCGCGATCGCTGTGAAGATCAAAGAGGCGCGGCCGGAGCGGTCCGCCGCGCCGGGCGCGTAGACGGCCATCGCGAGCATCATCGTGGCGACGGCTTCGAGCAAAGACGCGCCGCGAAACCCGACTCCCGAGGGCATCGGGGTTCCCAGAAACGGCGCTTCGGCGAGAATCGGAGCGTGGGCGAACGCCCTTGCGAGGAAAAGACCCGCCAGCGCCGCGGCGAAAAGCTGGCTGACCAGGCAAAGCGCGCCTTGCACGATGTCGAGTCGGCGGGCGGCGACCAGGCCGAGCGTGAAGGCCGGGTTGAACTGACCGCGGGCCGCTTTTCCGAAAATTCCGAATACGGCGGCCACCGTAAGTCCTACGCCGAGTGCGATTCCGGCGGGGCCGATCGACCCGCCCAAGCTGGCATCGGAGCAGACCACTCCGGCGGCGAAGAAAACCCAAGCGAAGGTCCCCAGGAATTCTGCGATAAGCGCTCGGAGATTGCCGGCCACGGGTTATTGAGCGACGAGATCGACCTTAAGTTGTTTGCGGTTGTGATTTTGGAGGCTGACCTGGGCCGCCACCTGACGGGCGACGCTTCTCAGCGCGGTGGACGTCGGGCTGTTCGGATCGACGAGGACGGCGGGGGTCCCGTTCTCCGCCGCGAGGCAGACCGCCGGGTCGAGGGGAATTTCGCCTAAGAACGGAATGCGGTGCTCGTCGGCCAGTTCCCTCGCTCCGGCCTTTTTGAAAATCGGCGTCACGGTGCGGCAGTTCGGGCACACGAACTCGCTCATGTTCTCGACGAGTCCGAGGATCGGCACGTTCATTTTTTTGAACATCGCGACGGCCTTGCGAACATCCGAAAGGGCGATCGACTGGGGCGTCGAGACGACGACGGCGCCGACGAGCGGAACGGACTGGCAAAGACTCAACTGCACGTCCCCGGTGCCGGGGGGCAAATCAATGATCAAGTAGTCCAATTCCCCCCATCGGACGTCCTTCAGGAATTGCTGAATCGCGCCGTGAAGCATCGGACCGCGCCAAATCGCGGGCTGATCCGCCTTCATAAGGAACCCCATCGAGAAAACCTTGACGCCGTGGTTTTCGGGGGGCGTTATCTTGTTTTCCCCGTCGGCCTCGGGGACGTAGTCGTGGATGCCGAACATCTGGGGCTGGTTGGGGCCGTAGACGTCGGCGTCCATCAGGCCGACCCGCGCCCCTTCCCGGGCCAGAGAAACCGCTAAATTGGCCGCGACGCTGGACTTCCCCACCCCGCCCTTGCCGCTGCCGACCGCGACGAGGTTCTTCACACCGGGAGGAAGCGCCTGACTCAGGCGCACGTCCTGCTTCACGTCGGAGACCATGTTGATTTCCACCGAGGTGATTCCGGAGACCTTCTCGAGGGCCGCGCGAGCCTCGCGCTCCATGCGTTCCTTCAGCGGACAGGCCGGAGTCGTCAGACGGTAGTCGAAGCGAACGGTTCCGTTCTCGACCGTCAGATTCTGAACCATCTCAAGCGACACGATGTCCTTGCCGAGCTCGGGCTCGATGCAAGAGGAAAGGGCCTTTAAAATTTGTTCTTTCGTCGGCATGCAGGCATCATAGCAAAAAAGAAACCTGACCCTGAGGATCAGGTTTTGAGCGAAACGCGGTGAGCAATCAGTCGGGTATGATGATCGAGTCGAGACCCTCGGGCGGCGGCGGGAAACGCGGGTCCATCGCTTCCATCGTCTTGCGCAATATCCTCGCGATCACGAGGCTGCGATACCATTTATGGTTGGCGGGGATCACGTACCACGGGGCCCGCGCAGTGCTCGTTCGGGCGAGCATTTTTTCGTAGACGCGCATGTACTGCTCCCAAAGCGCCCGCGATTTCAGATCGTTCGGATCGAACTTCCAGGTCTTCTCGGGGTCGTCCAGGCGCGCCTGCAGGCGGCGTTTTTGCTCGTCTTTGGAAATGTGAAGGAAGAATTTGACGACGGTCACTCCCTTTTCCGCGAGATTACGTTCGAACGCGTTGATCTCGTCGTAGCGCCCTTCAACGACCGCGGCCTCCTCGGTTTTCAGGACGCTCGGGACCAGAATGTCCTCGTAGTGAGAGCGGTTGAAGACCCGCATCATGCCGGGTTTGGGGAGTTCCTTTTTGATCCGCCAGAGATAGTGATGCCGGGCTTCCACGGCGGAGGGCTTCTTAAAGTTGGACACGCGCACCCCTTGGGGGTTGAGCGGGCCGATCACCCAGCGAATCGTGCCGTCTTTCCCGCCGGTATCCGGCGCTTGAAACACGATCAAGACGGAGCGTTTCCCTTCCGCGTAAAGACGCTGCTGCAGCGCCTGCATCCGCTCGGTTTCCTTTGCGAGCTGCTTGAGCGCCTTCTTCTTCCCCTTCTTGTTCTTGGAAAAGTCACCCGTGTCGTCGGGGTCGTAGTCGGAGAGCCTCAGGGATTTGCGCTTCGACGGCTCGACCCGGTACGCGTCGAGTCCGTCGCCGAACGCGTCGAAGGAGCCCGTCGGAACGCCCGCGTCGTCCGCCGCGTTAACACCCCCGTCGTAAGCCATCGAAAAACTCCTCCCGGCGTTTTGCGCCGCGTTCCCCCGTTCCGACGGGTCCAAGTCGGACGGGCGTCGGCGCCTTGGAAAACACGGCGGGGCCGCACCAAGCGGGAGAAGCCGCGAACGCGAGCAATAACGGGGACAGTCTCATCTTCCCTAGTTTAGCGTCATTAAAAGACCCGGACCTGCGCCTTTCGGGCAGGTCCGGGCCGTAATAGGTCCCAACGCGTTTAAGGTCCTTAGGGGACGGCGTCAGTTTTCGATCGTGACCGATTCGATTTCGTCGCCTTGCCGGATCGCGTTGACGACCTCCATGTCCGAGGTTCTCCCAAAGACGGTGTGCTCCCCGTCCAGGTGCGGGCAGGCGACGTGGCAGATGAAGAATTGGCTTCCCCCGGTATTGCGTCCGGCGTGCGCCATCGAGAGCGTCCCCGGGAGGTGCTTATTGGCGTTGAGTTCGCACTTGATCTGATAGCCCGGACCGCCGGTGCCGGTTCCGTTGGGACAGCCGCCCTGAATCATGAAGTTGGCGATGACTCGGTGAAAAGCAAGTCCGTCGTAAAACCCCTTCTTGGAAAGATCGGTGAAGTTCTTGACCGTGTTCGGGGCGTCCTTCTCGAATAGATCGATGGTCATTGTCCCCTTACTGGTCTTCATGATGGCTTTAGGCATATCTCCCCCTTGGGTGTTTACTCTATCATCTTCGGATGGTTTTTCCGAAGGCGTAGCCGAGGGTGAGGCGGTGGGTTTGGCCGAGCGCGCCGAACGGACGCCAGGCGTAATCGACGGCGAACGCGTGCATTTTCATGCCGAGCCCAAACGAGATTCCCGAGAAGCCGTCGAGGTCCGACGCGCCGCTGCGGCCGTTGTAGCCGCCGCGAATCGCGAGGACGAGACTTTCTTCGACGGCGAACAGCCCTTCCGCTCCCAGGGCCGGGTACGGACGGTTGTCGCGGGTCAAGACGATGTCACCCGCGATCACGAGAAAATCGGCGGGCCGGAGGCTGTTTCCGAAGCGGACCGTAACCGGGAGCGGATCGCGCTGGTTGTCAAAGCGCAGGGCGCCCCCGAAATTACCGGCCGCCGCGGCGAGGGTCCACGGCCAATCGTAGAGGCGGCTCCGGTACCGCAGTCCCGCGTCGACCGCTCCGGTCGAGGCGCTCTTTTGGATGCGGGAGTCGATGTACTTGAGGGCGAGACCGAAATCGATGGAGTCCGTCAGGGAACTTCCCCATCCCGCGGAGATCGCGAGGTCGCGGGGAGTGAAGGTTCCCCCCGTCGCCTGTCCCGTGTTGATCCGCTCCTCCAGCCGCCCCGCGTTCAGGTACTGGAGGCTGAGCGCGAGCGATCCCAAAACGCTGGGCCGCATAAAGCGGCGGCGGGGCTGCACCAACGGGGCGATGGGCTTGGCGAACGCCGCGTAGTCGTAAAAAACATCCTGGAACAGGAAGGCGTGAGTCGCGGTGACGTGCGAGCGCGTGACCATCGCGAGTCCGGCGGGGTTCCAGTACAGCGCCGACGAATCCTCCGCCACGGCGCTCATCGCGTGCCCCATCGCGACGCCGCGCGCGTCGGGCCCGAATTTCAGGAATTCCCCGGATGAAGTGCCCGCTTGCTTCGTCGCCGCGCGCGCCGCGCCGGGAAGAAGGGCGAGAGAGAACGCGAGGACGGCGGCGATCGTCTTCATGTCAGCGTTGAATCGCGAATTTCTTGACGACCGTCGCGCCCGTATCGGATTTTACGTAGGCAAAATACACCCCGCTCGCCACGGGCAGGCCTCCCTGGTTTCGGCCGTCCCAAATCGCGGTTCCCGCGTCCGGACCGCTGAAGGGAACGTCCACCACCCGTTCGCCGCTGAGCGTGAAAATACGGATCACGCCGGAGGTCGGAAGATTGTCGATCGCCAGTCCGGTTCTGCTTCCGAACGTAACGGAATCGAAGTTTCCGCTGCTGCCGGGCTTCCAGGGATTCGGATAGACTCGGACCGTGTTCACGTCGGACTTGACCCCGGTCGGTCCGAACAGCGCGAAAACCGAGAAGTGACTGGTTTGCCCGTTGACGCGTTTGTTCGCCGTGTCCACGGTCGTCGCGAGCGGTTCCCAGCGAACGACCGCCTCGTTGAGCGTGTACATGGTCAGACGCGTGACCGGCAGGGGCGGATCGGTTCCATCGACCAGCAGGTTCCCGTCGGAGTCGGGATAGGGGATAGAGACAGTGACCGAGCTGTGCAGGTTTTCGGTGAAAGCGGATCCGTTGACGTTGGCGACGATCTCGATGACGCTGTCGGGGACATAGGTCTGTCCGGTCGGGGGAGCGGCCAGCCCGTCGGTAAGGATGCCGGTGTTGATCTTGATGGGAGAGGTCAACGGCGTTCCTGAGACGAGGATCGTCGCTTGATTTCCGAAGGCGTCCGCGGGGATCGTCAACCGGGTGTTCTCGTTCGGGGACGGCGCCGTGAATGTGCCCGGCGACGCGCTTTGATAGAGCCCGAGAATCTCCGCGGCCGAGAGCGCGCGGGTCTGGATTTGCGCCTCGTCGATCGAGCCGTTGAAGCCCCGGTCGTAGGACGCCGAGCCGCTTTGTCGGTTTCCGATCGTCAGGTCGTGGGTATCCGCGCGGCGGGCGGCGATTCCCCCCCCCACCAAGGCGGCGGAACTGGTCTGCACGCCGTCGACGTAGAGGCGCAGGAGAGCTCCCGCGCCGGAGACATAGACGCCGGTGAGATGCGTCCACTTTCCGGTCGCCAGCGTCATCGTCGATTTAATCGAATGCTGGGCGTTGGCCGAATCGACGATTTTAAACGACCATTCGCGTGTGGGAGTGGTTTCGAGCGCATAGGATTCAAACGATCCCGAGCCCTTCACGACGATCCCCGCGCCGCCGACCTGATTGAACGAGTCGGGATAGACCCACGCGGAAACCGTGATGTCCCCTGTCGTTTCCAGATTGGCCTTGCTGCCGACGCGGCAGAGGGTGTTTTGAATGCCGCTAAAGCGCACCGCGTTGCCGAGCCCGCTCATCCCGGAGGTGAAGGTCGGAGTCGAGCAGTTGACGAAGCCGCAGGTGAGCTGCGCCTGATTGGCGTTGCCCGAAGCGTCCGTCGAGAGCGTGCCGGAGGATTCGTCGAAATGCCACACGCCGACGCTGCCGCTGGTCGGGGAATACGGAGTCGAGGGCGCCGAGGCCGAGGAGATGCCGACGAACTGGGTGGTCTGGGTTTGGGTCGCGGCGGTGAACGCGGAGACAATCCCGTCGCCGTTCACCGAACGCACCTTGACGTGATAGACGGTCGCCGGGACAAGATTCGTGAAATTGGCGGAGGTGCCCGAGACCGAAACCGTCTGCGCGATCACGCCGAACGCCGCCGAGGTCGAGACGACCGCTTGAAAAACCGTGTTGGCCGGGTTCGAGTTCAATCCCCAACTGATCGCGAGCGTCGTCGAACCCGCCGTGACCGACGGCGGGCCGGTCGGGACGTTCGCGTGCGTGTAAACGCCGACGTCGGCGCCGAAGAGCCCGTTTCCGGAGGCGTTGTCCGCCCGAAGTTTTCCGACGATCTGAGAGTTGGCCGCCACCCCGGTTTGGTTGAACGAGGTTCCCCCGGTCACGACGATGTCCGCGCCGGTGTTCGCGTTCACGAGCCGGTAGCTCGTCGCCGTCGGAACCGCCGACCAAGACCAGGCGATCGAGGAGACCCCGAGGGCGCTCGCGCTCAGGCTCGTCGGGGCTGCGGCGAGCGTCGCGAACGAGCCGGTCAGGAAGCCGGTAAAGGTTTGCCCGAGCGCGTCGCTCGCCTGGCCGTTCTTGGCGCGTACGCGAACGTTGTAGGTCGTATTCGGCAAAAGCCCGCCGACTCCGAGCGAAACGGCGACGAGGTTGTCGGAGATCTGGGCCGGCGTCGAAAAAACCGTCGTGAAGTTGTCCGATGACAGACTGACTTCATAGCGCGTATAGCCGGGATTTCCGGCGGCGCTCCACCCGATTACGACGCTTCCGGTCGATACGGCGGAGAGGCTTAAGGTCGTCGGGATCGCGGCCTGCGTGTAGGTCGTGGCCGATCCCGACAGCGCGCCGTTTCCGAACGCGTCCACCGCGCGGACGACGCGTCCGTACGCGGTGTTCGCCGCGAGGCCGCCGGTTTCCGAGAACGCGAGATCGGTTTTCGTCGGATCGCCGGCGCTGACGTCGGCGTTGGTGGCGGCGTTGAGCACCTGGTAGATCGCGCCGCCTCCCCCCGCGGAGAGGCAGTAGCGCGAGGGCGCGGTCCAACTCCACGCGATCGAGGTCGTTCCGGACGGGGAACCGGCGAATAGCGTCGGCGCCGTGGGCGGCAGTTCAAAGATGTCCAAGGTCACGTTCGAGAACGAGGTGTTGCCGCTCATGTCCTGGAACAGCCAACTGACGAAGTTTTGGTTGCCCGGAACGAACGGGGCGGCGGTGTAGGTCGCGGTGACCGCCGAAACCGTTCCGTTGGTCGCGCTGCCGCTGTAGGCGACGGCGCCCGCCGGAATCCGCGTCTTTACGCGAGGGCCGCTCGAACCGGAGGTGCTGATTTCGACGATGCCTGAGTAGTAGTCCGCGGCGATGTCCTTGTCGGATAAGCCTCCGCGCAGGATGCGGACCTCGTCGATTTGCCCGTCGAAGGTCGTTCCGCCTACCGAGGGCCGGTGTCCGATGTACACGTCTTTGTTGACGTCGAGGAGCTCCGCGTCGAAGCCGCCAACTCCGCTAACTCCGCCGGAGGCGATCATCACGTCGTTGAGATAGAGTTTCGCGGCCCCCCCCCCAAAGGTGAGCGTCGCCAACTGCCAGACTCCGGTGCGCACGAAGCCGCCGGAGCTTTTGATCACGTTGTTGACCCGGCCCGAGGAGATCAAGTTCGCGTACAAGTCCCCCGAGGCGGAGACCGAGTGCCAGAAGTGCAGCCCGATCGGCGTCCCGCCCGCCGGATCGTTGAACTCGACGATCGGGTCGCTGCCCAGGCTGTCGGGGTTGATCCAGGCCTGAATCGTGATCTGGGAGGTCGTGTCGGCGAGGTTGGCCGACTTCAACACCCGGATGAACTGGCCTGCGGCCGTAAAATCGATGCAGTCGCCCGCGCCCGTAAATCCCGCTCCCGCGCACGAGGCCGGAGGAGTCGGATTGTTCGCGGCGACGGCGTTGTGGGCGAAGGTCGTGTCGTCGGTATAGGTGAGAGCCGCTTCGTCAAAGTGCATCAGCAGCTTCGTTCCCGTGCGGGCGTTGGCCCCGCCGGTATGAGCGGATTGGCCGAAGCGCAGTCCCGAGCCGGTGTCTTGAAGCGTGATCTGAAGGTTGGGGCTCGCCGTTCCGAGCGTCACGTCGCTGATCAAGGACCCCAGACAATCCGTGTTAAGTCGGTTAAAGAGCAGCGGCGCGTTGGAATCGGCGGCGGACGCCGGTCCGCGCGCCGCGAGGACGAAGAGCAGCGGCAAAAAGAGAAGCGTCCGGAAACGGGATCTCAGTAGCATGGTTGCGGTTTTGACGCGTCTGACGGCTCCCCGCTGAGTATAACAGGGGAAGGAGTCCGGCACCATTACCGTTTTATGTCTTTCGGGTTTTAAGAAAGTTCAAAGCTTCGCTGCGGTTCTTGACGATTCCCTCGGCCTGGGCTTCGGTCAGGGCCTCAAGGGCTTCGCCCACTCCGGGGCCGGGAGCGATTCCAAGGGCCTTCATCACCGAATTCCCGTCCAGCAGACGCTGCGGACGCGAGGTCTCGGGTCGGTTGAACCACTGGTCGAGCAGGTAGGAAACGACCTGAAGATGGAAAAGCGTTTTCCGGGCGTCTTCCGAGCGAATCCGGGAGAGATCCGAGCGGTGCGGGTCTTCCGTGACCCGGTCGAGAATCGATCTCAGGGCGGCGGGGGCCAGGTAGCTCGCGTGATCGGCCCAGCAGACCGCGAGGAGGCGCACGCCGTGGGTGTCGAGGTCGCGAAAGAACCGGAAGACGGCCTTATCGCTGACGATCTTATTCGCCGCGAGGTTTCCGGGACGCAGATGATGATGGACGCAAACCCGGATCGTTTCGGCTTCATCTCCGGAAAAGCGCAGGCGTTTGAGAATCTCCAGGCTCATCGCCGCGCCGCGCGACTCGTGACCGAAGAAGCGGAGTCTTCCCTTGATCTTCTTCGCGGTGGCCGGTTTGGCGACGTCATGGAGCAGGCAGGCAAGGCGTACGAGGGCTTTCGGATTCGAACCGGGAGGCAGGCCCGCGGCGAGGGCCTCTTCGAAGCGCCCGGACCAGTCCGGATAGACCTTGCCGGGATCCGCGAGCAGGCGGTCGGCGCGGTCGACCACGGCCAGCGAATGCTTCAGCACCCCCCCGGGGCCGTAGTACACCTCGGCGCAGCGGCGCGAGTCTTCCAGTTCGGGGAACACGGCCGTTAAAAGGCGCGTCTCGTCCATCGCGCGCAATCGCGCGGCGCTGTCGTCGACCGAGAGAATCCCCAACAGTTCGGAGCGGACGCGTTCCCCCGCGGCGGAGGAGATGCGTTTGGCGTGCGTTCGGATCGCCCGCACGGTTTTCCCATCGAGTTTCAGGTCCAAAGTCGCCGCGAGGCGGTAGGCGCGCAGCATGCGAAGCGGATCGTCCCGGAACGCGTTCGGGTTCGCCGGGGTCAAAGTCCGGCGGCTGAGATCCTTCAATCCGGAAAACGGATCGAGAAGTCCCTCTCCGGCGAGCGGCAGTCGGACGGCCATCGCGTTGACGCTGAAATCCCGGCGCGAAAGATCCTCGCGGATCGTCGCCCCTTGAATCTCGGCGACGTCGATTTGGAGACCCCGCTCCCTCGTTTTCCCCGCCTTGACGACGATCCGGTAGACGCGAGAGGCTTCATCGAGAACGACGAAGGATCCGCGCAGGCGGCGGGCGACGCGCTGAGCGAAGGGTTTCGCCGGGGCCGCCGCGGCGAGGTCGATGTCGACGAGTTCCCCTTCCCGCTTAAGGGCGCGGTCCCGCAGCGTCCCGCCGACGACGAAGACGCCGCCCTCATGCTCGCCGGCGAGCGGCTCGAGTTCGCGGATCGCGCCTTCGCGGCCCAGCAGCTTGAGCCAGTCGGGTCTCATGCCTATTTCCCCGTTTTTTCCAGTTCGCGTTGGCGAAGCACGCGCTTGAGCGTCTTTTGCAGCGCGTTCTTGGGCAGTTCGTTCAGAATCTCGATGTCGCGGGGGCGTTTGTAGGCGTCGAGATGCTTCCGGCAGAATTTGTGGAGTTCGGCCGTGTCGGCCTCCGCCCCTTCGGCGAGCACGATGAACGCCTTGATGCGTTCGTCTCCCGACTCGTCGGGGATGCCGATGACCGCGGCTTCCTGGATGTCCGGATGCTCGATAAGCACTTTCTCCACTTGGGCGGAGAACACCTTGAGACCCTTCACGATGATCATGTCCTTCTTGCGGTCCCGGATGAACAAATAGCCGTCCTCATCGATGAGTCCGACGTCTCCGCTTTTGAACCAGCCTTCCGCGTTCACGGCGTCGCGTGTGGCCTTCTCGTTCTTATAGTACCCCTTCATGATGTTGGGGCCCTTGATCTCAATCTCCCCTTCGCCTCCGGAGGGCAGTTCGCGGCCGTCATCGGAGATGATCCTGACGAACACGTCCCGGATGGGCTTGCCGACGCTGCCGACCTTCGGGCGGCCGACGGGGTTGAAGGTCGCGACCGGGGAGGTTTCGGTGAGCCCGTACCCTTCGGTGATCCCGACGCCGAAGGCGCTCTTGAAATCATCGAGCGTCTTCTTTCCCAGCGGCGCGGCGCCGGAAACCGCGACGCGCACGGTGCGGAAAAACCAGAGCCGCAGCACCCACTTCTTGAAGCCCGTCGCCTGCTTGGCAAGAAGCGAGTAAATCTGCGGAACCGCGGCGAAAACAGTCACTCGGTGACGGGCCATCAAGTTGAGCCAGGGCTTCGGGGGAGCGACCGCCGCGATCGTGACGTTTTTCGCCCCGAGGCGCAGCGGGATCAAGGTGCAGCAGGTCCACGCGAAGGTATGGAACATCGGCAATAGCGTCAGGGAAACGTCCGTCTCCCGGAGTCCGAACGCGTCGATGCTGGCATCGATGTTGGACACGAGATTGGCGTGGGTGAGCATCACGGCTTTCGGGTTGCCGGTGGTCCCCGAGGTGAAGAGCATCGTGACGGTGTCGTCGGGGGAGGTCTCGACGGCAGCGGCGATCGGGGCGGCCGTGTCGACGAATTCCCCGAAATGTTCGACGCCTTCCGGGTCGCGCGACCCGTCGCTCGACAAGACGAGCTTCAAGGAGGGAACCTCGTCTTTCGCTTTCAAGATTCCTTTGAGGAACTCGCGCTGGGCCACGACGGCTCTCGCCTCGACATGGTGGAGCATGTAGGCCAGTTCCTCGGGCTTTTGAACCATGTAGTTGATCGGAACCGCGATCGCGCCGATCCGAAGCAGTCCGAAGTAGGCGACGATGAAATCGGGACCGTTGCGCAGGATGATCGCGACGCAGTCCCCTTTCCCGACGCCTCGCGAGCGGAAGGCCGAGGCCGCGCGCAGGACGCGCTCGCGCAGCGTCTCGAACGAAAGAGAGCGCTCTTCCCCGCCTTTTCCTTCAACCCATACAAGGGCCGCCTTTTCGGGAACGCGCGAGGCCGTCTGATCGAGCATCTGATTTAGATTCATCACTTTTGCCGCGGATCGAGGATGTCCCGGAAGGCGTCTCCGAGCAGGTTCCAGCCGAGAACGAACAGAAAAATCGCGCCCCCCGGGAAGGCGACGGTGTGCCAGTAATCGAGCGGGCTCCCCGACGCGCCGATGATCCAGTTGCGCGACATCGCGATGAGCTGGCCCCAGTCGGCGTACCCGACCGGCGCGCCGAGACCGAGAAAGCTCAGCGCGGCCGCCGAGAGCACGATCGCGCCCGTATCGAGGGACGCGACGACGAGCACCGGATAGATGGAGTTCGGGATCACGTGGCGGATCAGGATGCGGCGGTCGCTCGCTCCGAGCGCGCGCGCCGCCAGGACGAACTCGCGCTGCTTGACGGTGAGAACGTCCCCGCGGATCAAGCGCGCGTAGGTGGGCCACGAGACCGCCGCGAGGGCGACGATGACGTTGCCCAGGCTCGGCCCCCGGACCGTGACGATGACCACCGCCAAAATAATGCTGGGCAGCGCCATGACGATGTCGGTGAAGCGCATCAGGGTCTCGTCGACCCAACCGCCGTAGAAGCCGCCGATCCCTCCGACGACCATCCCAAGCAGCATCGAGACGAGCACGACGGCGACCCCGATCTTAAACGCGGTCCGGGTCCCCCAGACGATGCCGTAGTAAAGATCGAACTGCTGTTCGGTGGTTCCGAACACGTGTTCCCGGCTCGGACGCACGGGATCGGGGCTGTACCCGTCCTGCGGAATCAGATAGTAGTCTCGCGAGTTCGGCTCCGGGGGCGCGAGAATCGGGGCCAGCACGGCAATCGACGTGAACGCCAGAATCAGGCCTAGGCCGACCAACGAGAGCGGGCGGCGCTTGAGGCGCTTCCAGGTTTCCGCGGAGAATTCTCGGAGTCGTTCCCTCATTGGAAGCGAATCCTCGGGTCGACGACGGCGTAGAGGATGTCGGCGACCAGGTTGCCGAGCACGAACAACGTCGAGGTTAGAAGGGCCACGCCCATGACGCCGGGGATGTCGAGCTGCACCGCGGCTTGGGCGACCCAGCGGCCGATGCCCGGGTAGGCGAACACCGTTTCGGTGATCAGCACGCCTCCGAGCAGCTGCACGAAAAGAATCGACGCGATCGTGATGACCGGAATCCACGCGTTGCGCCGGGCATGCTTGTTGATGACGACCGATTCCGGAAGGCCTTTCGCCCGCGCGGTCCGGACGTAGTCCTTGCCCAGCTCTTCGAGCATCGACGAACGGGTGATGCGCACGAGCAGCGCCATCGTGATGTAGGTGAGCGACGACGCGGGTAAAATAAGGTGCTTGAGCGCGTCGAAAAACACCCCGATGCGTCCGTTGAGCAGGGAATCGACGGTGACCATGCCGGTATAGGCGGCGTAGTTCCCCCCGTTGATGATGAGATCCGAGGCGAGGGAATAGCGCCCCGGCGGGAAGAGCTTCAGCATGCCGTAGAAGACCATGAGCAGCAGCAGTCCGAGGACGAAGGAGGGCAGCGAGTATCCCGTGATCGCCACGAAACGGGAGAAATGGTCGATCCATTTGTCCCGGTAGACCGCGGAGAGGGTGCCGAGCCAGACGCCGATCACCATGATGGGGATGAAGGCGAGCACCGAGAGCTCGATCGTCGCGGGAAAGAACGAACGGATGGCTTCGGTCACGGGCATCTTCGCCGTTTCGGAGTAGCCGAGGTCGCCTTTCGCGACTCTCGCGATCCAGCGGACATATTGCTTGTGGAACGGGTCCTTGAGTCCGTACTTGCGGATGACCTCGTCGAGGGCCGCCAGCTGCCGGGGGTCCTTCACGTAGATCGAGGCGCGCATTTCCGGCGAGAGCGTGTTGAAGAGGCCGAACAGCAATACCGTCACTCCGAAGAGCACGAGGGGCAGCATCGCCAGCCGCTTGAGGATGAACTTCGCCACGCTCCGCCCTGAGGCCTATTCCTTGGAGAGGTAGTACAGCGGACAGGAGTAGGGCGAATCCGGATGGATCGGATTGTAGACGTATCCCTTCACCCAAGACCGCTGGGTCCGGTACAGGACCGAGTTCAGAATGTACAGCGACGGCACGTCCTCGTAGGCGATCTGCTGCAGGCGATAGTACATCGCGCGCCGCTTCTCCGCGTCCGTCTCGGTCATCGCGGCCGTCACGAGCTTGTCCGCCTCCGCGTTCTTGTAGCGCTGCAGCCGGGGATAGTTCCCGTTGGAGTGCAGGAACGGGAACGCGAAGTTGTGCGGATCCGGGAAGTCCGGCGCCCACCCCATGATGAACATCGGAAGTTTCGAGGCGTTCGACATGTCCAAATACGTGGACCATTGGATCGGCCGCGTGTCGATCTGGAACTTCGGGTTGATGCTTTCAACGGCCCGTTTGATCATGTTCGCGATGACCTCGCGCGGCTGGTTGCCGGCGTTGTAGGCGAGCGTGAACTTAAAGCCGTTCTGCCAGAGTTTTCCGCCGTGGGCCTTCTTGAAGTAGGACTCGGCTTTCGCGATGTCGTATTCGTAGTGGGCTTGTTCCGGGTTGAATCCGAACAGGCCTTTCGGAATGAAGCTGACCGCGCGCGTCCCCTTCCCCCGGTTGACGTCCCGGATGAACCCTTCGTAATCGAACGAATGGGCGAAGGCTTTCCGGACGTTCACGTCGGCGAAAAAGTCCGCGGGAACCCCCTTCCCGTCGAGTTTCCCGGATCCGACGTTCGGGTTGCCCTTCGTTTCGATGTCGAAAACGAAGTATATCGACGGATTCATGTCGATGCGGGGGAGGTCGTCGATGAGTTCGACTCCGGGGAGGTTTTTGAGCAGGGGCTGCTGGAGGTAGTCCGCGTAAATCGAGTCGGCGTCTCCCGCGGCGAGCATCAGCTTGCGCGTTTGGAATTCGTCGACTCCCTTGATGTGCGCGCGCTTAAGTTTTGCCGGTCCCCGCCAATAGTCGTCGAAGCGGGTCAAGACGACTTCCTTCGTCTTCTTGTCCCAGCGCTCGAGTAAAAACGGGCCGGAGCCGTTTTCCTGATCGTAGAACGCCTCGGCCGTTTTCTCCGGGTTGTTGTGGGCTTTCCAGGTTTCCTTCGTTCCGTCCCACCCCGCCCCGGCGACCGCCCATTCCTTCGAAACGATGGGCGACCACGAGGCGAGCACCGTCAACATGGGCGCGAACGGCTTGTGCAGCTTCAGAACCACCGCGTCGCCTTCGACGGTGACCGCGGCCGCGGCCTTGTCGTAGGCGGCGTCCAGGGGCTTGCCGTCCTTTCTCGTCGAGTCCAGTCCCGTCACGGGTTCAAGCAGCAGAGAAGACGGCCCGCCGGCCCGGTCGAAGAGCATGAAGCGGATCAGAGAGTAGCGGACGTCCTCGGGCGTGACTTCTCCTCCTTTGTGGAACTTGATTCCTTTTCGGATCGGGAAGGTATAGGTCCTGCCGTCGGGACTGAGGAGGCCGTTTTCGATCGACGGGACCTTCTCGGCGACCTGGGGTTCGAGTTCGGTGATGCTTCCGCCCTTGTAGGCGACCAGGAATTCATAAAGGTTCTCGATGACCATGTGGCTGGCCGTGTCGTAGGACCAGGCCGGGTCGAGGCTGTCGATGTCGGAAATCGTGACATGGACGTACGTGTCCTTGTTTTTACTGCTCTGGGAGGCCGTTTTTCCCCCTCCGGCGGGCGACGAAGAGTCTTTTTTCCCGCATCCGGAAGAGAGGAAAAGCGCGGCAGCGAGCGGGATGGCGAACGTGAATTTAAATCGGGACATCCAAGCCTCCAATAGGCCTATAGGCCTGAAAAGGATGTTGGAAGCATACTAATTTTACGGCGACAAAGACCCAAGACGCGGTAGGGCTAAATAGGGAGGGCCTTCGGGACTATCGACCCAAACGCGAAGGTTCTGGATTGTGTTACCGTGAGGGTATGAATAAGCTCAACCTCGCCCTCGCCGCCTTGCTCTTCCCCTCCGCTTTCGCCCTCGCCGCCGGGTTCGAATCTCCCCGGTTCGGCCTGCGCGGCGCAACCCCGCTTCCCGCGGCGGTTTCGATGGCGGCGCGGCGCATCGGACGCCTCCGATTCGCTTCCGTCAACGGCTCCGTCAACGGCCGCCCTTTCGAGATGAGCTTGAGCCGCAGTCTTTGGGTGATTTCCGGCGAGACCGCCGGTTCCGCGATCGCGGTAAAAATCGACCACGACGGCAAGTCGATGCTGGGCGATATCGGCGGCCGCCGCGTCGAATTGGCCTTCCATTGGACCCCCGCCCGCTCCGTGGTGCAGGGGACCTTCAACGGCGCGGCGCTGCGCTACGAAGTGGATTTCGGGGCCGTTTCCGTGAAGGGCTCCGCCGCCGGCAAGGCGTTTCGGCTGACGATGGATGCCGCGACCGGAAAGATCACCGGGAAAATGGCGGGAGCCGCGGTCGCGCTCGACTACAATCCGATGAGCGGAGAACTCCGCGGCAGCCTCGGCGGCCGGCCGGTCTCGCTCACGCTCGCCAATCTGGAACTCGGCGAGTTCCTGCAGTACTTCTTCGTGCTTTTGCCCTAACGCGGCTCAGGCCCTTGCCTTCTTCCCCCAGGTCCGTACAATAGGGGCGTGGTGTTCGGACTTTTCGGAAAAAAACCATCGGGTCCCCGCCCGGTTTTGGTCGTGGACGACAGCGACGACATCCGGTCGCTGCTCGAAGACGTGCTGACCGGCGCCGGCTACGCGGTCGTCACCGCGGCGAACGGCCATCAGGGTCTCGAGAAGGCCCGCGCCGAGAATCCCTGCCTGATTTTGCTCGACATCAACATGCCGGACTGGACCGGCCTGCAGACGCTCACCGAGATGCGCGCGTTCGAGGAACTTCGCGAGACGCCGGTGCTGATGGTGACCGCCGAGCAGACCGGCAAGGACGTGGAATCCGCCTTCGCCCGCGGCGCGAAGGGCTACGTGATCAAGCCCATCGAAATCGGGCGCTTCCTCAAGAAGGTCGGCGAGGTCTGCCCGCCGCCGTCGGCGTGAGCGATCCGCGTTTTGTCGCCTACGTGCGTCAGCACATGGGCCGCTATCCGGTCGAGAGCATCCGCGCGGCGCTGCTTCAATCCGGCGCGTCGCCGGAGGCGGCGGACGCGGCGATCCGCGAGGCGACGGCCCCCCTCCCCGAAATCGACGTTCGCATGGGTGCGGCCGAGCGCGCGGTGCGCAAGGCGGACCGCGCCTCGGGTCTGGCCGCGGAAGCCGCGGCCGAAGCGCGCCAGGCCTTCGATCCGAAAGGCTTCTTCGACCTCGCGAAGGGGGTGCTGAGCGCGCCGCGGGATTTTTACCGAACGATGCCGCCGACCGGCGGCATGATGCCTCCCTTGGTGTTTGCCGGGACGATGGGCGCTCTCGGCGGCGCCTTGCAGTGGGCGGTGACGGCCGCGCTGACAGGCAGCCCGATGGCCGGGATCGGAGGCTTCGTCGCTTCCAGCGTGATGGTTCCGGTCGCAAGCGTCGTCGCCGGCGGCTTCGGGTTCGTCGTGTGGCGCGCGCTGGGCTCGCCGCGGGAATTCGAAACAGCCTACCGATGCTGCGCGTACGCGAGTGCGGTCGCGGTCGCCGCGGGGCCGGCGTCGGCGATTCCCTATCTAGGCGCGCCGCTGGCTCTGGCCGGGACCGCATGGTACTTCTATTTGCTGTTTGCGGCCTCGCTCGAGGTGCACGGCATCGAGGAGCGCAAGGCGAAAACGGTGTTGGCGGTGATCGCGGCGTTGGTTCTGCTCGGGCAGGCGAGCGCGCGGTGGCGGGGGTTTCAGGCTTATCGCGCGCGGCACGCCGTCGCCCGGCCCTAATCGATTCTGCCGCGCCCAAACGAACCGGAAACTGTCCCCGGGGACAGTTGCTCCCGATTGAAATTTCCGTTGCGGCATGCACGCGCGTGATGCGCGGGAGCGCGTCGCCTGGAGCCTCCCGGTGCGCCGAGGGCAACTCCCAAATTTCCCCTCGGCGCGTCGGCGATTGGAGAATCCTATACAAGGTTTATAAAAGCGAATTGCTCGCCCTCGTGTTTACTGTAGGGCACCGTCGGGACGTGTAGGACCGCTGACCCGCGTCCTGGAAGCCGTTTCCAACCCAGAGGTATCCGGCAGTTCAATGACGCGATCCCCGAAAGGGATTGAACTGTATGTCGTTTCGCTGAACATGGGAACCACATCGTCGCGTATTTTCTTAAACGCGAGTTCGTTCGCCCGAAGCGTGATTGATTCCTCGTAGCGTTCCGTTTTTCGGCGAAGCACCACCAGACCGTCGACCCGATCGAGCGAATTGTCGCGAAGATTCAGCGAGTATTCGAAATAGGAATATCCTTCCAGCGTCCTCAGATACACGATCCGGCCCCTCACGACATCCCAGATCATGTCGAATCGGGCGCGATGGTTGGCGACGGTTCCGACATAAAGGCGTCCCGAAGAAAAGGGCTGCGTGTGGAGCGCCCCCGTCGGTCGAAACGGCCGCGGCGGCCCGCCGCCGTCGAGGTTCGGCCGCAAGGTCGTTTCAAGGCAATGCTGCCGGTCGTAGGGACAGCGGTCCATTTCACGCACCGTCGTTTCACCGACTTCGGGATGGGCCGCGACGAAGTCGCGCAGTTCCGAATAGTCGCCCGCGACGATGCCTGCACTGAGCGACTGAAGCAGGTCGGCTTGCGTACTCCCTGTCGGAAGCACGAGTCGAGCGGCTTGCTCCCGGCTGGCGGGAGACGGAAGCTTTTTCTCAGGGCGGGATGGGGTCGTGCAGGCGAGTAATACGCAGGGGAGTGCCGCGGCGGGGGATAGGCGCATGCAGTCTATACGACGCGCGGCCTAACCGACTTTCTTCGGGTCGAAGGCGTCCTGCAGCGAATCGGTGAACAGGTTGAACGCCATCACCAAAATAAACAGCAGGATCGTCGCGCCGGTCACTTCCCACCACTTCCCCGCCAAGAGGTCCAAACGCGCCGAGGAGATCATCGCGCCCCAGGACGGCTCGCCCGCGATTCCGAGCCCGAGAAACGACAGGATGACCTCGTTCTTGATGGCCGCGATGAAGTTCAGCGACAGGAAGATCGAAATCAGGTGAGTCAGGTTCGGCATGATGTCGCGGAAAATGATGTGCATCTTGCCCATGCCGAAAGACTCCGACGCCAGTACGAACTCCATTTCCTTGAGGCGCTGGACCTCGGCGCGGATGTTGAAGTAAATCCCCACCCAGAAAGTGGAAGACAGCGCGATGACGACTCCCGTGAAGCCCTTCCCGAACGCGTAGGAGATGGCGATGATCCAGAGGATGTAGGGAACCGAGCTCATCGAGGTGTACACCCATAACAGGAAGTCGTCGGTCTTCCCCCCGAAGTAGCCCGAGATCGCTCCCAGAACGACTCCGATCAGCACCGAGAAGAACGCCACCAAGATGCCGATCGCGAAGGCCTGCTTGATGCTGTAGATGAGCTTCAGTCCGACGTCGTTGCCGCGGATGTCGGTGCCGAACCAGGAGGTTCGTTCTTCCACGCTCTTATCGGCAAGGATGTGCTGATACGTCTGACCGGGCGCAACATGCTGCCGCCCGACCGGGGTCGTCGCCGCGTCCAGGGTCGCGAAGAGGCCGATCTTGACGCACAGCGCGATCACCGCGTAGACGCCCACGATGGAGAGGCTCGCCATGCCGAGCCGGTCGCGGCGGAATTTCCGCGCCGATTTTCTAAACAGCGATTCTCCGTAACGAGGTTCGACGAATTTCGCCGGCGCGGCCGCGGTCATGAGAGTTTGACCCTCGGATCGACCATGCTGTTGAGGATGTCGGCGACGGAGTTCGTCACGACGACTAAAAACGCGATGAGCATCGTGAAGGTCCGTACGACCTTGAAGTCGGCGCTCTCGATCGCGTGCAGGAGTTTATAGCCCAAACCGGGAACCACGAAGAACTGTTCGAGCAGGAAGGATCCCGTGATCATGAAGGGCAAAGTCACGACCACGCGGGCGATGATCGGGATCATGATGTTCTTGAGCACGTGCTTGAAGAGGATCGTCCGCGTGTCGGCGCCGTAGGCCCGGGCGGTGCGGATGTAGTCCCGGTTCATCTCCTCGACCGCGATCGAGCGGAAGAAGCGCGTGTTGTAGCCCAGCGCGACGAAGGTCGTAATCAGGTTGGGCAGCAGGATGTAGGGAATGAAGTCCGGGAAGCCGTTCTCGTAGCCGGTGATCGGGAATATCTCCACTCCCCATTTTTCCACCGGCATGAACGCGAGGAAATACTGCGCGAAGATCATCACCGCGACGTAGGAAATCGACATCCCGACGGTCGCGAGCACCGCGATCATTTTGTCCACCCAGGTCCCCCGCCAGTAGGCGCAGATCAGCCCGAGCACGATCGAGATTCCGGAATACAGAAACAGCGCCGGCAACGTCAGCGCGATCGAGGGCCCCGCGCCGTTGAGGAACATGTCGGTGATCTTTTCCTTCGAGGACATCGAGTAGCCGAGATTGAAGGTGACGAGTTCCTTCATGCTGATCAAGTACTGCGTCCACAGCGGTTTATCGAGCCCCATCGAATGCCGCATGATCTCGACGTCCTCGACGGTCGCGTTCTTGCCGAGGTACAGGTACACGGGGTCGTCGCCCACCACGTTGAAGATCACGAAGACGAGGATCGAGACCCCGATCAAAGTCGGGATCATCGCGAGGAATTTTCGGGCGATGTAGGTCAGCATGCCGCAAACGAGCCCGTTACTTCTTCCCCCACTTGTCGAGGCGGATGTACTTCGCGTGGGTGTGGATCATCTCCTCCGGCTTGAAGTTCTTCGTGCCGAAAGGAATCAGATAATCGCGGGTGCGGGCCATGGCCCCGAGGTACGCCGAATCCTCGATCACGATCGCGTTCATCTGCTGGTAGAGCTTGTTTCGCTCCGGGCCGTTGGGCATCACGGAGGACCTCTCATAGATCTTGTTGAGCTTCGGGTTGTCGTAGTTCGCGTTGTTCGAGCCCGGGGATTTGTTCGGGCCGTACGCGAGCTGGATGAAGTTCTGGGCGTCGGGCCAGTCGCCGCCCCAGGCCAGGCCCATCATCTGACAGCGCTTTTGCTTAAGTTTTGCGGAGAGTTCGGCGAAGCGCATCGCCTCGTAGCGAATCTTCACGCCGATGCGCTTGGCGTTTCGGATGAAGTTGGCCGCCTGCTCCATCGTGCGCGCGTCGTTGCCGCCGCAGAGCTGGAGTTCAGGCAGGCCCTTCCCCCCGGGATATCCCGCCTCGGCGAGCAGGGCCTTTGCCTTCTCCAGATCGGCGCCGGCGTACGGGTTCTTCACTGCCGGATCGAAGCCCCCGACGCCGGGCGGGATGATTCCCGCGTAGACCTTGTTGAGTCCGTTGTAGAACAGGTCGTTTTCCTCGTTGAGATCATGCGTGAGTGAAATCGCCTGTCTCAGCTTTTTCCCCTTCTCCCCGCCGACGACCTCGTCCTCGTAGTTGAACGCGCGGTAAATGAAGTCGAGCAGCGGCAGCGGGTAGTAGTCGTACTTGCCTGCGTAGGAGTCCGCGAGGATGCGGTTGCCCGCGGCGTCTTTTTTCCAGGTCTTCTTGTTGCCTTCGCGCGACTCGATCTGAAAGACCTCCTCGGTAAATTCCCCCGGAACGCGGCCCCAGGCGCTTTTCCCCGCCCGGAACTGCAGCCAATACGGCTGGGATTGGGAGAATTCGTGGACGATCACCTTGTCCGCGAACGGCATCCTTTTGCCCGCGTCGGCCAGGCGCCCGGCGGTCTTGTCCTCGGAGGTCCCTTCCGAGGGAAAGAGGTCTTCTCTGTATTTCTCGTTTCGAACCAAGGTATACTTCGCGTTTTTCTGCCATTCCGTCATGCGGAAGGCGCCGGTGCCGACCGGATGGTTGTCGAAGTCCTCGCCGTAATAGTCCACGCATTCCTTCGGATAAAGGGTCATCCCCGCCATCGCCAGCACCCACATGATCTGGGGGAACGGTTTTTTCAGCGTAAACTGAATCGTGTGATCATCGACGGCTTTCAGATCGTCGATTTTTTCGTCGTAGTTGAATTCCTTGCCGTTGTACTTGTCGCGCAGGGCGTCCAAGCCCGCGATCTGTCCCGAGACCAGCCACCAGTTCTGGGATTTCGAGAGGGAATCGGCCTTGCGGTAGAGGTTGTAGACGAAATCCCCGGCGACGGCTTCGCGGCCTTTTCCGCCGGTCTTTTCAAAACACTTGTCGTCGATGTACTCAATGCCCTTCTTGAGCTTGATCGTGTAGGTCTTTCCATTGTGGGTGACCTTCGGCATCGCCTCGGCCATCCCGGGCTTGAGTTTGAAGGGGCGGGCGAGGTAGTCGTACTCGTAAAGCGTGTCGTAAACCAGCGCGCCGAGATCGAGATCGTACATGGAGGCGTAGTCGTTGGGGTCGGAGGAGCCCGCCACCGCGACGGCGCCGTATTCGAGAACCTTCAGGCCTTCCGAGGAGGAGCCGGATCCTTTGCAGGCGGTCGTCATCGTCATCGCCGCGGCGATCGCAAGAGCGGCAAATTTTTCGAGAGCTTTCTTCATGATGTTTCTCCTGGAGGTTCCGCCAGATGGCATTTTACCCAATGCTCCTCGCCGCCGGCCCCGAGATCGCGCAGCGCCGGCACTTCAACGCGGCAGCGTTCTTCGGCGATCGGACAGCGCGTGTGAAAGACGCAGCCGGAGGGAGGCGTGATCGGGCTCGGGATGTCCCCCCTAAGGGTTTTTTTCTCTTCCGGCGGCTTGCGTTTTCTCGGGTCGGCGATCGGAATGGATTCGATCAAGGCTCGCGTGTACGGGTGTTTTGGGTTCGCGTAAAGGGTTTTCGAGGAAGCCTTCTCCATGATGTGTCCCAGGTACATGACGGCGACCGTCGTGGAGATATGCTCAACCACCGCGAGGTCGTGGGCGATGAAAATATAGGTCAGTTTGAACTGATCCTTCAGCCTCATCATCAAATTGATCACCTGCGCCTGGATGGAGACATCGAGCGCGGACACGGGTTCATCGGCGATGACGAGTTTGGGCTGGAGGATCAGCGCCCGGGCGATGCCGATGCGCTGACGCTGTCCCCCCGAAAATTCGTGCGGGTAGCGGTTGGCCATCTTCGCGCGCAGGCCGACGACCTCGAGCAGTTCCGCGATGAGGTCCTTCCGCTCGGCCGGAGCGCCTTTCTTGTGAACCTCCATCGGCGCCTCGATGATCTGCGCGACGGTCATCCGCGGATTGAGGCTGGCGTAGGGGTCCTGGAAGATCATGCCCATGTCCCGGCGAACGGGGAGCAGTCCTTTCCCCGTCGCGTAGGCGATGTCTTTGCCCTGGAATTTCATTTCACCCGCGGTGACGTCGTAGAGGCGGATGATCGTCCGCCCGAGCGTGGATTTCCCGCAGCCTGATTCTCCGACCAGTCCGAGCGTCTCTCCCGGCATGAGCGTGAAGCTCACTCCGTCGACCGCATAGACCTGCCCGACGGTTTTGCGCAGGACCCCGCCCTTGATCGGAAAGTGCTTCTTCAGGTCCTTCACTTCCAGGAGCGCGTCGCTCATCGAAGGGTCCCATCCTTGGACAAAGGAAACAGGCAGGAAACGCTGCGGCCGTCGGCGGTCTCGCGAAGTACCGGGTTTTCGGATCGGCATCGGGCTTCGGCTTGGAAGCAGCGCTCGGCGAAGCGACAGCCGTCGGGAAGGGAGTGGATGTCGGGGACCATGCCCGGGATCGCGTACAACTCGCCGCGCCCCTTTTCCGCGTCGTCGATGCGGGGGATCGAGGAGATCAGCCCTCGCGTGTACGGGTGTTGGGGATGCTCGAAGAGATCGAAAATATCGGACTCCTCCACGATCCTGCCGCAGTACATCACGGCCACGCGATCACAGACCTCCGCAACCACGGCGAGGTCGTGGGTGATCAGGATCGTCGCCATCCCGATTTCCTTTTGGAGCTTGTTGATGAGTTCAAGGATCTGGGCTTGAATCGTGACGTCGAGAGCGGTCGTCGGTTCGTCGGCGATCAAGATCTTCGGGTTGCACGAGAGCGCCATCGCGATCATCGCCCGCTGGCGCATCCCCCCGGAAAGCTGGTGCGGGTAGTTGTCGATGCGTTTTTTCGGCGCTGGAATTCCGACGGTCTCGAGCAGTTCGACCCCCCGCTTTCGGGCGGATTGCGCGTTGAGTCCTTGATGGCGGCGGAGCACCTCGGACAGTTGGTTGCCGATGGTAAAGACGGGGTTGAGCGCCGTCATCGGGTCCTGAAATATCATCGCGATTTCATCCCCGCGAATCTTCTGCATCTCCCGGTCTGAAACCTTGAGGATGTCCCGCCCGTTGATCCGGATTTTGGATGAGGGGAGGATGCGCCCCGGGGGCTCCGGCACCAGCCGCATCAAAGAAAGCGAGGTCACCGATTTTCCGGAGCCGGATTCTCCCACCAGTCCGAGCGTCTCCCCTTCCTTTAGGTGGAACGATACCCCGTCGACCGCGCGGGCGACGCCGGCCTCCACGTGAAACTCGGTTGTGAGATTCTCTACTTCCAGAACCGTCTTGGACACTGGGCCGATTATAGCCTATCCTTGCGGGATGCGGGAACGCACGATGGGTTTGCCGTGGCTGATCGCGGCGGCCGCCTTGATGGTGGTTTTATGGCGGGTCCCCTACGGGGGCTACATCCTTTATCCCTTTTCCGCTTTGGCGACCTGGTTTCACGAGATGGGGCATGGTCTGACGGCGATGCTCCTCGGGGGGCGTTTCGAGACGCTGCGTCTGTACTCCAACCTCTCGGGACTGGCCTACCATACCGGGAGCGTCTTCGGCGGGCCGTTCGGCCGGGCGATGGTTTCAGCGGGAGGTCCGCTCGGGGCCCCGGTGGCGGGATTTCTGTTGATCTTGTCTTCCCGGCGGATTTCAACCGCCAGGGCCGGTCTCGCTCTGCTGGGTTTCCTCTTGATCCTCTCGGCGGTGCTGTGGGTGAGAACGCTTTTCGGAATCTGCTTCACGGTCTTGATGGGCGCCGCGATCTTCGGGGCCTTGAGATGGCTTCCCGCGGATTTGCAGGGGTTTTTAGTCCAGTTTTTCGGGGTTCAAGCCTGTTTGAGCACCTACCGCCAACTCGACTATCTCTTCACGAAAGACATCACGATCGCGGGCACGCCGATGCTCTCGGATTCCGCCCGCATCGGAGAGATTCTGCTCGGACCCTACTGGTTTTGGGGAGGGACGCTCGCCGTCGCCGCCTTCGCCTTATTGGCCGCGGGGTTGCGGCTGGCCTACCGACCCTCCCCCCGCCCGCAATAAGCTATTCTGCTTCGATCAGCGCGGCCGCGCTTGGAGCGTCCTTAAACGGCAAAACCGGGCAGGCGGCGAAATGAGCGTCTCGAACCTCGTTCAGCGCCGGCGTTTCGACGCGGCAGGAATCCTGCGCGTACCGGCAGCGCGGGTGAAAAGGACAGCCCGGAGGCGGATTCAGCGGGCTCGGGACGTCTCCGGTCAATAGGATCCGCTTGCGGCGCTTCTCGATGGAGGGATCCGGAACCGGAACCGCGGAGAGCAGGGCTTCCGTGTAGGGATGCTGGGGATTTTCGAACAGCGCGTCGGTTTCCCCCAACTCGACGATGCGGCCCAGATACATCACCGCGACCTTGTTGCAGAGATGGCGGACCACGGAAAAATCATGCGCAATAAAGAGATAGGTAAGATCGAAATCCCGTTGGAGGTCTTGGAGAAGATTGAGGATCTGGGCTTGAATCGAGACATCGAGCGCGGAGACGGGTTCGTCGCAAACGATCAACTTCGGGTTGAGCGCGAGAGCCCGCGCGATGCCGATGCGCTGCCGCTGTCCTCCCGAGAATTGATGGGGATAGCGTTCCAGGTGCGCGGCGGGAAGTCCCACGACGTCCATGAGCTCGAGAATGCGCTCGCGCCGTCCGCGGGGGGACGGCAGGATGCCGTGAATCTCGAAAGGCTCCTCCAAAATTTGACGGACGGTCATGCGGGGATCGAGGCTGGAAAACGGGTCTTGAAAAATGACCTGAACGTTTCGGCGCATTCCCCGCAATTCCCGCTTGGACAGCGCGAAGATGCTGCGTCCTTCGAAAATCGCGTCCCCTTCCGTGCGCTCTTCGAGCGCGAGAATCGTGCGCCCGAGCGTGGTTTTTCCGCATCCCGATTCGCCGATCAATCCGAAGGTGTCTCCCTTCTCGATGGAAAAGGAGATTCCGTCCACCGCTTTTACCGTCCGCTTCGGATCGAAAAAAGTCTCGCCGGCGACCGAGAAATGGGTTTTGAGTCCGCGGACTTCGAGCAGCGGGGAACTCACTTTCCTTCCCCTTCAATAAGCCAGCAGCGTGCCGAATGCGACGCGGACAACGCGACCAGAGGAGCGTCCTCGCTTTCGCATCGTTCGATTTTTTCCCCACAGCGGGGCGCGAACGGACAACCGACGATTCCCAGAGCGAGATCCGGCGGCTGTCCCGGAATCGAGGCGAGACGGTCTTTGCGGGTATAGATCGACGGCACGGACGCCAGCAAAGAGCGGGTGTAGGGATGCTGCGGGTTCCGGAACAATTCTTCCGCGGGCGCGTGCTCAACCGCGCGGCCCGCGTACATCACCACGACTTCATCGGCCATCTCGGCGACCACCCCGATGTTGTGCGTGATCAACACGAGGGCCATCTGAAATTCACGCTGGAGTTCCCGCATCAGTTCGAGGATTTGAGCCTGAATCGTGACGTCCAGCGCGGTGGTGGGCTCGTCGGCGATCAGGATGTCGGGATCGCAGGAGAGGGCCATCGCGATCATCACCCGCTGACGCATTCCCCCCGAAAATTGGTGCGGATAATCGTTGAGGCGTTTCTCGGCGTCCGGAATGCCCGCCTTTTGCAGAAGAGAGGACGCCCTTTCGCGAGCCTGCTCGTCCGAGAGGCCTTTGTGCAGCTTGACCGCTTCCGCGATTTGTTCGCCGATGCGCATGACCGGATTCAGCGAGGTCATGGGTTCCTGGAAGATCATCGCGATCCGGTCGCCGCGCAGGCGCCGGACGGATTCGGCAGAGCTCTTGAGCAGGTCGACCCCGTCGAAGAGAATCTCCCCCCCGATGACCTTCGCGGGAGGCGTCGGGAGCAAGCCCATGATCGAGAGGGCGTGGACGCTCTTTCCCGATCCGGATTCGCCGACGATGGCGACGGTTTCCCCGCGAAACAGTTCGTAGCTCAGACCGTCCACGGCCCGAACCGTGTAGTCCTCGGTCCGGAATTCGGTCTTAAGCCCTCGAACGGACAGGATCGGTGCTGAGGCGTCGCTCACCGCTTCTCAGATCGCGGTCGTGACGAGAGTCTCGGTGGAGAGCACGCCGGGGATCGACCGGATATGATCGACCACGGTGCTCGAGAGAGTGGGAAGATCATGCGTCTCCATGTCGAGGACGAGATCCCAACGGCCGAAAACGGCCGCGACGTGCGAAACGCCCTGCGTCTCCTTAATTTTTTGGAGCGCTTCCTTTTCGTTGCCCGACATGAGACGAACCAAAACGAGACCCGTTACCATGGAATATTCCTTTGTGACGCCTTGAAACTCTTGAATTTTGCGGCGTTTTGGCGAGTATACTAAAATGACCGGAACAATGAGAGTCTTGATTCAACGAGTTTCGGACGCGGCGGTACGCGTCGAAGGCGGCGCGCCGCGGTCCATCGGGCCGGGCCTCGTGCTGCTGATCGGGGTCGGGCCGGACGATAACGAAGCCGTCGCGGACCGTATCGCCGAAAAGGCCGCGAACCTTCGCATCTTCTCCAACGACGCCGGAAAGTTCGACAAGTCTTTGCTCGATACGGGAGGCGGCGCCCTCGTCGTCAGCCAATTCACGCTTTACGGCGATTGCCGAAAGGGGCGGCGTCCTGATTTTACCGGCGCAGCCTCTCCGGAACGCGCCGAGCCGCTGTACCGGAGGTTCATCGAGGCGCTGCGCGGTCTCGGCGTTTCGGTTCAGACCGGCGAGTTCGGCGCGAGCATGGAAGTCGAGCTCCGCAACAATGGTCCGGTGTCCGTTTGGATCGATTCGGAGACCGCGTGATCCGCCTCGGGATTTTCGCGCTGTTGTGCGCTTGCTCGGCCGGGGCTCAGGAGACTCTCGGTTTGAGCGCGGATCCGGCCTTGATCGGCATCAACAAGTCCGGCGCGGACCGGCAGGCAGTCACCGAACTCGGTCTGGCCGTTTCTCTCGCGTTCGACGCGACGACGTGGATCGAAGTCGGGGTATCGACCCCGCCGGTTCAAGCCGCGTCTTTACTGATCAAGAAAGGTCACTACCGCCTCGAACTGCTGCAGCTCGTCTTGATCGCGAAAGATTCAAAGGGGCGCTTGCTCGACTTGACCGCCAAGCGGGCCAAAGGGGCGTCGCTTCGCTCTCTCGCGCAGGAAGCCGGAGTCGACTATGACGGAGTGTACGTGAGGGCCGGGAGGCTCGCCGTCGAGGTCGATCGACGCTTGAAGGAAAATGCACGGGTTCGGGCGGATATCTCGCGGCCGGGCGAGGAACCGCCCTCCCCCCCGCGCAAACGGAGAAAACGATGAAGCGACTTTTCTTGGTCTGCGCCGCGCTTGGGGCGGTCGGCTGCCGCGGGCCCGTCTCGGGCGCCGAAGAGGCGTCCCGGAAGGCCGAGCTCTTGCGCGTGGACGACCGGGCCGTGGCGGCGGTTTCCCCCGTCGCCGGCGCGAGACCGAAATTCGCGAAGACGTCTTTGACCTTGCCCGACGGCGCTGTGTTCGGTGTGGAACTCGCCGCAACCCCGACCGAGCGGGAGTATGGTTTGATGTTCCGCGAATCGCTGCCTTCGAATTATGGGATGCTGTTCGTGTTCCCCGAACGGCGCTTCCTGACCTTCTGGATGAAAAATACGCTGGTGGATCTCGACATGATTTTCCTTGATGAAGCGCGGCGGATTACCGTCGTTTACTCCCGGGTCCCTAAATCTTCGCGAACCGCCGCGGATTCCGACCTCGCCCGCCGTTCCGGCGTCGGACGCTACGTCCTCGAACTGCCGGGAGGAACCGCCGAGCGCCACGGACTCGCTCCCGGACAAACGCTGAGCTTCGAGGTTCCGTGACCGGGCGGACTCCCGCGGCGCCGCTTTGGATCTATGCGATTGTCTTTCTTTCCGGCGCCGCCGTTCTCGGCTATGAGATCATCGGGGCGCGGCTGCTCTCCCCCGTTTTCGGTTCGACTCTGACGGTCTGGAGCTGCGTTTTCGCGGTCACGCTCCTGTCTTTGGCGGCGGGGTACGCGGCGGGCGGCGCCGCGAGCGCGCGCGTCGATCCCTTGCGCGCAATGGCGGTGTCCCTGACCGGCGCCGGCCTTTTCCTGACGGCGATTTTGTGGCTGCGGGATCCGCTGCTGCTGAGGGCGATGCGCTGGGGCGTCCTCGGCGGAACGCTTGGAGCGGCGGCGCTGTTGTTGGCGGCGCCGCTCGCCTGCCTGGCCGCGGTCGGACCGTTCGCGTTGAAGCGCCTCGCGGGGGACCCTTCCCGCGTCGGCAGGGACACCGGACGCGTGAGCGGGATCTCGACGGCGGGGAGCGTTGTCGGGGCGTTGTTCGTCGGATATTGGCTGGTCGGGCGTTTGGACGCGCCGCTATCCGCCGCGATCTTGGCGGGCTTGGTTTGCGCTCTCGCCGCGGCGTCCTGGGCCGGCTCGGGACGCCGGGGAGTCGCCGCCGCCGTCTTGATGGCCTGCGTCGCGGTCTCCGGCCCCGCCGCGCTCGCCTCTCGCGATCGCAAGGACTACGGCAAGGTTCTCGAGCGCGCCGATTCCTTCTACGGAGCGCTCCGCGTTCACGAGCACGATTCCTGGGGGAAGCGGATCCTCTACATCGACGGCGTCGCGAATACCGTGGTCGACCGGGAGACGCTCGACAGCGTCTCGGACTATATCTTCGGCATCGAACTCGCCATGTTCCTGCGTCCAAAAGGGGACATCCGAAGCGCCCTCCTCATCGGACTCGGCGGAGGGTCTTTGGTTGGACGGCTGGATCGTCACTACGGAGTTCCCGTCGATGTGGTGGAAATCGATCCCGTGGTCGTGCGCCTCGCGAAGAAGTGGTTCGGCTTTCGGGAGACGGGGAGTCTTTCCGTCGAGGACGCCCGGACCTTCCTGGCCCGCGAAGGCCGCGGCTACGATCTGATCATCGGCGACGCGTTCAGCGGAGACCGTCACCCGGCGCATCTGTATACCGTCGAGGCGTTTCGGACGATGAAGAGTCGTTTGAATTCTCAAGGGGTGTTCGCGCTCAACGCGATCGGCTACGCGAAAGGTCCGAAGGCCGGGATGAAGCGGGCGATCGCGCGTACGCTCAAAGAGGTCTTCACGAACGTCCGCGCCTTTCCGGCGAATCAGGGCGTCGACCCGGATAGAGATCCGGTCAACATGATCTTCTTCGCTTCGGACGGGCCGGTTGAATTCACGCGCGATCCGCTTTCCGCCAGGCGCGACCTGAGCTGGTTTTACCGCTCGATACGGAGCCGAACGCTCGATCTGGAGGCCGGGGAGGGCGAATTGATCACCGACGCCCGCAACCCCGTGGACCGGCTGAACACCCCCGTATTTGTGGATATCCGGTCCACGATTTTTAAGAGCCGCGGTCGGTTGTTGTTGGACTGATCAGAGCGGAATGTTCCCGCGGTTCGCGACTTCGCCGGGACGCCGCTTGTCCTTCAGGAAGCGAAGCGCGCGGACGATCTTAAAGCGCATCTGGCTCGGTTCGATCACCTCGTCGACCGAACCGGTGGACGCGGTCTGGTACGGCGAGGCGAAGCGTTCCTTGTATTCCTGGGTCAACTGTGCGCGGAGCTTGGCGGCTTCCTCTTCGGACGCCGCCTTGAGCCGGCGTGAATAGAGAATTTCGATCGCGCCGGCCGGGCCCATCACGGCGATCTCCGCGGACGGGAGCGCGAAATTTAAATCCGCGCCCATGTACTTGGAGCACATCGCGATGTAGGCTCCGCCGTAGGCCTTGCGCATCACGACGGTGATCTTCGCAACGGTGGCTTCGGCGTACGCGTGAAGGATTTTCGCGCCGTGGCGGATGATTCCGCCGTGCTCTTGTTCGACGCCGGGCCAATAACCCGGCACATCGACGAGGCTGACGATCGGGACGTTGAAGGCGTTGAGGAAGCGGATGAACCGGGCCGCCTTGTCGGAAGCGTGGATGTCGAGCGCTCCGGCCTTGTGCGCGGGGTTGTTGGCCACGACGCCGACGACGTCCCCCCCTAGGCGCAGGAAGCCGACGACGACGTTTTTTGCGAATCCCTGATGGACCTCGAAGAATTTATGCTCGTCGGCGATCTGCCAAATGACGTGCGTGACCCGGTACGGCTTGCGCGGGTCCACTTCGCACATGGCCTCCAGGAGCGGCGTGGTGCGGCGGACCGGGTCGGGATTGGCGACGCGCGGGGGCTTCTCCCAGCGGTTTTGCGGAAGGTAGTTGACGAGCTCCCGCACTTGGCGGAAGCAGTCCTGCTCGGAGTTCGCGAGGAAGTGGCAGTTTCCCGATTTCTCGTAATGCGTCCGCCCCCCTCCGAGTTCCTCAAAGGAAACCTCTTCTCCCGTGGCCGCTTTCACGACGCCCGGGCCGGTGACGAACATATTGGAGAGGCCGTCGACCATGAAGACGAAGTCCGTGAGGGCGGGAGAATAAACGGCGCCTCCGGCGCAGGGCCCGAGAATGACCGAAATCTGAGGAACCACGCCCGAGCATTTGACGTTGCGCGCGAAAATCTCCGCGTAGCCGTCGAGGGAGTCCACGCCCTCTTGAATGCGCGCGCCGCCCGAATCCAGCAGGCCGATCACCGGAACGCGGTTGTCGTAGGCCAGGTCCATGATCTTTGCGATTTTCTTCGCGTGCACCAAACCGAGAGAGCCGCCGAGCACCGTGAAGTCCTGCGAGAAGATGCAGACCTCGCGGCCGCCGACCCGTCCGATGCCCGTGATGACGCCGTCGCCCGGGATGTCCTTATCCAGGAGTCCGAATTCGGCGCAGCGGGTTTTCGCGAGAAGATCGAGTTCTTGAAAAGAATCCTCATCGAGGAGATAGTGGATGCGCTCCCGGGCTGTGAACTTCCCTTTCGCCTTGTGGGCCTGTACGCGGGCGGGATCTCCGCCGTCGCGGGCTTTCTGGATCACATCCCGCATCTTCTTGACCTTTTGCGGGGTGGGCGACCGGCGCTTGGCGGTTTTGGCCGTCTTCTTCGCGGGGGTCTCAGCCATGAACGGAATCTCCTGTCGTGTAGGCGATGCTCAGGACTTCGTCCTGCCGGACGAAGGAATCGAAATGGATAATCGGGGATCCGAGGCGTTCGTAGGTTTCAAGCGCCTTGTTGTGAAGCGAGAGTCGGCGCGTTTCGCCGTGCAGCGGGAAGCGAACGTCGTGAAAGCCGACCGTAAATCCGGTGAGGAGGAGTTTCGAGACGGCCTCCTTGAGCGTCCAGAGGCGCGTCTGTTCGGATAAATCGTGATCCATCCAATCGCCCCACTCCTCGTCGTGGGCCATCACGGAGAGAAACGACGCCGCACGGGGTTCGATCGCCTCGAGATCCACTCCGACCCGGAGTCCCGGCGGGGCGATCGCGGCGACGCCCGTTCCGCGGGAGTGCGACAGCGAGAGTGAGACGGTATCGTAGTCTCTTCGTCCTTCGAGGAGGACGCGCGGCGAGCCGTCTTCGCGGTTAAGAATCTCGATCTGGTTCGGCCTCAAATAGACTCCTTCCTGCTGCAGGTGCCAGCCGAGCAGGCGCTTGGCGGCGAGCCGTGCCGCGAGCCACTCGCGGCGGCGCTTTGGGATCTTCAGCGTCCGTCCCTTCTCGAATTCCCCAGGACCGAGCACGGCGACCGATTCGGGCGTCGCGTCTTCGGCTTCGAGGCGCTTTGCGACAGGCTCGGTCTCGGTCGCGTCGACGGCTTCGAAGCGAAACGGTTTCTCGAAGTCGTCGGTCAACGGCTGAGAGCTTTCGAGCATTGCGGTCGCCGCCATTAGGAAATCCGGATCATCCGGTAGTCTTCGAGCGCGATCCAGACGGTTCCGTCCTTGTCGACGACCGCGGCGTCGTATACCGATTTGTCCCCCTCGGTGCCCTTGAAGCGGACGCGAACCTCGAGCCGCTGCGGCGGCGTCTCGGTCTTGAACACGCGCACTTTTCCGATCGAGTCGGGGAGCGTCATCCTCTTCGTGAAGTGAAGATCCCGGTAGCCGCAAGCCTGGAAGGCGGCCTCGATGAGCATCGGCTGAAATGCGAGGCGGCGCGGGTTCGCGTCCCAAAGTTCGAGGTTTCGTTTATAGACGGCGGTGAGGCCGTTCTCGGCGATCTCCGTGATTCCCTCGAGTACCTGGAAGCGCGGGCCATGAAAATAAGCCTCGTAAATGACCGCGGAGTCCACGGCGACCGCCTGGGCGGAGTCGAGTGGAGCCGGCACGCCGTTCCAGCCTGCAGCGGGATCCGAAAGGACCCGTCCGGTGAAGTGTGTGCGCGGTGCCCCGAGCTTGATCCCCTGTGGAGAGATGAAGTCCGACTCGATGCGCAGCGTCGTCGCGGAGCCCTCGGTTTGGGCCACGGCGCGAACCTTGATCGGACGTTTGCGCAAAAGCTTGATCGGGAGTTGGAATTTCACGTCCTCAAAGGCGGCGGGAACCTCCCCGAGCAATTTTGCCGCGGTTTCCGCGAAGAGTTCCAAGCCCATTACGCCCGCGACCCACGGGGTTCCGCCGACGGCATGGTCGACCAGCCAGGGGTCGGATTCGAGACTGAACTCCTTCGACGTGACGTGCCCCGAGCCGTTGCTGGAAACCAGTTCATCGAACAACGGCCTCCCTTCCGGGAGCGCGCCGAGCCGCTTGGGCGGCTTCATCGCGGCGGAGGACGGCGTTTCCGTTTCGGAGCGGCCCGCGAGAACGCTGCCGCTTGTCTTTTTCGGGCTTCGGGCCGTTTCGATCAAAGCCTCTTCGTCGAGTTTCCCGAGCGCGCCGGCGACGAGCACCTCGTGTGTGCGGGTGTTTTTCTTCATGGTCTCGAACATCAAGGAGACGCCGGTCGCCGGGGGCATGAAATCCACGCCCTGCGACTTCAGGAATTGTTCGACGCTTCCTCGGGTCGCCATTCCGATGTCGGAGAATGCGGTCAGATCGTAGGTCACCGCGGAACCGCCGTCGGCGTTGATGCGTGCGGCGAGTTTCGAGAGAAAATCGCTGCACGCGGCGTAATCGGTCTGTCCCAGGTTCCCGAATCGTCCGACCACCGACGAGAAGAACGCCCAGCGCTGGCCGCGACGGGGCGGAAGCGCCTTGATCAGATGAAACGCTCCGTTCGCCTTCGCGCGGAAGACGCGGTCGAAGTTCTCGGGTTTCTTGTCCGCGAGAAGTTTGCTCTCCTCCAGTCCGGCGGCGTGGAAGACCACGTCGATGGTCCCGAACTTCGCGAGCGCCTGCTTGACGGCTTTCGTGACGGCGGGTCCGTCGGCCATGTCGACGCTGAAGTAGTCCACCTTGGAGCCGAGCAGAATCAGCGCCTCGATGGTCTTCTGGAGGGCGATCCCTTTGGCGATCTTGGAGAATTCCTGTTCAAGAATCGCCGGCGTGGCTTTCTTCTTCTTGTCCTTCTTGGCCTCCGCCTTGAGTTTCGCCCACATCTCGGCCTTCATTGCCGCCAATTCTTCGTCCGACATTCGCGCCCACGCCGTCGCTTCCTTGGCGAGGGACGTGCGGCCGAGCAGAATCAGCGGGGATTTGTGATCCGCCGCGATTTTTTTCGCGAGTTCCGCGCCGAGACCTTGTCCGCCGCCCGTGATCAGCGTGACGTGCTTGTGTCCGAATTTCACGGTGTCGAGGGTTTCCGCTTTGCTCGGGACCAAGCGGAGCAGGCTGCGGGTATTTCCCGCGTAGCCGATTTCACGATGCGGGTCCTCCGACGCGAGCTCCCGGAGCAGCGACTCGATCATGAACGCCGGGGCCGCCTCGCCGTCGAAGTCGACGGCCTTCACTCGGGCGTGTTCGAATTCCCGGTCGAGCGCTTTGACCAGCCCGGTCGCGACGCCGCCGATCGGATTGAAATTCTTCGCGCCGACCGCGTGCGTTCCGCCGAGCCGGGTTACCGCGGCGATCCAGGCGGAGTCCCCGGCGGCGTTCAGGTCTTTTTGCAGAACCTTGGCCGCGAGGAAAACAGCCTTCGCCGTGTGTCGGTAGGCCTTATCAAAACTCTTCGCGGTCCATTTTTCGAACTCGTCGGCCGTCATCTCGATCGTCGTGAGATCGACGAGCGCGCCGGCCTTGCGGTCCTTCAACGCGCGGCGAAGAGCCGCCTCGGCCTTCTCGACGCTCTCCCAATCGGAGGCTTTGACGAGCACCGGATCGCCGCCGGCCTTTTCGACGGCCTTGGCGAACGGTTCGGCGGTTTCCGGATCGGCGACCAGGAGCACCACGGCCGTTTCCGCGTTCAGCGCGCGCGGTCGGCAGGAAAGCGGGCTCTCGTATGCCTGGAGATCCCAGGTTCCAAACCGGGGGGCTTCTTCGACGGCCTCGGCGGTGGAAGGCGCCGTTTGCGGCGCGGCTTCCGGCGCGGTCTCCGGCGCGGCGGACAGGACAAAACCGATCACGTGCCGCAGCGTAGGATAGTCCTTCAAGGATAGATTCTCGTTCTTCGCGATCGAGTACTTCTCACGCAATATGCCGATCAGTTCGGCCTGTTTGACGGTGTCGATGCCGAGATCCGCTTCCATGTCGAGGTCGAGTTCCAGCATATCCTCCGGATACCCCACCTTCTCGCTCACGAGAGCCGTGATCTCCTTCGTCAACTCGGCTTCGTCTCTATCAGGCGCCGCGGCCGTAGGCCGCAGGGGAGCCGAAGGCTCAAGGGGTTCAGGGGACTGGACCGAAGCGGTCGTCGTAGGAGCCGCATCCGATTTCCCCCCACCCGCCATTACGAACCCGATCACATGGCGCAGCGTCGGGTAGTCCTTCAATGAAAGGTTTTCCGCCGCCGGGATCGAATACTTGTCGCGGATGATGCCGATGAGTTCCGCTTGCTTGACCGTGTCGATGCCCAAATCCGCTTCCATGTCGAGATCGAGTTCCAGCATCTCTTCCGGATACCCGACTTTCTCGCTGACCAAGGTCACGATTTCTTTCGTGATCACCGCTTCGTCCTTGTCGGACGCGGGAGCGGGCTGCGGGGGAGCCGAAGGCTGAAGAGGCTCGGGGGACTCGACCGAGGGGGTCGTCGTCGGGGCCGCTTCTGATTTTCCTCCCCCCGCCATTACGAACCCGATCACATGGCGCAGCGTCGGATAGTCCTTCAACGAAAGGTTTTCCGCCGCCGGGATCGAATACTTGTCGCGGATGATGCCGATGAGTTCCGCCTGCTTGACCGTGTCGATGCCCAAATCCGCTTCCATGTCGAGGTCGAGTTCCAGCATCTCGGCCGGGTAGCCGACTTTTTCGCCGACCAAGGCGACGATCTCCTTCTCCACGGCGGCTTCGTCGAGTTTGGATGCGGGAGCCGGCGAGGCAGGCTTCGCCTTCTTTGGAACGACCGACAATGGGGCGGACGCGGCTTTCGGCGCGATCGACGGGCTCGCCGTCCGCTGCAGCGCCTTCTTCGCGGCGTCTGCGCCGGCGTCTACGAGGCGCAGCGTGTTCTTGACCACTTCGAGCTTCGGCGCGTCGATGCCGGACACGGCCGCGAGCCAACCGTCGTAGCGGCGCGAGTCGGGAATGCGCGGTTGGGAGACATGCCACAGCCGCCGCATGAAGGTCATCGCGATCTGAGAGCCGAAGCCGGCTGCGAGGCGCAGCGAAAACTCGCAGTCGTACGCGCCGCCCTTGGACAGGGTGATGCCCGCGAGTTCCGGGTCGGGTTCCTTGTAATTCGCGATCGGGGGAAGTTTCCCGACGTTCATCGCTCGGATCGCGATGACGTCTTCGAGGCTCGCGCCCATCGCATGGCCGGTGAATCCCTTCGTGTTGGTGACGACGACGTCGGCGACGCGGCTGCCGAAGGTCGTCTTCAGCGCTTCGACCTCGGCCGCCGAGCTTCCCCCCTGGGCCGGCGTATAGGTTTCGTGCGACATGAACAGCGTTTTGCCCGCGACCTTCGAGCGGTCGTAGCCGTAGCGCTTCTCGACCTTGCGCATCAGTTTGTCCATGGTCTCGCAGACGTGTCGGGTGTTGAGTCTCGTGACGTGGTAGGCGCTGTTTTCGTATTGCGCGGCCAAGAGCTGGGCGAGCGGGGTCACGCCGCGTTCGGCGGCTTTGTCGCCGTTTTCGACGACGAGCGCGGAGGCGCCCATGCCGATGATCATTCCGCTGCGGCGCCGGTCGAATGGAAGCGCGGCTTCCGAGACGACGTTGTGCGTGCTGGCGGCGCCGGAGGCGAGAAAGCCCGTGCCGAGCCAGTGCAGCAGGTTCGGGCTGGTGACGTCGTCGGCCGACATGACGATGACGCGCTTGCAGCGGCCGGTGCGGATCCAATCCTCCGCGATTCCGACGGCCTGAGTCGTCGAGGCGCACGCGGCGTTGACCTGAGTGCAGGGGCCCATCGCGCCGAGGAACTGCGCGGTCTGGGCGTGTCCGAGCGAAAGTATGCGGAATAGGAAGGACCGACTGAACTTATAGGCGTCGTCCTTTGAGCCGGCGGCGGGGTTCTTCGCCTTGTACTCCGCGTACCAATCGGTCACGGCCTTGCGGTCGTTTTCGTTCTTCAGCGCTCCGATCAAGGAATCGTAGAGCTTCCAGACCTCGCGTTCGGGCTTCGCGCCGTACTTGTCCGCGAAGAAGTTCGAGATGTCCTCGATCAGGCTGTCGAGTCCGGGGAACGCGGAGGCCATGATGACGCCGGTTTCCGCCTGCAGCGGTAAGGGCAGACCCCAACTCGTCGGAATCATTTTTCCGGTCGTCGCTTTCTTGTAATGGCGAACGAGCGGGATTCCCGCGTCCTTCAGCGCCAGAATCGAGGCGGCCAGTCCCAGCTTGGCCGTTGCGTCCATCAAGCTCGAGATCGAGCCGCGAACGCCGAATTCCACGCTCATGTCGAACTCACCGGCCTGACCTGCGAGGCGCAGCACTTCCTCGATGGATTCCAAGCGCGTGATCGTGTGATTGCCGGACTCGCTCTTGTTCACCTTTTCGAGGTTTTTCTCAACGATGTTCCGGCGCGTTTGTTCGGAAACAGGTTCGATCAGGTTCTTTCCATCGAGGATGTCGTCCATCGCGGTTTCGCGGAACACCCGGTCCCAGGATCCGGGAGCTCCCGCTCCGAGTCCGCTGACGACCACGGGTCCCAGGAAGAGGTCCCACTTGTCGAGAAGCGCCGCGGCATCGGCCGCGACCGCGCCGGCGGTGACCGGCGTCGTCGCGGGGAAAACGGGCTTCGGGGAATTTTGCGCCGAAAGCCACGCCTTGTAGCCGTCGGTGTAGACGCAGTTCGCGGAGTCGAGTTTCGTCACCGAGTAGTCTACTTCGATGCCCGCGGCGGTGAGTTTGGCGAGCATGTCGTTGAACTCGTGCACCCCCCCCTTCTTCGGATGGTTGGAAGAGCAGACCACCACATCCTTTTTATTTTCGAGCGTGGCGGTGATGAACGCGGTCAGCGCGCGCTTCGGCCCGCACTCGAGGAAAAGACGCACGCCGTCGTCGTACATACGTTCGACCTGTTTGATCCACTCGACCGAAGAAGAGATTTGCCGGACCATCAATTCCCGGACCGCGTCGGGGTCGGCGGGGTAGTATCCCCCGGTCACGTTCGATGAGACGGGGATTTTCGGGGCCTTCGGAGAGATTCGCTTGAGGAACTTCCCATAGGGGACGGCGCCGGGGGCGATGATCTCGGAATGGAACGCGTGCGAGACATCAATCGGGACGGCTTGTATTCCCGCCGCCTGGAAACGGCGGATGGCTTCTTCGACGGCTTCGGAGGCGCCGGCGATCACGGTCTGGATCGGGCAGTTCTTGTTGGCGGCGATCACGTAGCCGTCGATCTGATCGAGAATCGCCTGAACCTTTTCAACGGGACCGGCGACCGAGGCCATTTTTCCATTGTCGGGAACGTCCACGTCGGCCATCTCCTTTCCGCGCGCGCTCACCGCGAGCAGGGCGTCCTCGAAGGACAGCACGTCGGCGGCGACGAGCGCGCCGTATTCACCCAGGCTGTGGCCGGCGACGACGTCCGGCTCTAGCCCGAACCGGCGCAGGAGACGCAGGATCGCGACATCGGCGGTCAATACCGCGGGCTGCGTGATCTCCGTTTGCTTGATGCGCTCCTGCATTTCCTTGAGGCGCGCCTCGCTTTCCCCGCCTTTCGTGAAGAGGATGTCCGAGAGCCCCTCGCCGATAATTCCCGTCATGATCCGGTCGGCTTCCGCGAAGGTTTCCTCGACGACCTTATACTTGGAGCGCAGGTCCTTGAGCATGTCGACGTACTGCGAGCCCTGGCCGGGGAAGACGAACGCGACCTTCGGATCCTTCGCGAGCTTTTTCCCCAGATGGATGCTCTTGGGCTTGAAGGAAATCGGGGGTTTTTCCCACGCGCCGTCCGTCGCCTTTTCGAGCGCGAATTGGATTTTCTCAGCGAGCTTTTGAGCGGACTCGGCCGCGATCGTCAGGCGGTATTCCTCGTGCCCGGCGTCGTTGAGCGCGGCGGCGGCCTCGGTCAGCGGTCCCGACTTCGGCGCGTTCGCGGCGTACTTGCGCACTCGGTTCAATACGGATTTTTCGTCGGGGCCGGAGAACATGAAGGCTTCGGCACCGAGCGAGGCCGGAAGCTCCGGAGCCTCGACGCGGTCGAGCAGCACTTGCGCGGCCTGCGTCAATCCGGGAGTCCAGGAGCGGGTCGCATCGCAGAACTCCTCGAGCGCGACGTGAAAATTCGTTCCGCCGAATCCGAACGCGGAAACGTTCGCGCGGCGGACGCGTCCGTCGTCCCAGGGACGCGCCTCGGTGTTGACGAAAAACGGACTCGTTTCCCAGTCCACCGTCGGGTTGGGGGTTTCGAAATGGATCGTCGGCGGCAGCGTCTTGTGATGCAGGGCGAGCGCGGCCTTGATCAGCCCGGCGGCGCCGGCGGCCGCTTTCAGGTGTCCGATCTGGGATTTGACCGAGCCGAGGGCGATGGATTTCGTTTTCGCGGAACCGAAGAGCTCCGTCGCGCATTGAACCTCGACCGCATCGCCGACCTTCGTCGAGGTTCCGTGAGCTTCCAGCAGTCCGACGTCGGCCGGTCCGTAGTTGAGCCCCTCAAACGAGCGTTCGATCGCGAGTTTTTGTCCTTTCGGGTTCGGGGCGGTGATTCCCTTCCCGCGGCCGTCGGACGAGGCCCCGATCCCGCGCAGCAGGCAGTAAATCCTATCGCCCGCGGAGAGCGCGTCCGAGAGACGCTTCATGACGATGACGCCGCAGCCTTCGCCCATCACGAAGCCGTCGGCTTTCGCGTCGAACGGCCGGGATCCTCCGGCCGAAAGAGCGCCGATCTTGGAAAATTTCACATACGCGGGGGCCGCCATCATTTGATCGACGCCGCCGGTCACGGCCATGTCGAACTGGCGAAAGCGCAGCCCGTTCACGGCCTGCGCAATCGCTCCGAGGGAGGCCGCGCACGCCGCGTCCACGGTAAAGTTGGTTCCGTTCAAGTTAAAGGTGTTCGCGACGCGGCCGGCGATGACGTTCGAAAGTTCTCCCGGCATCGTGTCCTCGTTGATGCCCATGAGACTCGCCTTGACGGCGCCTTCGACCTCGACGGCGACGGCGTCCTGCTGTTGTTGGGGAAGCTTCTGGAACGTCTTGCTCTTGCGCAGTTCGTCGATGTACATCGCCGTGTAGACGCGAAGATCCGACGCTTCCTTCTTCGGACCGCCCATCGCGTTTCCGAAGATGACGGCCGTCCGGGAGTGATCGACGTCTTTTCCGTCGTAGCCCGCGTCCTTGAGGGCCTCGGCCGTTGCGGTCACGGCGAGCTGCTGCACGGTGTCCATCTGCCTGGCGACCGGAGGCGGGATTCGCATCTTCAGGGAATCGAAGGAGAAATCCGTGATGAATCCCCCTATTTTCGAATAGGTTTTGTCCTCCGCCTTTCGATCTTCGCTGTAGTAGAGCTTCCAGTCCCACCGGTCCTTGGGGACCTCGATGATCGAGTCGACCTTGTTGAGGACGTTCTCCCAGAATCGCGGGGTATTCGGGGCGCCGGGAAAGACGCTGCCGAGTCCGACGACGGCGATCGGCTCGTTCGGGTCGATGTTTTTCGTTTGGCTCATAAAAGTGAGTTTTCCTCTAGGAAAGGGACACGGATTCGGCGGCGGATTCGACGCCGACACATCCCTGACGGGGTTCGCGTGGGGTGCGGAAGATTCGGACAAGGCTGTCCATGCGTTGCTTCATCGTATCAAATCGGGCGCCGTCGGTCAATGGGACAGTGCCGGACTTTAGTCTTTAAAAATATGAGGATTGATGTAGATCAATGTCTCCAGCCCGGGTCCCTAGGGCTTAAAGTGCCAGGCATTTAAAGGTTTCGTGTGGGATGCTCCTCGATTTTCGCCCCGCCGGCTGCATCCTTAATATGCTCCGTGTTGACACTCTAAAAAATGTTGGCTACACTCATCGCGATGACCAACATGCTCTTCGATGTCTGGGTTTATGTAGGAATATTCGGCTTTATCGGCTCGATCGCCGCATTTCCGATGTTGTTGAAGCGCTACCGACTGGCGGCGGAGTCCGAGCTTGCCGACGGAGTCGAAGCGCTCGACGGCATCGATCCTATTTCGGAGGTCGAGACCGCGGAGAAATTTCCAGAGCCGGAACCCGTCGTCGAAATTCCCAAGCGGAACGAACCCGCTTCGAACGAGGCTTCGGTCGAGAAGGAAGCGCCTCCGTCTGAACGGGAACATCCGTTGAAGACGGCGGCGCGGGAAGGCGCGGCTGCCGTTGCCAACACGCTCAAGACCGGGCAGACGATTTCGGGAGGCATCAGCCCGGCGGTCGTTTACCTCCAAAATTTGAAAATGCAGATGGAGCATTTCGAAAAGGAGATCCATCAGCTTCGAG
>PFUL01000099.1 GCA_002790095.1 Elusimicrobia bacterium CG_4_9_14_3_um_filter_62_55 | reverse complement strand
GGTTTCTAAGACCCCGGAGGCGGTGCCGCCCAAAGGCGCTTGATCGACGGCGGTGAGCCGGATTCTTGATGCCGTCGAGAGCCAATCCTCAAACGCCGGGCCCTCGACGCTTAGGCTTGTGAGCGGCGGCTTCGAGTCGCGCACGAACGGGGCGTAGAGCGAGGTGTGGAAAATCTCGCCTGAGATGATCCACTGCTCGGCGCTGACGACGGTGATGCTTTGGTTGAACACCGACGCGGAGGACCAAATCATGTTCGTCTCGTCGTAGGTGTAGATCGACAACGACAGCGGATCGATCAAGGTCGGGTTGAACAGAAAGGTGATGACCGCCGGCGCCTCTTCCGGGAAGATTAAACCGCTTTCGAACTCGTAGAAGTCGTGGGTCGCTGGGGCGATCGCCTGGGAGTCGACCGCGACGGTGAAGGGCAAGGCGGCCGTCTCGGTGGAGACCACCGTGACCTCGATGGGTTGTTCGGCGGAAATGGTGACGACGCTGTCGGTGGAAACCGACAAAAAGCGGGTCTGAATTTCGGCGACATTGGACGCCGCCGACCAATTTCCGGCGGTGTCGCGAGCGGACACGGCGGCGTAATAGGTAGTCCCGGGAGACAGTCCCTCGAGCGTCCACTCCAGGGCGGCGTCGGCGATCAAGGTCCCCGAGGACATGAGCGCGGTTGCTAGGAGACTGTCTGAATCCGTGCCGAACTCGAGTCTCACGGCGGCATCAAAAATATCTCCCGATGATCCGTCATCGCCCGTCGCGGTCCAAAAATAGCGCACGCTCGTGCTGGAGACGGCCTGTGCGCTGAGCATCTCGACGGCGGCCGGAGGCGTGACGTCGAACTTCACGACGGAGGTTTGCGTATCGCCCTGATTTCCAAGCGCATCGACCGCCCAAAATTCAAGCGCGCGCATCCCTTCCTGGAAAAAGAGAGCTTGCGGAACTTCGACGGACGGGGCCCCATCGACGGAAAGATAGGCGGTGGTTCCCCCGACCGCCGCCTCGGGGTAATCCGTCGTCGAGATCGCCAGGGGGCCGAGACCCGCGATGAAGATTGTTTCCGTTCCGGATAAAACCCTCCACGGGGCGTGGAACTCCAGCGCGACGGCGGGCCCGGTGCCGTCTACGGCGATAGACGAAAGGCGAACCTCTTCCATATTGCCGGCGAAATCCGTACTGAAGAATCTAAAGTCATGCGCGCCCTCGTCGGTAATGGTTATGGTGCCGGTGTAATCCAAAAAAAGATCGGCCGAATCAACGGAGAAAGAGCTGCCCGCCACTCCGCTCAAATCATCGGTCGCCGTTAGGGTAAGGGAACTGCGGGGAGTCGCAAAAACCCGATCACCGAATACGACGGGTCCTGAGACCACCAAAATCGTAACCGGAGGCAGCACGTCTCCGAATCGGATTAAACCCGATGCGGCCGTAGAGGCGTTTCCCGCGAAGTCGACGGCTCTAACGGCCAATTCCCATGTTCCCGCGTCAAAAAGGGAGGGGTCGAAGGGTGCACCCGTGCTGATTTCGATGCGGTCGAGTTCTCCGTTGCCTCCTTCATCGGTCACTTGTACCCATTGGGCACTGACGGCGGGGGCCGGATCCAGGCGGTCTTCAACCGAAACGAGGGGGGTGATCGCGGGCGAGTTCTCCGAATAAACCGCACCGGCCTCCGGAAACAGCACGGCCAACACCGGCGGAGTCGTATCAGCGATAATGTCGAAGTAAAAGTCGGTTGTCCGTCCCGCAATATCCGATGCGCTTAGGCGCACGACATTCAATGGAGCGGCAAGAGATTCGGATTCAACCAAGGCGAGGCCGTTCGCGGCGAGAGTCTCGGTCGAGGTCGTCGCGTCGATACCCGTCAAAGACACGCTCGAAGGGTCCACGGCCTGAAAAGTAATCCCTCCGTCCGTTGAGAGCGCCGCGCCGAAAGCGAGGGCGCCCTCGGCAGACGCAGCGTTCAGCGCGATCTCTTCGGGGGAAAGGGCGAAGTTCAATACCCGAACTTCGTCAATCAAGCGCTCGCCGTTTTGCGTAAAGTCTCCGCAGCCGCCCGCGATCGACAGGCAAGAGGGGGATGTGTTGTTTCTCAGCGCCGATGATGGCGAGCAGCTTTTCGCCAATTGT
>PFUL01000144.1 GCA_002790095.1 Elusimicrobia bacterium CG_4_9_14_3_um_filter_62_55 | reverse complement strand
CGCATCCCTACTCGGGTCTGCTACGGGGCGTCTCGGCACTTACCCCGGCGGGACTTTCACCCGCTGGCCAGGCACAGCTTTCAGGGCACGACATAGAGCGATTATATCCAAAGCGGCAAGGGTTTGCTCAACCGCCGCGGGCTTTAGAATTGGCGTATACTTAATGATAATGCGGGCAACTTTCCTTCTCACCGTTCTCGCCGCCGCCGGCTGCGCGGTCGCGCGCCCTGTCGCGCAGCGCGCCGCGCCGATGCCCGGGGCGGCCTCCGTGAGCCTGCCGGCGGGTCTCCCCCGGCTGCTCGTCGAGGAGCCCACCGAGAGCGTCGGGCGCGGGACCCTGCACGGCCCGGTACAGCCGGATCCCGGCATGGCCTGGACCAAACTCGTGCGCGACTCGCTGCCCCAGGAACTGTCTCGGCTCGGCTGGCCCTTGGCCCAGAGCCGCGCTCTCTCGGGCGCGCGGATGAAGGCCAGCGTCGTGGGCGCCTCGGCCAAATGGAGCGGAGGGTTCGGCGTGCGCGTCGACGGAGAAGTGAAGCTGCTCATCGTGCTCAAGGAACCCGACGGCCGCGAGGTCTGGGAGACCGCGCTCACCGGCTCGGGGGTCGGCCGGGCAGGCGCCGGAGGCGTCCCCGTTAACGGCATCCGCTCGGCCTGGAACGCCGCGCTCGCCGACGCGATGGCGCGCCTGGGCCCGCTGCTCGACGCCAAGAAGCCGTGGCTTCTGCTCGGCGCACAAGCGCCTTCCGCCCCCGCGCCCTCTGTCGCGGCGCCTTCCCCCCCGCGCTCGGATCTAGACGAGCTTCCCGCTCAAGCACGCACGCGCAAGGCGCACGCGGTCGTTATCGGCATCGAAAACTACCGCGAGAGCCTGCCGGCCGCCGATTTCGCCGCCCGCGACGCGCGCCTAGCCGCCCGATACTTTCGGCGCGTGCTCGGCGTCCCCGAAGCCAACATCGCGCTGCTGACGGACGCGCACGCGACCCGGGGCGACTTCGAGAAGTACTTCGAGCGCTGGCTGCCCAACCGCGTGGAGCCGGGCGATGAGGTCTATGTGTATTTCTCCGGGCACGGGGCGCCGAACCCTGCGGGAGGCGAGGCCTACCTCGTCCCCTACGACGGGGATCCGACCTATATCGAACAAACCGGCTACGGCTCTACGGCCAACTGGCCAAGCTGCCGGCCGCGCGCGTCATCGTCGCGGTGGACTCCTGCTTCTCGGGAGCCGGGGGACGCTCCGTCATCGCCAAGGGCGCGCGGCCCCTGGTCACCGTCGTCTCCGCCGATGTCCCGGCCGGGCTCACGGTGCTCTCCGCCTCCGCGGCGGACCAGATCAGCAGCAGCTACCAGGAGAAGGGCCACGGCCTGTTCACCTACTTCCTGCTCAAGGGCCTAAAGGAAAAGGGCGCCGACTTCAAGGCGGTCTACGACTACCTCAAACCCGAGGTTGCCAGGATCGCGCGGCGCGACTACAACGCCGACCAGAACCCGCAATGGCGCGAGGTCAATCGGCCTTGAAATCCGCGGCCTTATGGCTGCCGTCGCAATAGGGCTTCTTCTTGGAATGCCCGCAGCGGCATAAGGCCGTGGTTGCGTCTTTCTTCACCCATTCTCCTTTTTCCTTGAGCTGGAACGAACCTTTTACCAGCGCGGGACCGTTGGGTTGAAACTCGATGGTGACGCCGTCCTTGTTTGCTTCTTCAGACATGGAACCTCCTCACGACTGTGGATTCTTGACTGTTGATATCCGTGCCAGCCACCCCGGATCGCGCACCCTCAGTTTCTCCATCAGGTGATGCCATTCGAACTCGAGCTGGCCGCGCGGGACAGCGAGGCAGCCGGATGCTCGGGAACGACTGATCTTCGCACCCGCAAAATGGTAACCGCGATTCACGGCCTCTGCGTGAACGCCCCGCAGGTACTCGGCAATGAACCCGACGGGCGAAGATCGCTCCTGAAACCGACGAAGTTGAGGATGGCGGGCGTATCCATTCGTCTTTCCCCTGAGCACGGCCTGGGCAAGAAGGGCTTCCCGCCACAAAGCAACGAGGCCGCGAGCGTCGAGGTACTTCGGATGCAGACTCCAGATTCGCACTACTGCCCCCTTTCAGCCGCCAAACGCGGAGGGTTTGGCGCCGCGGCGATAGGGATTCGTTCAAGCCGCGGTCGGCAGCATCCCATAATTAGACCCTATTGATAGTGTTTCAAAAAACGCTGCACTTCGTTATGGTTCCCAACGAACAGAAATGTGATTGTGCGCTTATCCCATTGGAAAAGAACCCTAATGGGGAGATCAGCTCGAAACTCCCACAAATCGCTGCCTAGCTTCTTGAGACCGAACCCCGTGGGGACTTGGCGGACATCCATCGCGAGCATGAAGGAATCCACTTCTCGCTGGATGGCAACTTTTTCATGAGAATGCAGGCGCTTCAAGCTCTTCTGGAAACTCCGAGTGAACGCAAATTCAAGCACGATTGGAGACTATAGGGACCAGAGATGCCGGCGAGCGTCCTGCAGCTTCTTAAATTTTCGAGTTCCTTTCCCTTGCTTGGCCGATTTAGCCATCCCCGATATTTCACCATCCGTAAAGCGCGAAACATACAGGTTATCGATTGCTTCACGAACCAGCATCGAATAGCTCTTCCCGCTCTCCGCAGCCTCGCGGCGCAACGCCTGGACCTCTTTCTCATTAAGGAGAATTTGGACTCTGGTCATCTGAATACCCCCTAAGGTGTGTATAACATGTGTAGTTGATTCTGTCAAGGCGACTTCGGCTTGTTGTCAAACCCATATAGAAATGTCAGTGGAGAAGGTGTCAGGGAAGGTGTCAGGCCGTCACTTTGTCACTTTTGCATCGACGATCTCCCAACAGCAGAAGTCTCTTAAATTAACTTGGAAACTTAAAGGTTTCTCGAAAACGGAGGTTCGGAAGATTTGATACAATGCACTTGACGAGCGTCTACAAGCAAGCGAAGCGGAAATGAGAAAATTCATCGTCGTGGTCGAGGAAGCAGGAAAGAACTTCTCCGCCTTTTGCCCCAACCTTCCCGGTTGCGTAGCGACCGGCGACACGTCTGCCGAGGCTTTCAAGAACATGAAAGAGGCGATCGAACTTCATCTCGCCGGCTTGAAGGAAGACGGGCAAAAGCCCCCCAAGAAAACCGCCAAGGTTAAAGAAGTCCTCGTCGGTTAGCCCCGTTCTTCCCCAACAACTCCCAGGCGGTCCCACCGGATTGGTTGGGGTTTCCGATGCCTTAAAAGTTTATCTACAAAAGCAGATAAACTTTTAACGGCCGCGATGGGTCAGCCACTTCATCGACGACCCCCGAAAGTGACAAAGTGACGGCCTGACGCCCAATCTCTGGGCGAAGACTTCAAGATTTAGCCTTGTAGAACGGCTCGCAGTCCTCAAGGAAGTATTCTTCGAGCTCGCCCCCGCGGCCGATCGGCAGAAAGTCCACCGGCGGCTCGGGCACCTCGACGCCGGCCACGACGGACCCGGCCTCGTGCAGAACGGCTTGAAAGTGCTCTCCGGCCTCCAGGGCGACGAGGGTATGCGCCTTCTCCCCCGAAAGGGGATTGAAAAAATGCGCGATCCACGCCCGGGTCACGCGTCCGTCCTTCTCGAAGAGCCGCGACAGGGCGTCGGCGAGCGCCTGCGGATATACCGCGGGCTTCCCGAGCAGAACCTGCGCCGGGGCTTCCGGGACGAAAATCTCCTCGGGTTTTCCCACCGTTCCGTCGGCGATCGAGGCGGCTTCCAACGGGGTAATCTCCTTGCCGAATTCCGAACCGGGGTTCAGGAGAAACTTCGCCCCGCGCGTCAGATCGAAGAACTCCTTGGCCGCCATCCCTAAATACGCTTGCCCCTCCGGGAACGCGGCGGCGATGCGCTCCGGCGAGGTGAAGACGGGAACGAACTGCTTTCCATCGAACTGCACCTGACGGATGTTGAGGGTCTGGCCCGTGGCGAGCTTCCCCCCCTCCGGCGGCGCGCCTTCGTTGACGAAGTACAGGGTCGCGGTCTCCATCACGCGGTAGAACAGGGGCCGCTCGGCCGAATCGCGCGCGGCTCGCATCAGGGCCTCTTCCAATTCGTTTTCGGGCTTGAAGCTCATGGGCGCTGCGATCTTAACAAAAAAAGCCGGATTCCCGGTCGCGGGGACCCCGCTATGGCATCAACTCCCAGCCCTTAAAAGTTTATCTACAAAAGCAGATAAACTTTTAAGGGACGCGACGGATTAGTCTCTTCGATGCCGAGGCGGTCGTAGCGGGAGTTAGGCGATTCAAACATTTCTTCATTTGCAGTTGATTTCGTTCACACGGATTTCCGTTTCCCAACTTGCAGGCTGAAAGTCGTTTTTTTGAAGTAAGTCAATCGTATTTTCGAGAAAGAGTTTTACTCGCAAAGGCGAGAGCATCCTGCATGTGTCGTAGATCAAGACGGCCTCAATGGCAACTTTGCGGCCCTGCGGCCATGATCTCGCAGGCAAAGAGTTGAGAGAAGAGATAATCTGGTCGGGGGATATGTCCTTCCCCCCAGGATTCAAGATTAGAGTGTCGCCGTCATACCTCAACACGGGGTTCTTCCAGGCCGATCCGTCTGCCAATTGTTCGACGAGGATTGGCTTGGCTTTCTCCTGCGCCTTTGATTCAGGTTGACTCGAACAGCCTGTGACCGCAGCAAGACCAAAGATGAGGATTATGATGTGCATTTTCGCCTAACGAATATGCTGATCCGAATATGGGGATAAAATCTAGTTCAAAAGCTATGAAAAGTATATACACCCACTAGATTCTTCGCCATTCCAATAAACGACAAAAATCGCGAAATGTCGGCTTCCCCCGGTCCGCATATGGGGAGACCCCTAGGGACAAAGACCCGACGGCATCTGATCCGAGCCCTTAAAGTTTTTCTATAAAAAAAATAAACTTTTAAGGGCTGCGATGGGTCAGCCAATTCATCGAAGACCCTCGAAAGTGACAAAGTGACGGCCTGACACCCAATTGACACCCAATACTACATCCGATCGAGGCGCCAGTCGCGGGGACCGGTTTTGTCGTCGGCGACGACGCGCACTTCCTTGCGGCCGACGACTCGGCCGTCCTGAGTCTGCACGTCGATGCGCCAGTCCCCCGGCGCGAAGCGGGCCTTGTAGGCGAAGCCGCGATAGCCCTCATCTCGCCCTCCCCGGATGGGCAGTTCGATCTTGTCGCGCGAGATCCATCGGTCGCCGACACGCTCCTGATAGTCGAGGAGGATCGCGTGCTTAAAGCGCGCGGGCGCGAAGATGCGTACGAAGCAGTACAAGCGGTCGCCGGGACGGTAGAAGTAGGGTTCGTCGCGTTTGCGGAAGAAATCCCAGCGCGAACGGCGCTCGTACTTCAGAGCGAATGCCTGTCCCTGCCGCTCGACGCCGTGATAGACCCCGGCATACTGAAGCGCCAGGGGCACCGGTGGGATCCAACGCAGGAAGTAGAGCGCGCCGATTAAAAGCAGCGCAAGCGCGCCCCCCCACCCCGTGTCGAGCGCGCGCCAGTGCCGCGTTTCCTTAGGACCGGGCCACGCGAGCAGAGCGATCAAGGCGCCGAAGACCGCGGCGGACAACGTCAACGCGCCGAGAAAGATTCCGTCTCCGATGCCGCCGACCATCACCGGGACGAAATAGGTGGAAAACGAGGCCAGGCAGAACGCGTAGACCGCGCCGCGAACCGCGAGACCCCACTCCTTCTTTTCCTTCAGTTCGTTGGTGAGAAGCAAACCCGCGATGATGAAGAGAAACAGCGCGCCGCGCGCGCCGACGCCGCTGCGCGAGTAGAAGATCACATAGGCGCTGAGCAGGCCGCCGAAGAGAAAATGCAGACCCTCGCGCTCATAGGGCCACGCGCGCGCGAGCAATCCCTTCGGGGTCCAGTCGCCGCGTTCAATGCGGCCTTCGAGCCACAACAGCAATGCCGCGCCGAACAGGTACGCGGCCTGCAGACCGAGATCGAGCCAGGCGTCGATGCGGTCCAAGGTGGCCGCGTCGAAGAGAAAGCCCGCCGAGAAAAAGAGAACGTTGTGATGCGGGCGGGAGACGCTCCAGAAGCGCAGGAGCAGCGCCTTCACCCCTCGGGTCTCTTCGTCGCTCATTGGCCCAGCGGGAGCCGGGACAGTGCGATCGGCTCGTCGGATTTTTCGTAAAAGGAAATCTGCTGGTACATCCAGGCATACGGCCCCGGGGTTTGCTTCGCGTGTTCGAGGAATTCCCCCGTGCGGCGGCGGTTGTAGCGGTACCCCTTCTCGGCGAGCTTCTTCACCCAGTAGCGCTTGGGCTGCTCGTTCACGTGATGCGTTCCTCTTTGGTTGGGCGGCGCGGCGGAGAGCACGAGGGTGTCGGAGAAACGCGTGAGGTTGTCGAGCAGGACTCCGGAGTACTCCTCGGGGATATGTTCGGCCACTTCCAGGCACAAGGCGAAATCGAACGCTCCCCATTCGTTCTCGAAAGGCTCCGTCAGGTCGCGCTCGACGCATTCGAAGGGATAGCCGAGTTCCGGCGGGCAGGCGACTCCATCGATAGCGACGACCTCGACGCCGCGCTTTTGGAACGCGTTCACGTAAACGCCGCAGCCGCAGCCGACGTCGACGATGCGCCGGGGACGAAGTTGTTCGTGCAGCCCGCCGACGATGCTGTCGGCCGCGGCAACGAAGCGCTCGTTGCCGCGGCCCCATTCCTCAAAGAACGCGCGGTCGTAGATCCGCTCGAGATGGGGCATCATCGTTAGGTGTAAAACTCCAGATGCGTGTGAATGCGGGCGGCGCGGGCCATTTTTACGGCGGCGCCGAAAAGCTTCTCCGCCCGGGAGGTTTTCCCGAGCGCATGCAGGGCGCGCGCGAGGGACATCTTCGCCAGCACCTCTCCGCGGGTTTCCTTGCCCTTCGCGAAACCCGCGTCGGCTTTCATGAGGGGAGGGAGGGCGGCCTTGATTTGCCCGCGCTTGAGCAGGATTTCCCCGAGTCCCCAATCCACATAGGCCAGATCGACCGGATCGCCGAGTTGAGAATAGATCGCGTGCGACTTGCGGTAGGATTTCTCCGCTTCGGCGAGTCTGCCCTGCTGGCGCAGCGCGTTGGCGCGGCCGCAGAACGCGTAGGCCTTCGCGAAATCATCGTCGGTGGCGGCGAAGAGGCGGCCGGCGTTCGCGTAGAGTTTCTCCGCCTCGGCGAGTTTCCCCCTTACCCGGGTCGTGCCGCCTAGGCCGAACAGGGCGTAGCCGCGGCCGATCGGGTCGCCGGCCTTGGCGGCGCAGGACAGCGACTTCCTGAAGGCGTCCTCGGAATCTTTGAGTCTTCCTCGAAAGCGTTCGCAGCCCCCGATCGCCCAGCAGAGAAACGCCGCTTCCCGCCACTCGCGGCGCGCGAGGGCTTTGCGAAGGCGCGGGCGAAGCACCTTGAGCGCGGCCGCGTAGCGTTCGGCGGCGCGGTCGACCAAGGCGGACTCGAGTTCCAGGCGCCCGGCGTAGGGGCGGAGGATCCCGGTGGACTTCGCCAACTCCTTCGCGCGGGCCAAATGCTTGGCGGCGCCGTCATGATCTCCGACGCTGCGCAGTCCGGAGGCCGAGCCCAGCGCGGCCTCGACCCACAGCGCGGGATCTTCCTTGGGGCGGATGCGGGCGAGTGAGCGCCGGTACAGCGCCTGCGCCTTGCCGAAATAACCCTTTTCGCGCCAGGCTTCGGCGGCGAGGAAATCCCGCTCAGGTCGAAGCGCCGCAGGCAGCGCGGCGGGCGGCGGCAGGCGGCGCAGCGCGGCGGACGCGTCGCCTTCCAAAAGATCCCTGGCTTCTTCAAGCGCGGCGAGAACACGATCGCTCATGACTTCCTCCCGGTACGGCAGCCGGTTCTGAGCGGGCATCGCGCGCAGTCCGGAATGGTTTTGCAATGGCGCTTCGCCAATTCTACGAAACAGGCGTGCGCTTCGTTAAAAGCGGGGACGGTGGTCCGGATTCGTTCGCTTAGAAAGTTTCGGATTTCGTCGTACGAGGAGCGGGGGCCGAACCATCCGATCCGGGATCCGATGCGCCGCGTGTAGGCGTCCACGACGAAGGACGATCGTCCGAAGGCGTAGAGCAGCATCGAGTCGGCGGTTTCCGGGCCGACCCCCCAGAGCGACAGCAATTCCTCACGGGCGTCGGGAGCGGCTCTCATCCGTGCGGCGGTTTTCCGCCAGTCACCGGCCCAACGCGCGAAGATCTTGAGTTTCTTGGCCTTCGCCCGGAAATATCCCGACGGCCGGATTTTGGCCTCCAAAGCCGCACGCGTGAGGCGAAGGATGCCCTCGGGGCTCAAAGCGGCGTTTAAGCCCGCGAGAGCGCGTTCGACGTTCGACCATGCGGTGTTTTGAGTAAGGAGGGCCCCGGCGCAGATTTCAAAGGCTTCCCTCGGGGAGGGGACGGCGTAGCGGCGGGGTCGGTAGCGGCCCCGGATCGGCCACCAGCCGCGGGGCCCGAAGCGACGCAGCAGGCGGGCCGAGGCCTGCGCCGGCGTCAAGGCCGGAGGACCTTTTCGATCTTCTTGAACAGGCGTTCGCTGTCGAACGGCTTGATGAGGTACTCGGAGGCGCCGGCGGAGAAGGCCTTCTCCACGTCCCCCATCCGGTCCAAGCCGGTGATCATGATGATCTTCGCGTTTTGGGTCTTCGCGTCCGAGCGCAGGATGCGGCAGGCGTCGAAGCCGCTGACCTTGGGGATCATGATGTCGAGCAGAACCACGTCGGGTCTGAAGGACCGGGCCGATTCAATCCCCGCCTCCCCGTCGGCGGCGAACTCAACCTCGTAGCCCTTGAGCTTGAGCAGGGCCTTCAGGTTGTCGGCGATCGCGTAGTCGTCTTCGATGATCAGGACCTTCTTCATGAGGAAACCCCGTTTTCCGGCATTTCAATTTCCAGCCGCATCAGTTCCCCGTCCGGAGCCAGCCGCATCTCTCCGCCGTGCGCGCGGACCAAGCGCGCCGAAAGGCCCAACCCGAGTCCGGTACTGGAGAGAATTTGCGAGTCGGATTGGCGCGCGGGGAAGTAGAGATCGAGGGATCCCGCGAAATGATTCAGCTCGGCTTTCGAGGCGGCGTAGGTGATCGTGAAGGTTTGGCGTCCGCCGACGCTCTTGGCGCCGAGCGTGATCGGGCCCTTCGCGCGGAACTTGCGGGAATGCGTGAGCATAGCGGTGACGATGCGCGCGAGGCGGTCCGCGTCGGCGTAAAGCTTCGGGAGCTTCTCCGGGATCGCCGATTCGACCACGGCCTCGCTGCGGGCCATCGCCTCGCGCATTTCCTCGAGGGCGCGCGCGACGACGGGCGCCAGCGCGACGGAGACCTTCGTCAGCGAGAGGTCTCTATGGAATTCCTCGTGCACCAAATCGCGAAGGTCGCCGACCAAGGAGCCAAGCCGTGCGGTTTGCTCCCGCACCAACACCAGCCACGGCCGCTGCTCCTTGGGCACTTCGCCGAACAGTCCCTCCAGGAAATTGAGAATCGTCATGTTCAGCGCGGACACCGGCGTGTTCAGTTCGTGGGCGATGAACGAAAGCAGCTTGGCGCGCAGGCGCTCGCGGCGGGCCAGCAGCGCCCAGACGACGAAGGATCCGGCCGCCGTTCCGGTCAGGAAGGCGGCGAACATCTTCACCGCGCGGCCCCGATCACGCGGGAATCCCGGCGATGGACTTCGATGATTTTCAAGTAGCGGCGCATGCCGGCCAGGACGCGGCGGCGCTCGGCCGCGGTGACCTGGCGAATCACGCGCCCCGGGGAGCCGACGACGAGACTGCCGGGCGGGATGGTCTTTCCGCCGGGAATCAGCGCTCCGGCCGCGACGATGGACCCGGCCCCGATCACGGACTCCATAACGATCGCACCCATCCCGATCAGGCACAGGTCGCCGATCCGGGCCCCGTGCAGCATCACCTGATGCCCGACGGTCACTTCCTTCCCGATCACGGTCGGACAGGCGTCGCGGGTGTGGATCACCGTCAGGTCCTGGATGTTCGAGCGGGCACCGACGACGATCCGGTCGATGTCTCCGCGCAGAACGCAAAGCGGCAGCACCGAAGCCCGTTCTCCGAGGGAGACCTTCCCGATCACCTCCGCGCTTTCATGAACAAAGGCGGACTTGTGAACCCGGGGGGCGTGCCTTCCGAAGCTGCGGATCATCGCCGCTCTCCAGCGCGTTGCCTGTGCGTCGGCGAATCTGGTAGCATTTTCAAAGGTTATAGCATTCCCCCCGGCCTGACAATCAACCTATAAATGGAACCCCGAACCGACTTTTTAATACTCGGCAGCGGAATCGCCGGATTAAGCGCGGCGCTCGAGTTGTCAAAGCTCGGAACCGTCGCGCTGGTGACCAAAAAGGAGACCGTTTCCTCCAACACGAATCACGCTCAGGGCGGCATCGCGGCCGTGATGTCCCCGTTGGATTCGATCGAATCTCACGTCGAGGACACCTTGACGGCCGGCGCGGGACTTTGCGACGAAGCGGTGGCCCGCCGCATCGTCGCCGAAGGCCCGGAGCGCATTCGAGCGTTGATCGAGTTGGGCGTGCGGTTTTCGCATGCGGGCGCGGAGCTCTCTTTGGGGCTTGAGGGCGGACACTCCCAGCGGCGCGTCCTGCACGCTGGAGATTTGACCGGGCGCGAGATTGAGAGGGCGCTGGTCGCCGCAGTGGAAAGCGACCCGGGCGTGCAGGTGTTTGAGAATCACGTCGCCGTCGACCTGATCACCGAAAGCAAGCCCCGCGATTCGGGGCGCGGCCGCAACCGCTGCCTCGGGGCCTACGTCCTCGATCCCGGTACGGGCAAGGTTGAAACCTTCACCGCACGAGCGACGATTCTGGCCACCGGCGGGGCGGGGCGCGTGTACCTTTATACGACCAATCCCGACATCGCCACAGGGGATGGGATGGCGATGGCCTATCGGGCCGGCGCGGAACTGCGCAACCTGGAGTTTGTCCAATTCCATCCCACCTGTCTGTATAATCCGGCCGGTACCGAAGAAGCCGGACGGCGCTTTCTGCTTTCGGAAGCCCTGCGCGGCGAGGGAGGGCGGCTGCTGCGCGCGGACGGTTCCCGCATCATGCAAGGTCTGCACCCGCGCGAGGATTTGGCCCCCCGCGACATCGTCGCGCGCGCGATCGACGCGGATCTCAAGCGCACCGGCGCCGAGTGCGTCTATCTCGACATGTCGATGCGTTCGCGGGAGTTTCTGCGGGACCGCTTCCCGACCATTTTCGAGCGCTGCGCCCGACTCGGACTCGACATCGCGGCCGATCCGATCCCCGTCGTCCCCGCGGCGCATTTCTTCTGCGGCGGCGTGCAGACCGACGAAAACGGGCGCACGACGATACGGGGGCTCTACGCGGTGGGAGAAGTCGCCCACACCGGCCTGCACGGCGCCAACCGCCTCGCGTCCAACTCCCTGCTCGAGGGCGCCGTCGTCGGCACCCGGGCCGCGCGGGCGATCGGAGCCGAACTCGACGCGCTTCGCGCGGAGGCGTTTGCCCCCGTGTCCCCGTGGAACGCGGGCAACGCCGTCCCGCTCGATGAAGCCGTGCTGATCCGACAGAACTGGGAAGAGATCCGCGGCTTGATGTGGAACTTCGTCGGCATCGTGCGCTCCAACCGGCGGCTCACCGTGGCGCGGGAGCGCCTGCGTCTGATCGGCCCCGAGATCGCCGACTGCTATTGGCGCTACCTGCTGACCCCCGATTTGATTGAACTCCGCAACATCGCCTTGCTCGCGGAGCTCATCGTTACCTGCGCGCTTTCCCGAAGGGAAAGCCGCGGTCTGCACTTCAATAAGGACTTCCCGGAACTCGACGCCCAGGGGCCCCACGACAGCGCCGTCGACCGCTACTCCAGCGGGCGTGCCAGCCTCGGCACGCAGGAGGCCGATCGGCAATGAAGGACGCGATTCGCATTCTCGGGGCCCGTCAGCACAACCTGCGCAATCTGACGCTGGAACTGCCCCGCGGAAAGATGACGGTGGTGACCGGACTCTCCGGTTCGGGGAAATCGAGCCTTGCCTTCGACACGCTCTACGCCGAGGGGCAGCGGCGCTACGTGGAAAGCCTCTCGGCCTACGCGCGGCAGTTTTTGGAGATGATGGAAAAGCCGGATGTGGATCACATCGAAGGGCTTTCCCCGGCGATCTCGATCGAGCAGCGCAACCCGTCGCGCAACCCGCGCTCGACGGTCGCGACGGTGACCGAGGTCTACGACTATCTGCGCCTGCTGTTCGCGCGCGCGGGGCACCCGCATTGTCCGGATTGCGGCAAACGCATCCATCCGCAATCGGCCTCGGCGATCATCAAGGATGTGATGACTCAGTACGCCGGGAAATCCGTTTCGGTGCTGAGCCCGCTGGTGCGGGGACGCACAGGCACCTACGAGGATCTGTTCCAAAAACTGATGAAGTCGGGCTTCGCGATGGTGCGCGTGAACGGCGAGGTCTCCCCTCTCGACTCGGTGCCCAAGCTGAGCCGCTACAAGAAGCAGACCATCGAGCTGGTCGTCGACAAGCTCAAGATCGGCGAGGACGAACGCGAGCGCTTGGCCGATTCAGTCGAGATCGCCCTGAAGGAGAGCCGCGGGCTGGTGTTGATTCAAAACGGGGAAAGGGGACCCGGAAAGCTGTATTCCGAGCATCACGCCTGCCCCGATTGCGGAATCAGCCTGCCCGAGCTCGAACCCCGCCTGTTCTCGTTCAACTCCCCCTACGGCGCCTGTCCCGAATGCGACGGCCTCGGGATGAAGACGGTGATCGATGAAACGCGTCTGGTCCCGGACCCGTCGCTGTCGGTAGCTGACGGCGCCATCGCCGCGTGGTCGGACCCGGTCACGACGCGCACGAACCGGTGGAAGCGTTCCTGGGCGGAATACTATGAGGACATTCTCGCTCAGGTCTGCCGCCAGCAGCAGATTCCGGCGAATAAGCCGTGGAAGGAATTGACCCGCAAGCAGAAGGACGTGCTGCTGTTCGGCGGAGGCACGTACAAGGCCCCGTGGGCGAACAAGCCGTCCGAATTCCTCGGCGTCGTGGGCAACCTCAAGAAGCGCGTCGACGAAACCGAGTCGGATTTCGTGAAGGAGGCCATTCATGAGCGCTTCATGGACGAGGTCGAGTGTCCGAACTGCCATGGCGCGCGCCTGCGCCGCGAAGCCCGCAGCGTGCTCATCGGGGGACGCTCGATCGTGGAGCTCACTCACTTGTCGGTCAAGAAGGCCCGCGAGTTTTTCTTGAAGCTGAAGCTGGGACCGAAAGAGCAGGTCATCGCCCGTCAGATCTTAAAAGAGATCGAGGCGCGCTTGGACTTCCTGCTCAACGTGGGGCTCGACTACTTGACCTTGGACCGGCGCTCGCACTCCCTCGCCGGAGGTGAAGCCCAGCGCATTCATTTGGCGACCCAGATCGGCTCCGGACTCACCGGCGTGCTCTACGTTTTAGACGAACCCTCGATCGGCCTGCACCCGCGCGACAACTCTCGTCTTTTGAAGACGCTCAAGCATCTGCGGGACATCGGCAACACCTTGGTCGTCGTCGAACACGACGAGGAGACGATCCGGGAAGCCGATTGGCTCGTGGACCTCGGTCCCGGGGCCGGGGTGCACGGCGGGCGCATCGTCGCCGCGGGTCCGGTCGCGAAGGTGCTGAAATCCAAGCAGAGCCTGACCGCCCGCTACCTCAACGGCGAACTCTCGATCCCGGCCCGGCCGGACGGCGGCCGCGGCGGAGAGCACGCGCTCAAAGTGCTCGGAGCTTCCCAGTTCAACCTCAAGAATTTAAATCTCCGCATCCCCCTCGGGACCTTCACCTGCGTGACCGGGGTTTCCGGCTCCGGGAAGTCGACTCTCGTGCACGAAGTGCTTTACAAGGCGCTGGCGCAAAAGTTCTACAACGCGAAAGACGCCCCCGGCGCGCACCGGGCGATCGAAGGACTGGATCATCTCGACAAGGTGATCGTGGTCGACCAAAGCCCGATCGGCCGCACCCCCCGCTCCAACCCGGCGACCTATGTCGGCTTTTTCTCCAATATGCGGGAACTCTTCGCCAAGGTCCCCGAGTCCCGCAAGCGCGGCTACAAGGCCGGGCGCTTCTCCTTCAACGTGAAGGGAGGCCGCTGCGAGGAATGCCGCGGGGACGGGACGCTGAGGATCTCGATGCAGTTCCTCTCCGACGTTTTCGTCAAATGCGAGCAATGCGCCGGAGCGCGCTTCAACGAGCAGACGCTCGAGGTGCGCTACAAGGGCAAGAACATCTCCGAGGTTCTCGAAATGACCGTGGAGGACGCCCTTCGCTTTTTCGAGGCCGTTCCTCCGATCGCGCGCGCCTGCCGGACTCTTACCGACGTCGGATTAGGCTATATCCGGATCGGGCAGCCGGCGACGACGCTCTCGGGCGGCGAGGCGCAGCGGGTGAAGCTCGCCACGGAACTCTCCCGGCGCGCCACCGGCCGGACGCTCTACATTCTCGACGAGCCGACGACGGGGCTGCATTTCGCCGATGTGGCGAAGCTTCTGGAAGTCCTGCACCGGCTCGTCGATCAGGGCAACACGGTGCTGGTGATCGAGCACAACCTCGACGTGGTGAAGACGGCGGATTGGATCGTGGATCTGGGGCCAGAGGGCGGCGACGGCGGCGGGACGGTGGTCGCCGAAGGGACGCCGCGCATGATCGCCGTGCATCCGACTTCCTACACCGGGAAGTACCTTAAGCCGCTGCTGCGCATTTCCTTGGATAAGGAATAGGGTTCGCGAAAACTCGCAGGTGGATTTCGGGCCTTAACCGGCCTTGACAGCCACCGACATACCGGTTAATATTTTTACCAGTTCTACTAATAATAGGCAAATATTATTACCACCGGAGCGGCGATGTTGGAAACCCTCAAGGCCATGATCCTGGACTTCCAAGAGATGGACCTCCAGACCGGAGTGCCTCGGCGGCTGGAGTTCAAGACGGTCCCAGGGAAGGCGACCGTCTGCATCGGCGTGCGTCGCGCAGGGAAATCAACCTACCTTTTCCAGATCGTCCAACGTCTCCTGAACAGCGGGGTATCGCGGAAAAACATCCTCTACCTGAATTTTTTCGACGACCGCCTGCATGGCCTCCAGCCGGGAAACCTCGGACGGATCGTCGATGCCTACTATTCGCTCTACCCGGAAAAGAAGAACGCGGAGACCGTCTACTGCTTCTTCGACGAGGTTCAGGCCGTTGCCGGGTGGGAGCCGTTCATCGACCGCCTGATGCGAACGGAGAAATGCGAGGTCACCCTGACGGGCTCATCGGCTCGGATGTTGTCAAAGGAGATCGCTACGCAAATGCGCGGGCGTGCCCTGTCGTGGGAAATGTTTCCCTTCTCCTTCAGAGAGTTCTTGGACGCCAAGGGAGTCGAGGGCGAGGGGCCGCTCTCGACGAAGAAACAACTCCTGATCCGGAAGGCCTTTGAGCAGTATTGGGAGACCGGCGGTTTCCCCGAGGTTGTGGAACTGGACCGGCGCCTGAGGATCAAAACGCATCAAGAGTACTTCCAGGCCATCCTGTTCCGGGATCTGGTCGAACGTCACGATGTGAGCCATCCCAAAGCGGTGTCGGACCTCGCCCACCGGCTTGCTGACAACACCGCTTCCCTCTATTCCATCAACAAGCTCACCGGCTATCTGAAATCGCTTGGACACAAGGTCCACAAGGCGTTGGTGTCGGAGTATCTAGAGTGGTTTGAGGACGCCTATTTCCTTTTCAGCGTGCGGATTTTCGATGCATCGCTGTCCCGCAGTCAAGCGAACCCAAAGAAGGTCTACGGCATCGACCACGCACTGGTGAGTTCTATCGCATCGGGCATCCTCATCAATTCCGGCCATCTCTTTGAAAATCTGGTGTTCACGGCGTTGCGGAGGCTGCATCCCGACATCTACTACTACCGGACAAAAAGCGGGCGCGAGGTGGATTTTGTGGTTCCGGATGTCACCGGAGCCCCGGCGAAAACTTCCGTTCGAAAGCGACGAATAGCGCTGGTACAGGCCTGCGAGTCCCTGGCCGATCCGCAGACACGCAAGCGCGAGGTGACATCCATCAAGGAAGCAATGGGTGAACTGAAACTAAAAACGAGCACCATCGTGACGAGAAACGAGGAGGACCAAATCGAGGTCGATGGAAAGCGCATTATGGTCATACCCGCGTGGCGCTTTCTCCTCGATCTGCCTGAAACACAAAATTGATTCCAGGCGTTCTCATCCTCGCTCCCTGCAGAATATCCTGGGCCACGTCAGCCCCCGAGATACGCCCACCTGTCCAAAGGCCACCTGGCCTCGGAGATGCAGGTCTTCGCGGCCGCTATGCCCCAACGTGGCGGCGACAGGGGCAACGTGCCGCGCCTCGCCTCCCGCGGCGCGGTCGGCCGTATAGACTGAGATAGATGGAGTCGTATGGAAAGTGGATACGAATTGGATACGTTTCCAAGCGGGGTCGCCGGAACTGTATTACCGCGGCCAGTACATGATGACGGCTACGCCGGAGACAGCGCCTTCGCGGTCATCATGCCCCACAGCCAGTTGATTTTATAGCGCTCGACCTCAACGTCGCGAAAACCCGCCTCAGTGAGAAGCTCGCGGCAGTCCGCCGTGCCGTAGACCGTGAAATGCGCCGGATCGAAGCAGGACAGGTAGATGTGGCACAGCTTACAGGCGAGGTAGTCGTGGCACCAGTCGGTCAGCACGAGCGCGCCGCCCGGTTTGAGAACGCGGGAGAACTCCCTGAGGGCCCGCATCGGCTCGCGCAGGTAGTGAAACATGTTGCAGGAAAGTGCCACGTCAAACGACTTATCCTCGCAGGGCAGGTCTTCCGCTCGCCCGTGTTTTAAGATGACGCGCTCGGGCAGCCGGTCGCCGGCGAGGGACAGCATCTCCCGGGTGGGATCGATACCCGTTAGCTTGGCGTCGGGATGCGTCTTGGAAAGCGCCCTTAGCAGCGCCCCGGTTCCGCAACCGACATCGAGCAGGCTTTGTCCGGATTTTAGCGGCGTCCGGCGCAAGGTCTCGCGGACGGTCGCCTCGATATAAAACGCCCAGCGGGCATCATACTCGTCAGCTTTCCACGCGTATTGCGACACCACCTGGTCGTCCTTGTCGTCGGCGTGAGGAGCGCTTGAAGGGTCGCTTTTAGTCAATTTTTCCGCTCCTCCTTTCCGGGAATGGTGAGCAGGGGTCGACTTGCGTTGATCCAGTTTAAAATCGCTTCTTTCTCTTCCCCGTTCAGCGCGGCGCCCCGGTGCATGATCCTATAGCGCAGGGGCGGCATGGAACCGTCTTTGAGTATCTCCTCCAGAGCGTCGAAATCCTCCAGCGGCGTGCCGTGGCCGGCGAAGGGAAAATCGCGCCGCATGTCCATGTGCTTTTTGGCCTCGCGCATGTCGCGTCGGATCAATTGCTTGGGGCCGGGGATCTTCGCGTACCACGGCAAGCGCGCGGCCGTCGCATGGCAGTCGAAGCACTTCTTGCGGAAGATGGGCTTGATCCGCTTGAGGTAGCGGGCGTTGACCTTGTCGACCTTTGCCTTGGCCGCCTCGATCGGCGGGTGCTTCTTCCCTTGGTGGGCTAGAAGCGGAAGAGCAAGCAGGCAGATTCCCAAAGGCAGGAGCGAACCGCGTTTCACAACCTCATTGTAGTTTTTGTTCCGGTGTCAAAACCGGCCCACCCCCACCGCCCTAAGCGCATCGACGCTCACCGGCTCCTGTTTGCAGCACTCAATCAGCTTGCCGTCCACCGCGACCGCGGGGAGGCGCTTGATCCGGTAGGTCTTGGCCTTATCCCGGCACTCGTTGGTCGCGCATCCCTTGATGAGGTCATAGATCACCACCTCGCAGTTCGGGCAGGCCGCCGCCTGGACCGTCTTAACCGCCTCGTCGCAGACCGGACAGCCCGCCGTGAACACTTCGATTTTTCGTTTAGGCATGACTTTTTACCTCCTCCTGAATCTTTTTGATTGCTCCCGCCACATTTCCCAGGCAGCAGGCTCCCTGCGGGTTCTTGCGTTCGCAATCGCAATGGCCCGCCTTCACCTGCGCTCGGATCTCCTCGGGGATGTCCGTCGTTCCCGTTTTAACGATGTCCCGGCGCAGGTCGCCCCGACTGTGCTCGAAGCAGTAGCAGACGAGGACTGCGTCGCCCGGGTCCTTGATCGTCACGGGCGCGAGGGTCTCGCCGCGCTTGATCACAAAGTCTTGCGGGTTGCAGTAGATTACCTCGCACTCGGGGTTGAGGCAGAAAGTAGCATCCTCACCGATAGACGCCAGCAGGTGTTGTGGGACATGCTGGTCCAAGGTCAGCGCCGTGACCTTGCGTCCCGCGTTGCCGCAGACCGGGCACGGGCAGGTCGTGGTCTTGATTTTACAGCAAGACTCGTGGCTAGGTGCCCGTTCTTCCATCATCCCCTCCTTGCAAGACCTGCGCCTCATATCCGGCGGCCCCGACGGCTTGAAGCACGGCGTCGGTGCCGACCCCGTCATCGGTCTTGACGAGAGCCGTTCCCTCATCGAAATCGACCCGTGCCGAGTAGACGCCGGGGACCTTCATGACGGACTTCTCAATCGACACGGCGCAGGCCGTGCAGGTCATGCCCGACACCTTGAGCGCCAAGGTTTTCGCGCCCGCCGGAGCGGTGCCCGAGTCGCGGCTCAAAAGGCAGGCCGACCAGGTCGGAAATGTCGCCAGGGCCACGGTCAGGGCCGTCAGGCCCCAAAGCCCGGCCTTCATCGTCTTGCTTCCGGAACGGACCTCGCAGGAGCCGTCCGCACAGGCGGCCTCCCGTTTGCGGTAGGCGAAGTAGAATCCCGCGCCCAGGACGACGGCGGTGACGCCGAGAAATATCGGACGATACTGCGTAAGTCCCGCGGCCAAGCCAAGGCTGCCCAAGCCCAAGGCCGTGAGAACGAGCGGCCCGATGCAGCAGATAGACGCGAGTCCGGCTGAGAACAGCGCGGCCAGTCCTACGAGTTTATTGTTCATTTTCTTCTCCTTCCTTCTTCCAAGCTCTCCAAGATCGGACAGGCGTCGGTGGTGCCGCGCCTGGCGCAGGTATGGATCAGGCGGTTGAGGACCCGTTCCATGCCCCGAAGAGCCTCGATCTTTCCCTGGACGATCTTAAGCCGCGACTGGGCCTGCGTGCGTACCTTCCCGCATTGGGTCCGGCGGCCTATCCGCAGCTTGAGCAGCCGCGCGATCTCATCCAAGGTGAACCCCAACTCCTGGGCGTTCTTGATGAAGCGGATCTTACGCACCGCCTCGTCCGTATAAAGGCGATATCCCGAGTCGCGGTAGCCCTCCGGCGACACCAGCCCCCGCCGCTCGTAGTAGCGCACCGTCTGGATGTTGACGCCGGCCTCACGGGCCACGCGCCCGATCTTAAGTTCCTCGGTCATGGGTCTCACCTCAAGTATAAACCGTGTACCAAAGTATAGAGTCAAGGGCCGCGATTCGCAATTCGACTTGCCGCCGGCGGCCGAAGGAAGGTATCCCTTCCCTCCGACGGGCGGTCACTCGCCCCGATGGAGGGATGATGAAAAAATGAAGGCTCGCCGCCGAGTTCGCGGTCCAGGTTTTCAGCGACGGCACGATTGACTTTGACGCACTAGACCACTACCTCTGGCGTGCAATTCACGAAGGGCCCGAGAAGGCCCTGAAAGCCTCGTGGCGCGATGCCCAGCGCAGACTGCGACGCCCCCGGGCCCGATAGCCAGGACTCGGAAATTCGACTTGCGCGATGTCGAATAACGGCGAGTTTCTCGACGGAAGAAGGCCTTGCTTTCTTCGCGAAGTCCCTATACCTTCCTTCCTGACTCGACGGTAGGGCGGTAAAAAGGAGGCCAAAAACGATGGGCGAGAAAAAGAGAATCCGCAAAGGCGACCGGGTACGCGACGCCGAGTGGGGCGGCAAGTTCACCGGCACCGTAGTTCGCACCTCGACGCGTAGCCATCGGCGCTGGGTATTCGTCCAGTGGGACAACATCGCGGTCGAAGACCAACTGCTGCGAGGTCGAGTTTTAGCAGAGTTTCCATGTTTTTACCTGTCGAAGATGCTTTTGCTATACTGCCTTTCGACTATGAAATCCTTGGTTTTTCCGGATGGAGTTGAGCAGCGTATCTATCTCCTGCGGGGCCATAGGGTCATGCTGGATCGTGATTTAGCGGTCTTGTACGGCGTTAAAGCCATTGCCTTAAGGCAACAGATCAAGCGAAATCGTGAACGTTTTCCATCTGATTTCATGTTCCAGCTTTCCAAGAAAGAAGCCGAGCTCTTGGTATCACCCAGAATGTGATACCTTCCAAACGCAGCCTCGGCGGGTTTCTACCGTATGCGTTTACTCAGGAGGGCGTCTCGATGCTCTCCAGCGTGTTTCGCAGCCCACGAGCGGTACAGGCCAACATCGCCATCATGAGGGCCTTCGTCAAGCTCCGGGGAATGCTGGCCTCCCATAAAGACCTAGCGCGTCGACTGGACGCGCTGGAAAGTCGAAATTCCGATTGGTATTCGATGCCATCCGGGAACTCATGGAGCCGCCCGATCCGCCGTGGAAGTTGATCGGCTTCCAGCCAAAGTCGTAAGCGCAGTCTCGCCATCCCTCGCTGCTCACGATTCCCCTACGATCCACGTGCAACGGCAGCTATGGGCCACGAACCCCCGGGCGATGTAGCTCTCTTCGGCTGGAAACTCTCGTCCTCCACGAGACGGACTGTCGTCTTCGAGGACGCGCGAAACACGGTGAGGCGCTGCTTCCTAAAGACCCTGGAGGCCGCGAAGATTCACGGCTTCCGGTTTCACGACTTCAGGCATACCTTCGCCTCGCCTACCACCCTGCCCCGATCCCGGCCGACTGAGTTTGCTGGAGTCGGCTGGCGTCTGGATACAAATTGGATACAAAGGCCCCCTCGGGCAAGGGGGTGCTAAAAAAGTGTAGGAAAAATTGGAGCGGGCGAGCAGAACCCTTCCGCCGTCTCTACCTTGGCAACGCAATTTCGACGGCACACTCACCGCAACTGGTGGAAATCGAGTCGCTTGAATCCGACGGGCTCAAGCCGTCCGTTCTTGGGATTCCGGCCGCGCCTCGCTGCGGGCGAATCGGCGCGCGCGGAATTCTTAGGGATCACCTCATACTCCTCCAACTCCCGCCGGACGGAACCCTCATTGAGCCAGGCGCGCCACGCCTTTTCCAGTTGGGCGACGGTGCGGAACCGGTAGATGCTGCCCAAGGCTTTCTCGATGGGCGTTCCGTCGCGCACCGACCGGCAGAAGTTGAAAAACTGGAGCCGCGTATGCCGTCGATACAGGAAGAAGACCAAGGAGTAGGACTGCACGTACCAGCGCGTGACCTTGTCTTGATCCCCGCCTAAATCCCGAGAGGGATTCGAGGTGAGAAAGTCGCCGAATCGGTACGGCGCGTGGGTGTAGAACACCGACATCGCCTTGTACCAGTCGGAGCGGGGTCCGTCGCTCTTGTCCCCTTTTTCTTCGAGCATCGCCAGGCCTTCGTTGAGCCAGGACGGCGGGCGCTTCTTGGCCTCGCCCCAGTAGCCTTCAAACAGCAGATGCGTCATCTCGTGCGCGATGACCTCGTAGAGCTTCTCCTTGCCCTGCTCCTCGAAAGTCGCGATCAGCTTGTCTTCGTACTGCGCGATGCCGTTGGACCACCCGGGCGGGTGGAATTCCCCCCGCAGATAGCTTTGCTGCTTCGTATAGAGATAGACATTGACTCGTTCCTTGGCCATCCACGGGGCGAACATGGCGAGATCGAGGCGAAGGCGGTTGTGCAGCCGCTCGAGCTGCAGCGTCAACCCCGAGGTTGGAAATGGAGCTTCGTGCTTGACCGCGAAATGCGGGGAAACGCTTTCGTTCCAGGCCGTACCGGCGAAGAGGACGCGCGGCAACAGCAGCAGTCCGGCGGCGAGGACGACGCGCATGTCCTAAGAATAGCGCTCGGTTCCGGCGAACGCCAGACCGGCGAGCAAAGACAAATAGGGCAGGACGGGGAAGTGATACCGGTCGATGCCGCCGGCGAGCGTGTAGGCGGCGAGGGTCGCGAGGAAATGCCAGGCGAGAAAATCCATCCGGGGGCGGCGTTTCCAGACCGCGCCGAGCGCGAACAGGCAAAGCGTCCAATAAAACGCGCTCGAGAGCCGCTCCAGACGGACGCGGCCGGGGCCGGCGCTCCAGTAGACCATCTGACGGTCCACGCCGAAGGCGTCGAGAAACGCGCCGGCGTGTCCAGATAGCGCCGTTCGAACTCCCGCTCGCCAGAGAAAGGACAAATTCTCGAACCCCGCCCAAAATCCCAGTCGGGATCGTTCCGCCTCGGTCTCGGCCGTACGCCACGCCCGGTGCGCGGGAGCGAGGCGCTCGCGCCCGGGGGCATCGAGCGGGATCATCGACGCCGTGTGCCGCGCGAAGGTATCCCCGACATTGGCCGCGAACGGAGTCCAGGAACCGAAGCGCAGGACATTGCGGGCGGTCCAGGGAGCGGCGAACAGGAGGAAACCAGCGAGGAAAGCGCCCAACCGTCGTCGTTCGGAAAGCGCGGCGGCCGCGAGCAAAAGCGGGGCGGTGGGCCTAAACAGGCAGGCCAGCGCGCCGAACGCGCCCGCGGCGAAGCCGTCTCGTGAGTCTTCCCCCGACGAGCGCGGGGCCGGGGGCGCGCCACATCGTGGGCAAAGGCGCGCCGGAGAGCGTTCGATCCTGGTACAGGCGCAGGTCTTCGGCGCCGGCCGGACCCGCGTAGGAGACTCCGTCTCCGTCGGCGACGGAGACCGCGAGTTCCTCGAAGACGGCGAAGTCCGAGACGGGGCGCACGCCGACGGCGCAAACATACCCCGCCCTCAGGAGAAAGGCGGCCGCGGCCGCGGCGAGAAACGGGGCGAACGACGAGCGTCCGGGAAGCGGGGTGAAGACGGCTTTGACGAGGCGGCGCATCGGGTGCATGAGTCGGCAAACTACAAAAATTAGTACGCTTTGGCGATGTCGGATCGCGATCCGTCTCCTTGGCGCCGCGCGACGGCGCCCGCGCTCGCGGTGTTCATCGCGAGCGTCTTCGTTTCGCATGTCTGCTACCTCCTTTTCTTTAACGGCGGTTGGAGCTATGAATTCTCCCATTACGCGGAAATAGCCCGCCGTTTCCTCGCCACCGCCGAACTTCGCACGTCTACTTTCTGGCCGGCCGAACTGGCTTTTTTCCATCACGCCGGCGTGTCGATCGAGCCGGATGGACCGCTGCTGTTTCGCTATCCCCTCTACGCGCTTTGGTGCGCCTTTTGGATGGCTCTCGCCGGCGTGCACGATTACGGAATGGTGTTGGCGAACATCGTCGCGTTCGGAGTGTGGTCTGCGGCGGTATATCTCGCGGCCCGGCTGCTGTTCGGAGCCCGCAGCGCCGCGTGGACCGCCGCGCTTTGGCTCTTGATGCCGGCCTTGCAGGCGGGCTATGTGCTCGGAGGATTCGTCGACATCCTCTTCGGGGCTGAAATGACGATTCTCATCGCGGCCGCCGTCGCGATTGGACGGTGTCCGGAACTCCAGGAGCGCAAACCTCTCGCCGGCTTCGGGGTGGTTCTGGGGTTGACCTATTTGACCCGGACGAACGCGGCGCTTTGGGCGCCGATCTTTTTCGCGCTTCCCTTCGTGTGGAGATGGAAATTCCCCCGCACGCTCTGCCTGTCTATGCTCGGAGGTTTCGCGGTTCTCGTTCTCCCTTGGACGCTCTACCGCTGGAGCGTCTTCGGCGCGTCGGCGCCGGGCGTTCTCTTGTGGAATATGGCCGAATACACCATCGTCGACGGTCTGCCCTGGATGGAATACCGCCTCTACACGCCCTGGGATTTCCTGGACCCGGTCTCGCTGTGTGCGGTCCTCTATAAGGGATGGAGCCTCTTCAATCGCTTCCTCTCCGATTGGCCGGGCATGTGGGACCTGCAATTGGCGATGCCGTTCGCGGTTTTGGGACTGTACACCCAAACGGGAGCCCCCCGGCGCTTCGCGTCTTTGGCCGGAACGCTTCTTCTCGTCGAACTCGCGGTGATGTCCTTTCTGCGCTATCAGAACCTCGGCTTCATGGGAAACCATCACTATCTCTGGCTGGCCCCTTGGCCCTTGGCGTTCGCGGCGGACTTCCTCGTTCGGCGCACGGACCGGACCGGATACCGCATTCTCGCCGCCCTGATGCTGCTCCTGCAGCTCCAATTCATGGGTTGGAGTTATCTGAGGACTTCGCCGACGGTCGCCGCGCACCCCTCAGGGAAGCCCCTGCCCGCGTGGCCCGAAATCGCGTTTATGCGGGATCGCATTCCTCCCGATTCCCGGGTGATGACCAATGCCCCCGCGACCATCACCTGGTACGGCGGACGGCCGTCCATCAACATCCCGAACAAGCTCTCCGACGTTCCGAAGATCACGGGGCGCTGGCGCGTCGACTACCTCTTGTTTATCACCCACCCAATCGGGGAACCGCAGCATTACCCGGAATGGACGAACGCCCTGCGGGGCGGTCTGGGCCGCCCGGACGCGGTGTTTAAAGGCCTCGGCTTCAAGCTGCTCCGCCAGTCCAACTCGGCGGTTCTCTTCGAACGCTCGCTTTGATCATGCGCAGTCTTTTCTTGAATCCCCCGGATCCGCGCGCCGGCCGCTCCGAACGCGGCGGCTGGATGCCGACGCGCTTGTCGCGTTTGGCCGGCGGGATTCCGTCGGTCAAACTCGTGGACGCCCGTGTCGAAGGCTGCTCGTCCGGGGAAATCCCTTTGCTCGCCCGCGGGTTCGACCGAGTCTTCGTGGACGCCGGTTGGCGTCCGAGCGACGCGCGGCGCACCGCGCGGGCGCTGAAAGCGAGCGATCCGCGGGTCCGCTTGGCCGCCGTCGTACACGCCGGACAGCCGGCGCCGGACCGCTTCGCGTGGGACGCCCGCATCGAGTACGGAGACGCGGAGGCCGCGCGCGCCTTCGCCCGGGTCGACGCGCCTTCCGGCGGCGACGAAATGGACGTCTACGAACGCGATCTCCGCGTCGAACGCTACCAAGTTCCGATCCTCAGCCGTCCTTATTTGGGAATCGACGCCAACGACCGTTCCCCCGTCGAAATCGCGCAATTGGCGTCTGAAGCACGATCGCGCTTTCCCTCGGTGCGCGAACTCTATCTCGTCGGCTCCCCCGCCTCCGCGGAGCCGGGACGCGCGGAAGCCTTGGCTCAGGCGATGACCCCCGTGGGCATCCGCTGGTCCTGCGCGATGGAGCCCACCCTCCCGGGAACGGCTCTGGCCGCCCTCTCCAAATCGGGACTCGGCCGCGTACGCGCGCGATTTCGCTCGGGATCGGACGCTTTATTGACGAAAAGGGGGTTCCCGTACGACGCCGCGCGCGCCCGCGATTTCGCCGAGGACTGCCGTCGATTCTCGATCGCCGTCCACGGTCTTTTCGTTCTCGGAGGCGAGGGAGAAAACGAGGCAACGCTGGCCCAAACGCGGCGTTTCGCCCTATCTTTGCCGCTGGAATCCATACAAACCAATCTTCGCGCGGAAGGCGGTTCGTACTCGAGAAAGGCGCTGCGGCGGGAAGCCCGCCGCCTCTCGCGGCGTTTTTACCTGAGGCCCCGAATGCTGTTCGCGCGCCTGGCCCGCACGCTTCGCGAGGCCGATGATCGCCCCGCGGCCCTGCGGGACGCGAACGCCTTCTTCACCTCGGCGTGGACCGGGAGAACCGGGGTGTCCGCGTGAAATTCGCCCAGAAAATCATCCTGGCCGCCGGATTTTTGACGCTTGGGGCCTTGCTCTGGAAAATGGACGTCTCCTCCGTGGCCTCGTTGGTCGGGAAGGTGGGCTGGGGCTTCGTCTTTATTCTTCTCCAGGAGATCGGCGCGCACAGCTTCAACGCGCTGGGCTGGCGGTTTGCGATGCGCCCGAAGACCGCCCAACTCTATTCGCTGAGCGAATTGCTGCGCTACCGGGTCATCGGCGACGGCGTCAACTATTTGACGCCCACCGCCCAAATCGCCGGGGAGTTTGCCCGCGCGTCTTTGCTGGGCCCGGGGGCCTCCTTCGATGTCCGGCTCGCCGGAGTCGTGGCGGCTAAGTTCTCCCAGGGGATGGCCCAATTTTTGTTCGCGTTGTTCGGCGCGGCGTGGCTCGTAGGCGGCCGAATTCCGGCGATCGCCCCTTATCAGAGTTGGCTGCAGGCGGCCGCGGTCCTGGCGATCCTGGCCTTGGCAGGGTTCATCGCCTACGAGAAGTTCCGTCCCGAGCGTAAGACCGCGGACCCCGACGCCCTTCCCGGCGGCCTTCGCGGCATGCCCAAACAGATCAAGTCCTTTCTGCAGGATCACCCGGGGCGTGCCGCGCTATCCGTGGTCTTCTTCCTGGGCGGGTTCGCGTGGAACGCGATCGAGGTTTATTGGATCTGCCGGTTCCTTGGAATTCCGGTCGACTGGGGAACCGCCTTGGCCATCGAGACGATGTCGAGCATCATCGACGGGCTCCTCTTCATGGTTCCTGCCAAGGTGGGAACGCAGGAAGCCGGGAAAACGGCGATTTTCGCGATGCTCGGGATGTCGGCGCGCGCCGGCTTCGCGCTCGGCATCGTCCGTCACATTCGCGAACTCGCCTGGGCCGGTTTGGGACTGGCGTTGTACTCCGCCCGCATGAAGGCGGACGAAAAAAAGACCCCGGCGCCGGCCGAGACCGCCGTCTCCTCTTCCCTTTAGAGTTTGAATTCGGGAGTGCCCTTCGCCGAATCCCATTTAATGGATCCGTCCGAGCAGTAGATGTATCCCCAGGACGCGTAGGGCTCGGCGCTTGCCCCTTGCCGGCGCGCGCAGGCGATGCGCGAGGCGCCCGAAGGGCAGCTGGCGCTGACGCCGCAGGTCACGCTGGTTCCGGCCTGGAAATAATAGCTTGCGCCGTCCCACGGTTGGGACGCGAGGTACTTGCAGGCGACGAGTTGGCACCTGTCGGTCGCGGGTTCGGAGCAGACGCCTCCCCGACAGCACTTGGAATTGCAGCTGTCGGCCATCGTTCCGTTGGCGACATAGCTGCCTGAATCGAGCTGGAACATCCGTTGGGCCTGACCGATCATCGTCAACGTCGACGCGGCCGCCTCGGCCTTCGAGGTCTCCACCGATTTGTTGTACTGGGGGACGCTGATCGCGGCGAGAATGCCGACGATCAGCACGACGACCAACAGCTCGACAAGCGTAAAACCGCCGCGTTTTAAACCCATATCGTTTCCTGCTCTAAGATTAACAGGCGGCCGCGTTCGCGTCAAGACGCGCGCGGTGTTCAACTTGTGATTTTAATCGTTAACGATCGTGGGCGTGATGAAGATGACGAGGTCGGTGTTCGAACGCGAGTTGCTGGTCGTCGTGAACAGCCAGCCGATCAGCGGGATGTAGCCGAGAAAGGGCACCTTTCTCACGCTCTTGGACTCTCGCGATTCCAAAAGGCCGCCCAGGACGAGGGTCTGGCCGTTTTTGACCCGCACCAAAGCGCGGGCGCCGCGCGAAGCCGTGTCGAAGACGCGCTGAGACTGCGTGGAGACGCGGGATTCGATCGCGTTGGTGAAATCGGGCTCGATGAGCATGGTGATAAAACCTTCCTGGTTCACCTGCGGGGTCACGCGAAGATTCAATCCCGTCTGTCCGCGCTCGATTTTGACGCCCCCCTCGGAAAGTCCTCCGGAGTTCGAGGTGATGCTGTTGGTGATCGAGAGCGCCTCGTCTCGCTGCGTCGAGATGCGGGCCGCCTGGTTGTTCATCGTCAAAATCTTCGGTTTTCCCAAAAAGCGCGCCTCGGCGCGGGTGACGAGCGCGCGCAGGACGATCTGCAGTTGGGACAAATCGAGGGCGCCGGTTATCATCTTACTTCTCAGTTCGGAGGAAGTCAGAGACTCGTCGTTGCCGCCTTCTACGCCTCCTCCTCCACCTGCCACGCGGCTGATAATGGTGTTGAGCGGATCGAACATCACGATCTTGTTGTCCTTTCGCTTGGAAACGAGCGGGAAGGCGGTGTCGCGCGCCGGGCCGGTGTAGACGGCCAATTCCCCGCCGGGGCCGCCC
>PFUL01000113.1 GCA_002790095.1 Elusimicrobia bacterium CG_4_9_14_3_um_filter_62_55 | reverse complement strand
CAGCGTCGTCTTACCGTGGTCGACGTGTCCGATCGTCCCGATGTTGACGTGAGGTTTGTTGCGTTCGAATTTTTCCTTGGCCATGATGCCGTTCTCCTGGTCTATTCCTCGCCCGTGCTTCGGGGCTGTTGTCTAATCCTTTATACTGCCCGCTGACTGAGCGGCCAGAACAGCAGCCCTGCCGGGACTGCTAGTACTGCGATTCACGACCGTGCGACAAATCTAAGCTGGGAATGGGACTCGAACCCACGACCTTCTCCTTACCATGGAGATGCTCTACCAGCTGAGCTATCCCAGCGAAACCTTTGGAGCGGGCGATGGGAATCGAACCCACGTATCAAGCTTGGAAGGCTTGTGTTCTACCATTGAACTACGCCCGCGAAAAATCCGCTACAAACGAAAACGACTCTTGATAAACCGTGTTCGGCTGAGTCACAGCTTATCGAGGGCCGTTTTCGGAGGGCGTCCGCCTCTGGTGGAACCGACTCCAACGGAACCCGTCTATTTTATCGCAAAAACGGTTCTGCGGTCAATGAATATTCCCAACAGGAGCTCCGGGAGGGCGGAATTCGGGGCGGTCCCGGCAGGGAGTTTACAAATTATGTCGACCCCCTCGTTCATTTTTAAAACTCCGTCTATAATAGCACTGTGGGACAGGATCCATTCCTCAACAAGCGCTTGGGCGGTTGCCGCATTCTCGAGAAGCTCGGGGAGGGCGGCATGGGCTTCGCGTACCGGGCGCATCACGATCGCCTCGATCGTCCGGTCGTTTTAAAAATCCTGAGACCTGAACTCGCCCGCGATAAATCTTTTCTTGAAGGATTTCTGCGCGAGGCGCAGGCCGCGGCGAAACTCGAACATCCCAGAATCGTTCAGGTCTACGATCAGGGAAGCGAGGGGGGCTGGAATTACATCGTCATGCAGTTCGTCGAGGGGGAAACGCTCGAGGACCGACTGAAGGCGAAGGGAAAGATGGCTCCAATCGAGGCCGTGCCGATCTTGAAGGCCGTTTTGGAAGGGCTCAAAGAGGCTCACTCCCGGGGAATCGTACACCGGGACATCAAGCCGTCGAACATCCTGATATCGAAGGAGGGCGCGGTCCGCATCGCGGATTTCGGATTGGCCGCGCCTTCGGACGGGCCCGAGGGGTCGACTCAAATCCAGGGAACGCCCGACTACATGCCGCCGGAACAGGCGTGGGGAGGCGCGATCGACGCCCGTTCCGATCTTTACGCCGTCGGAGGGACGCTGTATCACATGCTGGCGGGCGAGGCGCCGTACGCGGGACATACGGCGGCCGACGTGATTTCCCAGCACCGCGAGGCGCCGGTTCCCGACGTCCGCCATTGCTCCCCCGATGTCAGCCGTCAGGCGGCCAAGATCATTTCCAAGCTCATGGCCAAGGAGCCTAAGGACCGCTATCCGAACGCGGAGGCCGTGCTGCAGGAACTCAGTTCTCCTGGAGTCGTTCTGGGGGATGCCACGATCGCCGGGGAAATGGAGATCGATCTCGGCGCCGCGGTGACGCAGCCGATGCCGCGCCGCATTCGCAATCTTACCCCGGTCCCGACGCAGGCGCCGCGTCCTTCCCCCGCGCCGCGTGCCGCCGCGCGGCCTGGCGGCCCCGCCCCGGCCTTGAATTTGGCCGCGGCCAGCGGTCTCGCGTTGGGGGCCGGGGCCTTGGCGTTTTTCGGGGGGAACACGGGAAACATCCTCGCGGCCGTCGGGGCGGCGGGCTGCGCCGCGGGCGCCTGGTGGTTCGCTCCGCACCAAGCCGGCGTTGCGGCGATGGCGCTGGCCGCGACCGGCGTCGGTATCCTTCACGGAGCGGGCCTGCTGACCCAGGATTCGACCAGCCCCGCTCTCGCGGCCGCCGCCGGAGCGGGGTCGGCGCCGTGGCTGTCGGCCGGCGTCTTGTCGGGGTGGGGCGCTTTCTTGCTTGCGCTCGACGATAAGAAGACCGGAGGGGACCGTTTCCTGCTGGCGCTGCTCCTCGCCGTTTCCATCGCCGCATGGCATTGCTTCGGACTTCCGGGAGGGTCTCCGCTGACGACCTTGACGGACTCCGGGCTCCGTTGGCCCGGCGCGGCGGGTCTGTTCGGGGCGGCGATTGCCTGCATCGTGCTCGTTTATGCGGTCAGCGCAGGAGTCGCCGAGAGCCTCTCCGATATGCTTTTCCCGTTATTTTTGATCGCGACCGCCGCGGCGTTCGCGTTTCTGTCGGGGGCGCTGCATCATACTCCTGTCGTCGATCCTCCCACGATCGGCTCGGTGTTGGCCCGACCGTTCGTGTTGTTCCGGCAGAGGCTCGGGCGCGGGGATGGAATGGCCTCCGCGGGGCTGTTGATCCTGCTCTCCGGCTTAGGCCCGGCCTGGTACCGCGGCCTGATTCGCCCCAAATAGCCTCCCGGGCGGCTTCTCAACTCCATCTCAAAAAAGATAGGATTCGGCGTTGAAGTTGTGCCTATGATCGAACAGGAAACCACCTTTTACAGCGAGCGCTACCGGCTCAACGCCTCGTTCTACTTTCCGGAAGACGGAAGCGACCCCCAGGCCCCGATCGTCCTGATCAATTCGGGTCTGCTCGGGCTAAAAAGCGTGACGCCCGCGCGGTTCGCGCGCGCGTTGACCGCACGGGGACTCAGCTGCTTCGGATTCGATTACCGCGGATTGGGCAAGAGCGAGGGACCGCGGGGCAATGTCTTGCTCGAAGAGCAGGTTCGGGACATCGTCAATGCGGCCGAGTTCGTTCGGGTGCGCCATCAGGGAAGCGGGCCGTTGGCGCTGCTCGGATGGGGGTTGGCGGGGGGATTGATCCTCGAGGCCGCGCGTTCGATCTCGAATCTTCACGCGTTGGTCAGCGTCAACGGACTTTACAACGGACAGCGTCAGCAGCAGGCGGTTCGAGGCCCGGAGCAGTGGAAAAAATTTCAAGAGTGGGTGCGCCGCGAAAGCCTGCTCGCCCGCAAGACGGGGACGGCGCGGTCGGTGGACCCGTTTTCAATCTATCCGCTCGATCCGGAGACCCAGGCCTACGTCGACCGGGAGTTCCGGGCGCGCGATGAGTTCGCCGGCAGCGTGAAGATGGTGCTCGCGGAATCTTTGCTGCGCTTCGCGCCTGAGCCGCGACTCAGTCATCTTAAGAAGGTTCCGATTTTAATCGCCCACGCCGAAAAAAACCGACTTCATCCGGTTGAGGAAGCCCGCTCGCTGCACCGTGCCTACCCCGGTCCGAAGGAGCTCTTTTGGATCGAGGACGCGGGCCATACGGAGTGGATGGACGATGGGCATCCGACTTTCCGGGCCTTCGTTGAAAAGGCGGCCGTCTGGCTGCGCGAGCCGATTCCCGCTCGCCGCTCCAAGTCCCGGCGCTGATTGTCGTGGCTTCTCCCGAGGCGTTTCGAATTTGCAAGCGCCTGGGCATCGACGATCCCCGCTTCATCGAGATCGAGGCGAAACGCCGCGTCGTCCCCGAGCGGGCGCAGGAACTCAAGCGGTGGTTGACGGGCCGGCGCGGCGTCAAGCACCAGAAGTCGGTCACCTTTTTCGATCAATTCCTCGATACGAAGCGCATGTCCCTGTTCAGAAAGGGAGCGAGTCTGCGCCTGCGCTATAAAGGGAACGGATCGCGCGTCTACCTGCAGTATAAGGGCCCCGGATTCCACCGCAACGGTTTGCTGTACCGTTCGGAGTTCTCGACGAAACGGCTCAAGCGGTTGGTTCTGGAAGAAAGCCATCACGACATCGTGCAGTTCAATATGGAGACGATTCAGCAGTTGTTCCGCGAGGCGCTGCCGGTGCCGATGGCCGCGGCGATGCGCCGCCACCTCGGCGAGCGGACGATGCGCGCCGTCGGCCAGGGCCCGATCCTCTGCGTCTATCAAAAGGACAAGTTCCTCGTCGATTTGGGGGAGGCCTGCCTCGAACCCTCGCTCGACCGCGTTTTCACCTTTCACATCAGCAAGACCGGGCTGCACCCGCTCTCCTCGTTCTGCGAGTACGAAAACGAGATCAAGGCTCCCGAGGGGAGCATCAGCCGCAAGCTGCGCCACCTCGACGCGCTGATGCGTTTTGACGCGAAGCTGGTCCGGCGTTTCGAACTCCGCCACGAGCGGTTCGACAAGTACCACCGCTGCGGCTCGTTCTTTATCGGAAAGTAGTCAGTCGGCGAATCGCTTCTCGAGCGGCGTCCCGCGGTAATGCCGGCGGGCGAGCTGTTGGAAGTAGTCCTGGGAACGTCGTTTCGGTTCGTCCGGCTTCGCTGAGATCTTCACGTATTTCCCGTCCGCGCCCAGCTTCCAGGCCTTCTGATTGTCGTTGAAGCTCGTCTTCAGGATCACGTCCCGGATAAAGCGCATCAACTGCGGGTCTTTCACCGGGAACGCGATTTCAAAACGCGTGTAGAAGTTCCGCGGCATCCAATCCGCGCTTGAAAGGTACAGCCGCGACTTGCCGTTGTCCCCGTTTCGGAAATAGTAGATGCGGCTGTGCTCGAGGAAACGGTCGACGACGCTGACGACCCGGATGTTCTCGGAGAGGCCGGTGATGCCCGGACGCAGGCAGCAAATGCCCCGGACCATCAACTCGATTTTGACCCCCGCCTTCGAGGCCTCGTAGAGCGCCTCGATGATGTCCGGGTCGACCAGCGAGTTCATCTTGGCGATGATGCGTCCCCGGCCGCCCGCGCGCGCGACCTTCGTTTCGTTTTTGATGAGCGCTTCGAAGCGTTCGTGCAGGTTTCCCGGCGCGATCAGCAGTTCTTTCGTCTCCGGTGGTTTTTCGCCGCGCTTGAGCGCGCGGTAGTAGGCGGCCGTCTCCTCTCCGATCGCCGCGTCGGCGGTCAAGAGCCCCACATCCGTGTACTGGCGCGCCGTCCCCGGGTGATAGTTGCCCGTGCCCAGGTGCAAGAAGACCCGGGATCCTCCCGGTTCCTCGCGCACGACCCGGGTGATCTTCGAGTGGACCTTGTATCGCCCGATCGGTTCGACGACGCGAACGCCGGCCGCGCGGAGTTCCTCGGCCCACTTCATGTTGGCTTCCTCATCGAAACGAGCGCGGATCTCCACGTAGGCGGTGACCTTTTTCCCCGACTGGGCCGCGCTTTTGAGCGCCTCGATGATCGGGGAGGCCTGACTCGTGCGGTAAAGCGCATGGAATATCTTCGTCACCTGCGGGTCTCGGGCGGCCTGCGCGAGAAACTCGACGACGATGTCGAACGAGTCGTATGGATGGTGCAGCAAAACGTCTCCTTTCTTCATCGTCGCGAACAGGTCCGCGCGGCGCAAAAACGGGGGCAAGTACGGCTTCACGGCCGGATAGCGCAGCCGGTCGCGCCCCTCCAGATCGTAGATTCCCGAAAGCACCTTCAGATCGAGGGGCAGATCGAAGCGGTAGAGGGACGCGGAGTCGACCCCGAGTTGGGTCGCGAGAAGAAGCGCGCCCTCCGAGTAGGACTGCGAGTCGACTTCTAAACGGATCACCCGGGCGTGTTTCGGGCGTTTGACGAGCCCCGCCATCACCTGTTCTTTCAGCGATTCCTCTTCCTGCGGATCGAGGCCGATTTCGGCGTCGCGCAGCACCTTGAACGGGAAGGCTTCGATCAAGTCGCGCTTGGGAAACAGCGCGGCCGCGCGCGCGGCCACCCAGCGTCCGGCCAGGCCGTAGCGGACCGTGCCCGGCTCGCTGGGCAATTCGACGAGCCGCTGGCTGCGGTCGCCGACGTCGACGATTGCGTATTCGCGCGGGAAACGGATGTAGACGTAGGTGCGCTGGGCCGCCAGGCGCGGCGGCTCCTCGTCGGAACGGTTCAACACAAACGGCGCCTCACCGAGCTTGGCGCGCATGACCTTGTCGAGGGCGGGGTCCGGTGGGAAATCCGTCTGGATGATGATTCCGCTTTTCTTCAAGGCGTCGAGAACCCCGCGCAAGGCGTGATACTGGCGCGATTTCTGGCGCAGTACCTGCTCGCGGATCTGCGCGAGCAGGTGCCGGGGATCGAGCCCGTCGGGATAGTTCGCGTGCTTGGGCCGGTCGGCATCGCGGCGCACGGAGGCCACTCGGACCATGAAGAATTCATCCAAGTTCGAGCTGACGATCGTCGCGAAGCGAAGGCGCTCCAGCGCGGGGACGGAGGCGTCGGCCGCCTCGTGGAGAACCCGTTCGTTGAACTGAAGCCAGGATAGATCGCGGTTGTAGAAGCGCTCGGTCAGCAGCGACGCCTTCTCGCCGGGGACCGCCGGCTGCACCTTGCCGGATAGGTGCTGCGAGAGCGTGATCCACTTCTCCTTGGAGGCCGGTTTCGAGTCTTCCACGCTCCTAGCATACGATTCCCATGGGGACTGGAGGCAACGATTCCGTGACGGGATTGTGACGGAATCGAAGCGTTCGGGCGATTCGGGCGTCCGGCGCGTTGATTTGTTGGATTGTAAATTGAGCGTATTAGGCTGCATCTGAGTTGCATTACTAGTGTAGAATCGAACAATGTCTTATTTTCTTTTCGTCGATGAAAGCGGCCATGACAGGAAGTTGGCGCCCGCGGAAGTGCTCGGAGGTTTTGCGATTCGGGATGGTGCCTTGTGGCCGTTTATCCAGGCGGTATTCCAATTACAGGAGGCCATTTTCGGCGTTGCATACCCTGTTCTTAATGCAGAACGGCGCGCACTCAAAAAGACAGAAAGAGATCAGATTGACTTGAAGGAAATCAAAGGGGACAAATTCCTAAATCCCCGTGTTTTCAAAAAGGCCTCGTGGTGCAAGCGCTTCGAACCGGCCGAGCGGAAAAAACTTGCTGAGTTCACTCTTCGGAATGGATCGATGGGAACGCGGGAATCGATTTCCGCCCTTGCGCAGGCGAAACTGGCTTATGTCGACGCGGTTCTCGATTTGGCCAGTAGTTTTAAGGGGCAGTTTCTTGGGATTCTGGTTCCGGTAGACGCCCCGGGGGATCGCAAAATCACGGTTCTCCGGAAAGACTATGCCTATCTATTCGAACGGTTTTTCTATTTTGTCGACTCGAAGCCGCGGGAACACATGGGAATCATAGTCTTCTATGAACTCGATAAATCTGCAAGCCACATTCTTCTTGGCCAGATGCAATCCTATTATCAGGATTTCAAAACGGGTAGGGACCGGTCCGAGCGTCTAGTTCCGGAACCTCTTTTTGTTCACAGTGACCTGACGGTCGGAATTCAGGTCGCAGATTTGGCGGCCTACATACTGAGTTGGGGCCACGAATTCGACCGAAAGCCGTTGGTTCCGAGGGCTAGAAAAGAGTTGGCTCCATATGTTGAAAAACTCCAATCTTTGAGGATTGATTCAAGAATCGGAGAGGCAAAATCTGAAGGGATTTACGTGGTTTATGATCTTCGCAGCAAGAGGGAAAAGCAAAAAGGCAATGCGGCGTGAGCCGCAAAGCCTTCGACCTATTATAGACGGTCGGGTTGGCAGGTGTCAATGAGTAGACTTCTTCATGGAGGCGGTGAGTCGATTGTTTCGCGTTGTATGTATCGTCCGATTTATTCATTGAACTGACATCGCTATGAAAACGACTTTCGCACCTGCGACATTTCGAATCCTCATCTTGCTGGGCGTGATTGCTTTTCACTTGTTTTTGCTAACTGCAATGTCGCGACGCGGGCGAAAATCACTCTGGCTTGCGGCAGGAGTCTTGGTGGCTTTTGCATTCATCCTTCAGTTACTAGGATCTCTCGGATGGTTCGCTCTCTTTCGAGAGGTTGGGCAAGGACCAATATGGATATTCCAACCCATTAGCATTGCTTTAAGTTCAATCGCCGTTGCACTCATATTTTCGATCGGTGTCCAATGGTCCCGACGCGTTGTTGTTCTGTCGGCTATTACGGCGGGATTTACCATCCTTGCCTTGACCGGAGTGTCTTTGTCGTGGCTCTAGAAGACAGCTGCGCTTGCGGCTTGTCGATCCGAAGTTACAGCGAATATATCGGCATGTTCCGGATTGCGAAAGAGCAGGGTGTCGGCGGATTTTTTGAGCCCCTTAGTACTTTACAAGCAATAGCTTGTAAAGTAATAAGTGATTTAAAGCAGGCCCTTGGAACCGGTCTCTGAATTCGCCGGGCCGCCTGTCTTGCGCGGTTCCCTCTCGCGCCTTATGCTTATCGGACGATGCGCCGTCTTTTCAAATACGGGTTCCTTGCGTGGATGCTGTTTGCGGGCGGTTTTTGCGCTTTACGAACTGCGCCAAATCGCGCAGGTCAAAAAGGATTTGGACTCGGGCCTGGCGCCGGAAGCCGCGCTGCAAAAGCTCGCGGATTCCGACAAGACCGGCATCGTCTCGAAGGTGATCGACGCGCATAAGTCGCAAATCACGCGCTTAAACGGCTTGGGGGATCTGCAAAGCGCCGCGGAGTCGGCGGCGCAAGGCGATCCCGACGCGGCGCGCCGCCTGAGCGCCGCGGTCGCGGCGATGTCGGGCGCCGGCGCTCCCCGGCGCAGCGGCGGAGCAGGGCCCTCGCCCGGCCGCTGCCGCCGCTTCAAGAGATCGCTCGGCGCCGCTCGCGCCGAGTACGATTACGGTGTTGGCTGCCGGGGAAACAGTGGAGAGCGGGCCGGGAGTGGCGGTGCTCGTGGATCAGAAGACGGGCGAGCGCATTGTGCTTAGGAGTTCGCGGAAGGTCTCGCGGAGCAGGTCGGGGGCGGGCGAACCGTCGCTGTTGGACCGGATTCCGGGTTTGCCCTCGATCCCGAAAGAGGTCTCCAACGCTTTAGGGCTGCCGGCGCCGGACAGTGTCCAATGGCGAAAATGGCGGGCCTACGCCTTGCTCGGCGCAACGGTGCTCGCGACGATTATGATGATGCTGTGGGCGAGGCGACGCTTCGGGTGAGCCGATGGGAGTCTGAGCGAATTTTTGCGTCCGTCATGCGGTTCTGCGAAGTAGGCGCGCATGGGCGTCGGCGGCGGCGAACGCGAAGAAAAGGCTCATGACTCCCAGGATGGGGGTCGTGTAGCGGGGTAGTCCCATCGTGAAGATATGGATGTTCATGTAGGCGAGCATCAGAGAGAGCGGCATCAGTTTAGGGGAATGGAGTCCGAGCAGCGCCCCCCAGACCGCGCCGATCAGAAAGCACAGTTCGAGCAGTTTGAAGAACGCTTTCGTTCCGGCTCTCAGCCAATCGCCGCGCGAACGGTACTCCCGGAAGGCCTCCGTCGTGTTGAAGAGGATTTCCGGCCAGCCGTTTTTCAGCCACAGCAGCGGGAGGCGGCCTACGCAGTACGAGGCGTAGCGAAGAGGCGACTCCGAGATGTTCTTGACGGCCAATTCTTTGGAGAGCGGTCCGATGCGGGGATCGTTGTTCCAATAGTAGGTCTGCATGGGTTCAGGAAGCGCAGAGTCGGGGATGATGCCCTCGACACCGACCGATCCCTGCCAGAGCGTGTGCCAGCCCATGCCGTCCTCGAATGGGACGATCCGGCCGAAATGAACGTAGTTGCGCGCCGTCCACGGAACGACAAAGGCGTACGCGCAAAAAAATAGCAGGGCTCCATTGCGAAAACGGGGGCGCTTGGGGTGCAGGAAAACCCATCCCGCGGCGAGTAGGAACGGAAAAACCAAAAAGGTAGAGCGCACGGTCAGGCTCAGCCCAATCGCTGCCCCGGCGAGGGCCCAACGCGCGGGAGGGTCCGGGTCATCGGCGAGCCGCACGAGCGTCCACGCGATGAGCGAGAGGTTGAGCAGATAGATCGTCTCGATGCCCAGGCTTAGATTGAGCGCCGCCATGTGAGGGTTTAATCCCAGCAGCCAAACGGCGGCGATGGCGGCGGACTCGGAGACGGCGCGCCGGGCGAACAGGAAGGTCAAAAGGAGCGACGCCAGCATGAACGCGAGGTTCAGGGCGATGAGCTGCGCGGCGTTTTCCGGTCTGCGCGTTATGAAAAAAAGCGCATCCATCGCCAACGAATATCCGGGCAGGCGGAACGCCGATGGATTGATTCCATCGAAGCCGAGGACGCCCGTGTTGAAGAGCTGGATGGCCATTTCGCGATACGGGGATGCTGTGGTGTGAGGGATCGTCGGATTGTGCCAGCCGGCCCAGAGACGAAGGAGCGCGGATGCCCCGAGGGCGATCCAGAAATTGCGGGGGAGGGAGGCGAAGGCGTCGCGCGCCTGCTTGAACATATGAGGTAATTCTATATAATTCAGCGGTAAATTTAGGAATTGATCGGTCTTAACCCCTGTCCCATGGACACCGAACTATCTCGCGCCCCGACCGATTTTGGTATCCTAGCCCAGCGTGATCAGGGTTTCACTTTGCCTGTTGACATTCAATGAGTTGCCGGGCTGTCGTCGCGACGTCCCGGCGATTGCGCGTGAGACCTTTCACGAGGTATTCTGCATCGACGCGCACAGCACCGACGGGACGATTGAGTACCTTGAGGGCTGCGGCATTCCGGTGCACCGGCAGCCACGTCTCGGATTGACAGCTGCTTACGCCTACGCGGCCGAGGTCGCGACCGGGGACGCGCTGGTCGTCTTCTTCCCGAAAGGGACGATTCCCGTCGAGTCGCTGCTGGAGATCAAGGTTCGCCTCGAGGAAGGATTCGAACTCGTAATCGCGAGCCGCAACATCGTGGGTTCGCGTAACGAGGAAGACGACGCCTGGATCAAGCCGCGGAAGTGGTTCGTGCTGGGGCTGGGACGCATCGTCAGCCTGTTGTGGCGGCGAGAGGGAGTACGGATCACCGATTTGCTGCACGGTGTAAAGGGTTTCACTCTCCGGGCCTTCGAGGCGATGCACATCGAACCGGAGGGACAGGAGATCGACCTCGCGATGGGGATTCGGTCTTACAAGCTTGGACTCAAGCGCTGCGAGGTGCCGGTGCGCGAGCGGTCTCGATTCTACGGCGCGACGCATTTTAAGGCACTGCCTTCGGGTATGCGTTTGCTTAAATTTCTCTGTGGGGAGATTCTTGGGACAAATCGGGGATCGGCCGCCGCCGACCGAAGGGTCAACGCATGAAGAAGATCATCGTCGCGACAACGATCAACCAGCCGACCGAGGCGATCCGGAAGTTCGACGCGCTCGACGGATGGGAGTTGATCGTCATCGGCGACAAGAAGACGCCGAAGGATTACGCGCTTGAACGCGGGACTTACGCTGGGCCTGAGGCGCAGGAAGCATTCGCGAAGCCGCTGTCGGACGCTCTCGGCTGGAACCTGGTACAGCGGCGAAACATCGGCTACTTGATGGCCTACGATCGAGGGGCTGATGTGATCGCGACCGTCGATGATGACAATATCCCATACGATTTCTGGGGTGCCGAGCCCCTCGTCGGCGGTCCGGCGACTGTCCGGCGCTATGCGTGCGACCTCCCGGCGTTCGATCCTCTTGGCGCGACCGAGTACCGCCATCTATGGCACCGGGGCTACCCGGTACAATTGTTGCACCGCCGGCGCTACGATGTGTTCGAGGATGGCTTCTTGATCCCACGCGTCGACGCCGAGGCCGGATTCTGGGACGGCGACCCGGATGTCGACGCACTCTGCCGCATGGAGCACCGTCCTGACTGCTCTTTCGATCGAAAGGGCTTTCCGTTTGCCGCGGACGCGTGGGCACCGTTCGACTCCCAGAACACGCTGCTCTCCCGCGAGAGCCTTAAGGATTACTTCCTGTTTCCGTTCGTCGGGCGGATGGACGACATCTGGGGGGCGTACTTCTACCAGGCGAGGGGGCACGCCGTCGTCTTCAATCGTGCCTCTGTCCGCCAGGACCGCAACGAACATGACCTTACGCGTGACCTAATGCTCGAGGTCCTCGGCTACGAGAAGAACCTGGCGTTACTTGAGGCTCTGGGCGTCGACGCCGAGCGAATCTACGATTTCATCCCGCCCGAGTCGGCGAAGGCGTTCGATCTCTATCGGAAGCACTTCTGATGGCCGGTAAACGCGCAGTCATTACCGGTATCACCGGCATGGTCGGGTCGCACTTGGCCGACTACCTGCTCGAGAATACGGATTGGGAGGTTGTCGGCTGCGCACGCTGGCGCAGCCCGCTCGACAATGTTCGGCATCTGCTCCCGCTCGCGGAGAAGCGGCGAAGGCTGCGCTTCCATTACGCCGATGTCAACGACCTGGCGTCGCTGATTCGGCTGTTCCGCGAAGCCAAACCCCGCTTCGTATTCCACCTCGCGGCACAGAGCTATCCGCTGACCAGCTTCACAGCACCTGCAGACACGCTGCAGACGAATGTGATCGGGACGCTGAACGTGCTGGAAGCGCTGCGTATCGTCGGCGGAAAGCCGATTGTCCATGTCTGCGCTTCGTCCGAGGTTTTCGGTCGCGTTGTGCGCTCGGCGCTGCCGATCGGCGAGGACGCGCTCTTTCACCCGGCCTCGCCGTACGCGATCTCCAAGGTCGGTGCCGACCTTCTCGGCCGCTTCTACGCCGAGGCCTACGGGATGACGGTGATGACGACGCGGATGTTCACGCATACCGGTCCGCGGCGCGGCGACGTCTTCGCCGAGTCTACTTTCGCGAAGCAGATCGCGCTGATCGAAGCAGGGCGCCTTGCGCCGGTCGTGAAGACCGGAAACCTCAACTCGCTGCGGACCTTCGCCGATGTCCGTGATGCGGTGCGTGCCTACCACATGCTGGTCACCGTGAAGCCGACGGCCGGTGCCTACTACAACATCGGCGGCGATCACTCCTGCTCGGTGGGCGACATGCTGAAGCATCTGCTAAGCCTCTCAACGCGCAAGAATATCCGCGTGGCGACCGACCGGCGGCGGCTTCGGCCAATCGACGCCGATCTTCAAGTTCCCGACACGACGAAGTTTCGTAAGCATACCGGCTGGAAGCCCCAAATCCCCTTCGCAACCACGATGCGCGATCTGTTGGACTACTGGCGGGAACGCGTGAAAATGGGCGAATCGTTCCTTTCTAGATAGCGGACATGGCGATGATCGTTACGCGTACGCCGTTTCGTGTCTCGTTCTTAGGGGGCGGGAGCGACATTGAGGAGTGGTTTTCGCGCCACGGTGGCGCGGTGCTGTCCACCGCAGTCGACAAGTACTGCTACGTCACCGTGCGTGACCTGCCGCCCTACTTCGATTACTCGATTCGCGTCTCGTACTCGCGCGTCGAGACTGTCGGGCGCCTCGCGAATGTGCGCCACCCGCTGGTGCGCGAGGCTCTGCGGCTGTACCGCAAGCGCGATGTCGAGGTCCATTACGACGCGGACCTGCCGGGTCGGAGCGGGCTTGGGACTAGTTCGGCGTTCGCGGTCGGGCTGTTGTCGGCGCTAGAGAACGGGGCGGGGCGGTTCGTCTCAAAGCGCGCGCTCGCCGACAAGGCGATCCACCTGGAGCGCCGTGTGCTGAAGGAGCGTGGAGGCTGGCAGGACCAGATCGCCGTCGCGTTCGGTGGGCTCAATCATGTCCGCTTCTCGGCGAGCGGCTACACGGTCGAGCCGGTCTGTCTCGACGCAGCGTTCAAGAAGACCCTGATCGAGTGCCTGCATCTCGTGTACATCCCGACTCGCCGCATTAGTGGGAAGGTATCATTCTCGAACAGGACGCCGACGCGCCGCTTCGTCCCGCAATTGCGCTTTCTCCAAGATTCCGTGGAGGAGGGGATCCGGCTGTTGAAGGACCAGGACATTCAGGGTTTCGGCGCGCTGATGCACGAATGCTGGTTGCGTAAGCGCACAATCTCCCGCGTCTCAAACGCCGCGGTCGATGCCGTCTACCGCGCGGGCCTGCGTGGAGGCGCGCTCGGCGGGAAGTTGCTTGGGGCCGGTGCCGGCGGCTACATGCTTTTTGTGTGCCGTCCGACGGATGCTGCTGCGTTCAAACGGCGGATCCATCCTCTGAATTTGGTACCAATCCGCTTCGACGACGAGGGGACGAGCGTGATCTACTATTCTACCGGAAAAGGGGCGTGAGCGTGCGGCTTCGGAGGAACGCGCGGGTCTTGGTGACCGGGGCGACCGGGCTCGTTGGGCGCAACCTGGTGCGGCGTCTTGAGCGCCTCGGCTGCCGCGTCACCGGTGTCGGAAGCGCGTGCGACCTGCGCGAGCGCGCCAATGTGCGGCGGCTGATTCGCAGGGCGAGGCCTGAGACGCTGTTCCACCTGGCCGCCCGCGTAGGCGGAATCTACGCTAACATTACCGCGAAGGAAGCCTTCTATTACGACAATTCGGCTATCAACACGAATGTTGTCCGGGAGGCGATGGAGACGGGAGTACCGTACATCTTCGCGATGGGTACCGGCTGCGCCTACCCGAAGCGACTCGAGTCCTCGCTTCTGCGGGAACGCGACTACCTCGACGGGGTTCCTGAGACCACCAACGATGCCTACGCATACGCAAAGCGGGGGCTGTTAGTCCACTTGCAGGCAGCCGCCGAGGCCTCGGGGATGCGCTACGCGTACTGCCTGCCGGCGAACATTTACGGCCCGTTCGATAACTTTCATCCCGAGCATTCTCATGTGGTCGCAGGCCTAGTGCGTCGCTTCGCTGACTCAACGCGCGACGGGGTTCCATCGGTGCGCGTGTGGGGCGACGGATCGACGCGGCGGGACTTCCTGTACATCGAGGACTGTATCGACGCGATGCTGAGGATTGCCAACAGCCCGTTCCAGGGTGTCGTCAATGTGGCGACCGGCCGACTGACGACGATCCGGAAGCTCGCCTCACTGATCGCCCTGTCCGCCGGCTACCAGGGAATAATCGAATTCGATCCCGCGCGCCCGGTCGGACAGACCCGGCGCCGCTTCTCCACTGCCGTGGTGCGTCGTCTCGGGTGGAAGCCGAAGATAGGGCTCGAAGCGGGGGTCCGCCTCACCTGCGCGTGGTACGCGCGTCATCGCGACGGGGCGCGCGAAGTCTGAATTTCGAGGTCCCAGACCCCGCACTCATAGGCGGTCCTCCGGGGATTTTCGGATAGGTCTATTTCCACGACGCCGGTGCCCGCACGGCCCGAAATAGGTTTCACGCCTTTGCGCTAGATTGCCCCTCTCGCGGCCTCGCCGCGGGGAGGATAGGATGAAAATCGTTTTGGCTGCTTTAACGGTCGCGCTCGCCGCGGTTCCCGCATTCTCCGCAATCGCGGCCCGTCGCGCCCCCGCGGCGACTTCCGCGATCGCCGTCGGCGCCGCGCTTGCGCCGGGAGTCTCGGGACTTTCCGCCGTCGCGCCGATCGCGGCACCCTCTCTTTCCGAGGGACTTCCTTTGCCGCGGGCCGCGGTTTCGGGCGGGCTCGCCGTCTTGCCGGTCGCCCCCGTTCTTGCTCCGGAGCGGCCCGTGCTGCGGGCGGCCAAGTCCCCCGAGCGAACGCGGCGGGAAATCAAGGTGTTGCGCGAGGGCGCGCGAAAAACCGAGAAGAACCGTTCCTCAGGCGAACGGGCCGCGGCCTTGCGCGAAACCTTTGACGGAGGCCGGGCCGATTTCTCGGGGCAGGCCCCCGTTCCCGTTTTCGCTTCCCCGTCCTCGGGGGGCACGCGGTTGGCGCCTTCGATCGCCGCGAACGCCGCCGGTCCCGCCTCGACTCCGGCGCCGGGACTGCGCGCGGTCGAAGGCAGCGTCTTTTCGCGTCTTGGCAGGTCCTGGGGTGGGCGGATCAAGGCGGCGCTGCTTCGAGGCTGGTCCGAAATTCAGAGAATTCGCAAGGGGAATCCGCCGCTCGCGATCTCGCGCGCGAAAGCGGGGGATCTCGCCCGCCTCGTCGAGATCACCGAGCAGGTCCGGCTCGCCGCCATACGGGGAAAGACCGAGAAGGAGATCTCCGATTCAGGATTTTTGGTCTGGACGTATACGGAAGATTATTTCCGTCACTACATCGAACACCCCGACAGCGCGATCTGGGTCGCCCGGGGCGCAGGAGGCGTGATTCACGGATTCTCGGTCGTCTACGGCAAGGGCGTGATCCATCCCGATTCCACGGGTCAGGAACTGAACGTACTGGCGCGGCGGGCGATCGAGGCGCGCTACGGTCCCGACGCGGAGATGCTGCTCGTCAAGCAGATGGCGGTCGATCCGGCGTACGGGCGGACCGGGACGGGGCGGGCGCTGGTCCAGCACATTCTCGCCCGAATGGTCGAATACGGGATCGATTTCGCGGGCGCCTCGATCGTCAACGACGATCCTCTGCACGGAACACGCTACGACGTCCCTCAGGCGAAGTTGGTCCGCAACAACGCCTCGGCGGGCTTGGCGTTCAGTTCGCACGGGAAGCGCGTCGCGTCGGGCTTCCTCTATTCGGACGCGATCGCGGGGTTCGAACAGGATCCCGGCACCCTGACAACGGGAATCCACGCGTTCGATTTCTTCGCGCTCAGTCTCAACCGGCGCAAGCCGTTCTCCGAGTTCGCGATTCCCGAATCGAATCGGGCTCCCGGATCGCGCTGAGTTAAGGCCGGTAGCGCGATTCGAGATCGGCGAGAATTTCTTCCCGGGTCCGCCAACTCGGACGCAGCCGCCGCGCGGCGAAGGACTCCATCTGATCGGCGTAATGCGGGCTGTTCGGGCGACTCGACGCGCCGAATTGGTGCACGGCCGTCGCCCGCGCGGGCTTTCCTTTCGGAAATTCCACGATCTGCAGGAAGCCGTCGCCGTGCGTTCCCACGAGCTTGCCGTCCTCGATGCGGTGTCGGTCGACGACGTGCAGCACCGACGGCCCTCCGGCGACGGGAAAGGAGTGGGCGCCGCGCGAGATGAATTGAACCTCATCGAGGCGGGGATCGACGCGCCCGTGCGTTCTTACCAGCCATGCGACGGCCTGACGAAACGTATGACGCGGGTCGGGCGCTTTTTCCGGCTCGTACTGCTTATCGTAGATGGGGCCGTAGGTTTTGATGACCAATGCGGCGGTTCGGGACTCAGGTTCCAAGCGGCCGTCGAAGGTGCGCAGAAGCTTCAGCGCACGCCGTTCGTGCGCGTTGACGGGAACGAAGCGATCCAGCAGGGGTTCGATGACGCGGGCGTAGAGCGGAGCGCGCCGGGAATAGCGCCGGTCCCATTTGTAGCTCAGGAATTCTTCCCGGGTAATGGATTCGTCGCTGCCGAAGGTCTCATGCGATCGAAGTGTTCGGTTGTTCGCGTAGGTTTCGATGCCGGCGGCGACGGGAATGTCTGCGGGGTCCGGGATTTCCCCCGAACTCGTCGTGGCGTACGGAGTCGCGTTGCAGTTTTGGAGCCATCCCGACGCGGGATTCTCGACGCGGGGCAAGGAGGCGAGCGGCAGGTAGTCCCCCCACAGGGTTTTGGAGGTGTTTCCGGGGACGACGCCCTTCCAGTCGAAGCCCGGCGCGCGTTCGGGGATCAGCGCGTTGTATTGATAGAGAATGTTGCCCGCGTCCGCGTAAACGACGTTGAACATTCCGATCGCGTGGCGGGAGAGCGCGCCTTTGAATTCCTCGAACGAGGAGGCCTTGTTCATGTCGTAGAGCTCTTCGTTCGCGAAGACGGCGCGCTCCAGTCCCGCGACCCGAAACGCGTAGAGCCCGCCCCGGGCTTCCAGCGCGGGACCGTGCAGAGTCCGATAGAAGCGCTTTTTCAAGGTCCACGAGAACGGGCCCCATTCGAGTCGGATCCGGGCGACTTTTTCTTCGAGAGGCTTGGACTCTCCGTCGAAGCGGTAGCGCGACGGATCGGAGGGGTCGCGTTCGATCGCATAGACATCGACCAGATCCGGACGGTTGACCGTCAGTGTCCATCCCAGGCGGTCGTTGTGTCCGATCAGGAGAAACGGGGTCGCCGCTAAATAGCCTCCGGAGAAATTCCAACCCTCCTCGCTGACCACATGCGCCTCCTGCCAGGCGCGAAAACCCTCCCAATCCAAATGCGAGTTTACGTTTAAGCGCGCGATTCCGTCGGCCGAACGCCAGGGCGCGACCGCGTGGGCGTTGGATCCGTTTCCGGGAGAAGGCAGGCCGGTGCCGTCGGTTAACTCGCCGGAGCGGACCTTCTTGATCGCTTCGGAGAGTCCCATAAACAGCTAGAGTTTGAACACGAGTTGTCCGGCGATGTCCTTACCGGTCCACGGCAAAAAGCGCGCGTCGACTTCTTCCGGATGCTTCGAGGCGTAGTAGTTGAGGCCGTCCGCATACGCCTCAAGCAGTTCCCGCATGCGGGGACGCAGGAAGGCATAGCCCGCGTTCGAGACTTCGCGGATCCCGGAGAATTGGACGAAGAAGTCCGAGGCGAGCGCTTTCTTCGAGAGCCGCGTCCGGGAGAGTTCCCCTCGTCCGGCGATCAAGATCGTCTGCGTCGTTTCCCAATGATCCTCGGCGCTCGCATACGCGAATCCGAAGGCGGCGTCCGCGTCGGTCTTTCCGAAGACGTGCGCAATCCCATAGCGGTCGCGCAGAATCTCAACGGCGGACGCACGGGCCTTCATCGCGTCCGTCGGGGCGGGAACCGAGGGCCGGGACGCGTTCCAAAGCAGGCCGGCAAGCGCGGCTCCGAGGGCCGCGCCGGCGGCGCGCGAGCGGCTGGTTTTGGTGCGGGATAAAATGAGCATCAGGGCGTCTCCTTGTCGTTGAGGCGTAAAGCGATTGCGGCGTTTAGGGCGGAGAAGCCGCCCAGGACGGCGATGAGAAAGGCGAAGGGAACCGGGCTCCCGGGAAAGGCTTGAAGCAGGGCGCCCATCCCCCACACGATGCCCGCGATTGCAGCGAAGCTCAGCGTCATGTAGCGCGAGATCGCTCCGGCGCGGTCCTGCGACGGGGCGTTGGCCTGCGCGGCTGAGAGGTAGACCAAAAACGAAGACCCGCCGGAAAATCCGGCGAGGACGGCCCCGGCGTAGAGCGCGGGGGCGAACGGCCACAGCAGCGGGATGAATCCCGCGAACCCGATCGCTCCGATCCAGGCGGAGCGCCGCATGCTTTCGACCGGTGACAGCGTGCGCGGGGACATTGCGAATCTCGCGAGAGCGCCGCGAAAAAATCCCATCAAATGGAACGTTCCCAGAAGGACGCCGACCGTCCATGCCCCGAACAGCATTCCGGCGACGGCCTTCGCCGCCAAGGGATCCCCCGGAAAGGCGTAAGAGCCGTAGCCGCTCGCGAGAATAAACGGCAGCACGTAGGTCATCACCTGCTGCGAAGCGAATCCCCAGCCCGACAGGCGCAAAAGCGCGGGATCGCCCCGGCGCTCGGGGTTTTCCGCGGCGTCAGACTCCGGAAGGCGGGACTTAATCGAAAGAACCAGCGGCGCGGCCGCGATCAACGCGATGGGAAAGACGGAGAGGGTTCCGTAGAGGCCGACGGTTCTCAGCATCGGCGCCAAGACCAGCGGAAGGAGAATGCCCGGAATCCGGGAAAGAGAAAAGGACAGCGCGTTGAAGCGCTGCAGCTTTTCTTGATCTCTTCCGTACAGTCCCGCCGGAATCGCCTTGTCGAGGGTGCGCATCGACGCGAACATTCCTTGAACGACGATCAGGCCCGCAGCGAGTCCGGCCCACGGCAGCGCGCCGCCGCCGAGCGTCGAGAAGAGAGCCGCCGAGGCGGCGCCGGCTCCGATCAGCGACGCGGCTAAAGCGCGCTGCATGCCGAACGCGTTTCCCGCTTTGCGCGCGAGCGCGGCCGCGGGAGGCATCGCGAGAACGGCGAGCGAGGCTGCGAGTCCGTAGGACGCCGCGCCGAAGCGCTCGATCGCCATCCCCGGAAAGATAGGGGAGTACACCGCCAGCCCCGCGATGACGGCGGAGAGGTATCCGATGTAGGCCCAGCCGCCGAAGCCCCAGCCGCGGGGGATCTCCGCGGCGGGCGAGGGGGGAGTGTCGTCCGCGAGGTTGCCGCGGGCGAGCGTCCGCGTTAACGATCCGCGCGTTCGCGGGCGTCGCGGCTCCACCGAAACCGGCGCCGCGGCCGCAGGAGAGCGGACGGCGAGGTCGAAGAAATGGGGGAAGACGCTCGCGCCGGCCCGCGAAGGAGCGGTTTCGCGGGTGAGCGTTTTTAGCGAGGCGAGTACGGGAAGGCGGGCGCGCTTTACGAGAGTCCGCTTCGCGGGAGACGGCTTGGCGGCGACCGCGCTTAAACGCGGACTTGCCGTCCGGACCGACGCAAACGCGGGGAGCGCCGCCGCCGGAGTCGCAAGCGCCGCCGTTCGCGGGTCCGCCCGGAAGGCGTCGAGCGACGGCAAAGAAGAGATCAGCGACGGCGCGCCGAGAGCCTCCGCCCCCGTGAAAGCCGCGGCGTGTGGCGTCGCCGGAACAAGGTTCGGCGCGACGGAAAGCCCCTTGCCTGCCGTCCTTCCCAGTACCGGGGCCGCGTTCGAGGGGATCGACAAAAAAAGCGCCAGAAACGCGGCGCCCGTTCGACGAAGCATGGCCTCATTATAGGGAGGGCAGGATCACTTATTGAGGGTCCACGGGGCTCAACCGACGACGCATCGGCCCCAGTCGAAACGGGAGATTGGACCTAGGAAGACGCTAGCGGACCGGGCCGCCGGTTTTCTGCGGGCCGCCGAGCATCTTCGGGGTACCGGAGCCCATGTCCAGTTTCACGCCGGACGGCCCTTTCGTTTTTTCTTCCTGCTGTTTGAGCAGACTCGGGGTCTCGTGTCCGGCCATCGCGCGTCCTCCGCGCGGGGCCGCGATCGGTTCGATGGTGTCCAAGGCGGCGTAGAGGGCCGGCATCCCGTACTTCGTGCGCGGGACCCAGCCGCTGACGAAGTAGAGGTTCGCGCCGAGCGCGAAGTATCCGGCGATTTTCAGATTCTTCCCGTTTTGATGGGCGCTGTAGAATAGAAAATCCATCTTGTTTTCGAGGGTCTTTTTGTAGACCTTCGAGACGATCCAGCCGCCTTGCTTGGCGGAGGCGCGTTCGCGGGAGGTGTTGGCGGCTTTCAGCGCGCCGCCGAGCGTTTTCGCGCGCTCGGGGGAAACCGGAAAAACGCCGATTATGTTTTTGCTTTTGGCGTGCGTCCAACCCGCGACCGCGTTTTTCAAGACCGCGTGTTCGAAGCCTTTTGGCGTTCCGTAGGAAAACCGTCCGTCGGAAGAGGATTCCTTCGCCGGTTTCTGGGAAGCGGCCGTCTTGGGTTTCGCCCGCGCGGCGAGCGGCGTCAAAAGCAGCACGGCCGCGAGGAGCGCGGAAACTCTCATGCGGTTAGTGTAGCGGCGCTTCGCTAGTCCAGCCAGTCCCGTTCTTTCAGCTTCCGGGGCAGGTACTGCTTGGTGAGGTACTGGAAATCCTTGTTGGCGAGCGCGTCGAGTTCGAACTTCAATCCGCTGGCCAGCATCCCCTTGATCTCCTTCTGCCATTCCTTCTTCTGGAACCAGGGGTAGTTGAGCAGTTCCTTCGCGCGGTTGATGTCCTTGTCATTGAGCTTGATGCCGACGTTTCGCGGGAGGCCGTATTTCGCCGGATCGGCGCTGGAGAGGCCGACGAATTTCGCCTTGGGGATCGCTATGCGCTGGCTCTCGAAAGCGAGGTTGATCGAGCCCTGCTTTACGACCGAATAGATGTAGTAGCCCCACGGATCGTTGTCGACGAGGACGTAGACGGGAAGCTTCTTCTCCTCGTGGAGGCGCCGGGCGAGGCGGCGCACGCCGCGCGGCGGCTGGCCGTTGCCGGTCAGCATCACGCAGTTGTACTTGCGCCAGAACTTGTCTTCCGAGAGCCGGTTCCACTGCGTGCCTTTTTCGATGAGCAAAACGAAGTCGGCCGTGCACTTCTTAATGTCGACGTAACCTGGTTCCACGATCGAGGGGATTGAGTAGCCGCCCTTGCCGAGTTTCGTGCAATCGACGCGATCCCCGTCGTCTTCGATGATGACAGGACCGACCATCGTGCCGCCGTTGTCGGCGCGCACGTGAAGCTCCTCGCGGAGCGCCTCCAGCGAGACTTCAAGATCCTCGATGACCGGGTCGCTCTCGTTCTGATTGTCGAAGGTGTTCTCGTGCGAGCCCTCGATCGTGTGCTTCGTACGGTAATAGATTTCGCGCAGGCTCGTCGTGAGGTTCGCGTTCTGCAGTTCCGCGAGCGCGTCGGCAACCAGCATCGTCTGCATGAATTTCTTCGCCATGCCGAGATTGAAGAAGGTGCGCTCCTGCTTCTTCTTGCCCATTTCGATGATGCCTTTGCGCGGGTTGAAGTCGACGTTCGAGAGTGAACGCACGGGAATCTTGATCGTCGGGTCCTTCTTCTTGTTCGCCGCCTCGATGACGATGTCCGCGAGGCTCACGAGACTCTGCTTGACCGCCGCTTGTCTGCTTTTGCTGGTCGCCATGATCGCCTCTATTTCTTAAGCCGTTTCTTCGCGGATTTTTTGCGAGCGGGTTTCTTCTTCGCGGCGGCCTTCTTGACCTTCTTCGCCGGTTTTTTCTCGGCGGCCTTCTTTTTTGCCGCGGGTTTCTTCGGGGGGACCGGGTCCGGCGCCGGAGTCTCCTCAGCCTCCTCGGCGGGAGCGGCGTCGGTCGGCTGGGGATCCGGGGCGCCGTCTTCCGGCGGGGCGTCGAGCCGCGGAACGTCGCCTTCGATGCCGTCCTCGGTGACGATGATAGACGAGGGCAGGCCTTGAGGGCCCGTATTAGTTTTGCCCAGCAGTTCGTCCGTTTTGTCGCCGCCGGTCAGTTTCGTCGCGATCTCGTTGAGCTGCTTCTTAAGCTTCTCCACCGCGAGTTTGCCGCCTTTGAGCCGCTTGCAGGCCTGGGCGACTTCTTCGATGTAGAGTTCGAACACGTTGCGGCGGCGGAACTCCGTCTTCGCACGCTCGCGGCGCTTGAGGAAGATGCCGAGGCGGCGGCCGCATTCCTGAAGGGCCAGTTTGATCTGTCTGCGGATCTCGTCGTAATCGGCGATCGCTTCCTTGGATTCGCTTGTGAACGGCACCCAGACCGAGGCCATGTGCACGAAGATGACCATCGGCCCCGCGGGCATCGCGCCCCGGGACTGCGAGACGCCGTAGTTGCGCCAGGCCGTTTCCAGCGCGGCCTTCGTCATCGAGCAGGCCGATTGCTGGTAGAGCAGGGGGACGCGATTCGCGTAGCGGATGATGCGCGCGAGTTCGGTGTTCTTGTCCTTGCCCTCTCCTTCCGCGAGAGGTCCGTCGAACGCCGCCTTCTTTTGTTTCTTTTGCTCTTCCTCGGAGCCGCGGCCGAACGCGAGGCCCGCTTCGATGACGAAGGGATTGCCGCGGTACACCGCCGGCGGCCGGGTGACGGCGGTATAGAAATCCCCCTTGATCTGCTGGTAGAGGCCGTAGAGGATCGCCTTTTCGCCGATCGGGGAGATGCAGTTGGTCGGCGGCGCCATGATCTTCGTTTCCTGCAGCGCCTCATAGAGGTTCTCGGCGTCGTGGCCATGCACGTCGCGCGGACGCTTTTTGGGGCTTAGCCCCGCCGTCGCGCAGATCTCCTCGGCGAGCTTCGTCGAGATCCGGCTGAAGTCCGAACAGAGAAAGCCCGAAAGCCAATGGCTTTTCGTGTCGTGAAGCATCTTGAGCAGCATGCCGAGTTCGATGCCGTAGGGATGGGGCTTAATCTCGCGCGGCTGTTCCGGGAGTTCGTGATGCGTACGTTCGAACACCCGCCGCTCGCCTTCGGGGGCGTCGTAGATGATTTTTACGTGGGGGTTCGCGATCGCGGTCTGCTCGATGTACTCGTCGATCGACGCGCGGCCCTTCACGTAGCGGCCTTCGAGTTCGATCGAGACCTGGGTCCCGCGATGGTTCTCCCATTCGATTTGCTTCTTCTCGAGGATGCGGGGTTCGTTCTTCTTCGTGTCGATCTGGACCTCGAAGTAATGCGCCTGCGACTTGGCGCCGGTGCGCGAGATGATCTTTACGGGTGTTCCGGTGGTCAACTGGCCGTACATGCCCGCCGCGGAGATGCCGATGCCCTGTTGGCCGCGGCTCATGCGCAGGCGGTGGAACTTCGAACCATACAGAAGCTTCGCGAAAATAAGAGGAATCTGTTGGCGGACGATGCCGGGGCCGAAATCGATGACGGTGACGCGAAAACGCTTCGCCTGACTCGGGGGGAGCTTGTGGCCGTGCTGATCCGCGACGACCTCGATGATCACGTGCACTTCGGGGAGGATGCCCGCTTCCTCGCTCGCGTCGAGTGCGTTGTCGACGGCCTCTTTGACGCAGGTAAGCATCGCCTTGCGGGGGCTGTCGAAGCCGAGCAGGTGGCGGTTCTTGGTGAAAAATTCGGAGACCGAGATCGAACGCTGCTTCGCGCCCATCTCTTCGGCCGTAACTTGTTTGGGTTTTGATTTCGTCTTCGCCATGTTGGGGCCAATAATACCAATTGTTTTACGAAATCCCCGCCGGGAAGACGGGAATTCTCTGGTTGCGCGCGGCAATTCCATTGCTAGAATAAGCCTTATGTCTGACGATCTGATTCCCCGGCCGTTTTCGAAACTCCTGACGCGGATGCTGCGCGAGATCGAGTCCCACGACGCGATCTTCGATCTGCCGAGCCGGAGTTTCCTGCGCGACGCGAAGGGCAAGGACCTCTCCGTCCGTTTTCATGGAAAGAAGGCTTCGACGCCGCTTGGTCCCGCGGCGGGACCGCATTCCCAACTCGCGCAGAACATCGTTTTGGCCTGGCTCGGAGGTTCGCGGATCATTGAACTCAAGACCGTGCAGATCCTAGACGAGCTCGAGATCCCGCGGCCGTGCATCGACATGCGCAACGTGGGCTTCAACGTCGAATGGTCCCAGGAACTGCGGTTGAAGCAGTCCATCGAGGAATACGCGAAGGCGTCGATGCTGATCGAAATCCTGCGCACGAGCGGCAAGCTTCCGATGGCCGACGGTCTGGAGTCGGTGATCTACGACATGAGCGTCGGCTACGACCTCAAGGGCATCAAGAGCGCCCCGGTACAGGCGTTTTTGGACGGCATGCGCGACGCGTCCGAACTGATCGAGCGTTTCCGCTCGGAGATTCCCACGGAGTTCAAGCGATTCCGGGATCTCGACTTTCAAGCCAAGCTTTCCGACACGTTGACGCTCTCGACCTTCCACGGCTGTCCGCCCGAGGAGATCGAACGCATCGTCGATTATCTCCTGCGCGAAAAGAAGATCAGCTCGATCATCAAGCTGAACCCGACCTTGCTGGGTCCCGGGGCGCTGCGCGCTTTAATGAACGACTCGCTCGGCTACAAGCATTACTACACGCCCGACAGCGCGTTTGAAAACGATGCGACGTGGGACGTCGCCGTGGGATTCTGCGAGCGCTTGTCCAAGACCGCCGCGGCCGAGGGTCTCGGCTTCGGCGTGAAGTTCAACAACACACTGATCGTCGAGAACCGCGAGGGGTTTTTGCCCAAGTCCGAAAAGGTGATGTATCTCTCGGGCCGGCCGCTGCACGTGATCGCGATGAATTTGGTAAAGCGCTTCCGCGGCGTGTTCGAGGACCGCATCCCGATTTCGTTCTCGGCCGGAATCGATCGGTCTAATTTCCCTGACGCGGTCTCTCTGGGTCTCGCGCCGGTGACGGTCTGTTCGGATCTGCTCAAGCCCGGCGGCTACGGCCGCGCGCGCGGCTATTTCGACGACCTGCTCAAACGGATGGAGGCGTGCGGGGCGTCGGATATCCCCGACTTCATCCTCGCCGCGCACGGACACGCGGACGCGGCGCTCGCGAAGGCTTCGCTCGCCGAGAAGCCGGGGAAGGGAACGCCGGAGTACGCCCGCTGGGTGAGCGCGGCGAAGCTGCTCAATACCGAGAGCTACGCCTCGGGTCTGGCGTCGGACCCGCGCTACGCGCAGGCCAAAAACGCCGACTTGCCCAAGCGCATGGACAGCAAGCTGTCGCTGTTTGACTGCGTCACCTGCGACAAGTGCGTCCCGGTGTGTCCCAACGACGCGAATTTCACCTATCCGCTTTCCGCCGGAGAGGTTCCGGTCGTGAAGCTGCATCCCGAAAACGGGGGATTTCGCCGCGAGGACGGTCCTGCGTTGATAATCACGAAGAAGCATCAACTCGCGAACTTCGCGGATTTCTGCAACGACTGCGGGAACTGCGATCCGTTTTGTCCCGAGGAAGGGGGGCCCTATAAAGTGAAGCCGCGGTTCTTCGGGTCCCTCGAGCGCTTCGAGGCGGCGAAGGGGCGCGACGGACTTTTCCTGCAGAAGGACGGTGACCGCTGGCAGGTTCACGGCCGCGTCGACGGCAAGGTGTACGCCTACGACGCCGGAGGCGGGAAGGTTTCCTACGCCGGCGACGGCTTCCTCGTTAAATTCGACGCGACGGACCCGGCGGGGACGGCCGAAGGCGAGGCCTCGGGCGAGGTCGATTTGACCTTCTACTTCCTGTTCGAGCGGATCCGCGCGGCGATTTTCTCCGACGAAGCGGCGAACTACATCAAGTATTAGCGGCGAGTACCAGGCTTCCGAAACCTTGTTTAGGACATTGATTCCGGGACGAGTGTCTTCGGATCACTCAAGCGCATCGCGCCCTTGGGGATCGAGTGTTTCCGCGTCTCGAAGGTCCTTCGGGCGGCCGGTGGCGCGTTTGTTGGCCAGGAGGCATTTTTTCGAGGGAAACCTGACGGATACCCCGCCCAGTTGGCCGACGACGGCTTCGTCCCAGAGCGCCGCCGATTCGACGCCTACGAATAAAATCGTTATGTCGATTCTTACCGGGGCGACTCCGAATTGAATGAAATCGCCCGAGAGATAATCGTCCTCGGTGTAGCCTAGGCCGCCCGCGCCGAAAGCGCTCACGGCGCGGACCAATCGTGCTGCATTCTCACGCGTCGGCTTGATCACGATGTCGATGTCCCCGGTATCGCGCGGCCGCCCGTGGAAGCCGACGGCGTGACCGCCGATCACCAGGTATTCCACTTCGTGCTTGTTGAGAATTTTGAGGAAGGCGACGAAATCGTCGTGAATGTTCTGCTCAGGCATCGTTCGCGCGAACACGGCGGCCGACCCTCTTGTCGAGCGGCGGCAAAGCGCGACCGGTCTGCAGAAAATGGCGACGGCGCGTCAAAAAGCCGACGGCATCGGCGCGTTCTTCCGCGGAGCGAGAGAGCCAGTAGGCGAGTTCTTCGGCATCCTGCTGGGCCTGCGTTCTCTTCGTCGGCACCCGTCGACCGATATCCTTGCGCAATCGAAATATCATGGGTTCGTGGAGAAACGAAGACTCATAACTATACTGAGTGTAACAGGCCTTTTCGATCAGGGCAAGAGCGGTCCCATGCGTGCGGGGTAGAAGCTTCTCGGAACCGAAAATCTCTATTTGGGGTTTTCGCCTGCGTTCCGGTCTGTCCCAGCGACGTGAATTTCTCATTCTTGGATCCACCAATCGCATCCCTATTTTTTCTTTCGCGTCCCTTTCTTGACTTGTTTCGAAGTGTATGGGCGTGTGGACCTGAGATCGCGTTGTAGGTCATTTAGTTGTGTCTGAATATTTACTGCCTTTGATAGTAGGACAACTAACTTGCGCGACATTCTGGCTGATGCCATCCGAGACATCAGATGGCGCAATAGTTCACCTTGCTCACAAAGTAATTTAAGCCCGCGGTCGATTTGGCGTTCCTGAATTAGCTGCGGGCGATTCAAATAGAGTTTCTCGATCATGTACCGAGGAGATTGCGAGTTCCCGGAAACTTCTAGCGTTGTCGGATCTATTGAGAATAGTGAATTAAAATCTTTTATCGAGGGATTCGCGTAGGCGGGGTTTGAGAGCCTCGTATTTGGGTTTCCCGGCCAGTCATTTCCTTTGAAGGTGTTGCAAATGGCGCATGAATAGAAGAGATTGTTATAAGAGCTGGCGAGTGATGGGAATCGCGATTTTGGCTTGTAGTGCTCAACGTGAAAATTTCTAGTTCCACCGAAAGAGGATTCGGGGATGGCACAATAGACGCATTGAAATCGACCCTCCTCAGCGAGGCGGTCTTTCCATTTCCGCCAATTGGATCCGCGGGGTTTGGATTTGGAGGACTTATCAATCTTGAGCCACTTCATCAACTGGATCGCTTGTTTAATTCCTTCTGAATTTCAGTTGTGATTGTTGATAATTGGTTTACGGTAGAACTAAAAGACTCGATCCATTTGGATCGTGATTCGATTCCTTCGGTTGGAAAGGAGATTTGGAGTTTCGCTCGGATCGCATCCATCTCGCGCCGATCAGATGCTTTTGCTTTCCCTTGGACAATTTTCCGGGAATTAGCGGCGAGTACCGACAGATCTTTCTCGAAGTCCTCTGAAAAGCGCCGGGCTGCCCTAACAATTCTTTCAACATGAACGGCAACATCACGCCGAAACTCACCGCGCTCAAAAGTTTCTTCGAACTGTGAGCGATCCTTAGATGCTGCGGGGCCTGAATAACTGGTTATCAAGTAGACCGGAAGTGTCGGAAACTGTCGACGAATGCTGTGGCAAAATTGGGTACCCGTGTAGCGAATGGCCTTTCCGGAAGGAAGGGCTTCATCGGCGAGTTGTTGATCGACAATAATGGACGATATTTCCTCTTCCAGAATCCAACTCGCATAGTCCGATAATTTTTCTAAAGGCGCGCACGCTAATGTGGTCCAATTTGGGGGTAGGATGGGACTGATCAGGTTCTCCAGAGTTTCCCGAATATTCTTTCTATCATCTATGATTGCAAGGGTTGGCATATCTCATGTTTCCAAAGGAAGCCACGCACTGAATTCCGCCCCACCAAGCGCGCTGCTGTCTTTAAGGTTCGTGACACCATTTAGGTCGTCGCAAATCGATTTGACAATTGTAAGTCCTAGGCCTGTCCCTATTTGTCGCCCTTCGCGGTCCAATCTGGTTGAAAACAGCGGTTCCCAGATTTTGTCTTTAAATTCTTCTGCGATGCCCGGTCCCGAGTCGGCTACCGACAGCTCCAATCCCTTAATTGAATCGTGGGATTTGGCGCGCAGACTCACCAATACCTTGCGCGGACGGTCCTCGAGTCTGCACGCATGATAGGCATTGGTTAGAAGATTTAGGAGGATGGCCTCGATATCCATTTCAAAAATCCTCGCGTTAATTTCATGCAAGTCATATTCAAGGGATATTGTCGAAGCATCGAAAACGGGCCGTAGGTGCTCGAGAAGTTCTGATAGCAGAGGTTTTAAGTCGCGCCGCTTCTTTTGTCGCTTCTCATGTTGGACTCGTGCTAGAGCAAAGGCTCCCCATGCCGCCACCCTATCCGAATATTTCGAAGCCTTTTCGAATTCCGTTAGAGCACGTCGAATTTGTGGCGGTTTTCGATTTAACTGTGCGACGCCAGCTTGCAGTGCGCTCGAAAATTCATCGATCGATGCCTGTGTCTCATGCCCGAAGACCGCAGAGGCGATTCCAATCGTAGCAAGGCCCCGGTAAAGGGAGGAGTGTCCAATCAGCGCCTGCACAGACTTTTCTGCTGTGGACAGGGCTGAGAGGGCTACGGCGGCCCGATCTGAAATTTTCTCAATCGGTCGTAGCGCGCTGCTGGGGATTTCCTTTTTTAGCGCTTGAAGATTTGACCGAAGCGCCTTCACCTGTTCATTCGCAGCTTGCACTGCCTCGCGAGCGGCCTGTGTCGGTTCTTGAATTCGCTTCGTGTCTTTGTATGTCCTGTGGCGGTACGATTCCAGGATGCCAATCGCACCCAGGACTAGAGCGCGCAAATCAAAAAATTCCTGGCTTTTGATTAAGCCTTCGCGAGAAGTGCTGTCTGCAATTTTAGGGTTTGAATCTCGTCCAAGTAACACGGCTCCAACCAGCTGATTAGGAGCGATCTTGTATGTCTTTCGACCCACCCCGGCAGGGTCCCTAGACCGCCTTTGCGCCAGAAGAAGCCAATCTCCTTGTGGATCACGCAAATCGCCATAAGGTTTGACCATGACTCCGTCACGATAAATCTTAATACCTGCATGCAGTTGTAAGAAACGCCGAATATCTGCAAGGCTAAATTCAGATTCTGAAAACGTCGGGGCTCTCTGGACAAAGAAAAGCAACTTAATGCGGACATCTCCTAGCTTAGGCTTGCTTGAGCGTCCCTCGCCCCCAGGCTGGTCGGCGTGCTGAACCAGCTTCTTCCAGGAAATTTCTTCGTTTGGCCGAATGACTTTTTGGCGTGCAGTCCGCTCCGTTATGCTGTAGTTGAGTTTTGCACCATTGAAGACGGCGTCAAGCTCCAGCTGAGCCGTTTCTGGGAATGCTGTTTGAACCTCGGAGCGCTTCTTTTTCCACGCATCCGAGCTGAGAAAAATCCGGAAATTGCTGACTGAAAGAATTGGCGCGATTAGAGTCGACAATTCTAGATATAGGTTGTGCAGGTTTTCCGCGGTCCAGGCTTGGCGCAGTTCGCGTATAATCAGTTCGGTTCCGGAGCCTGCGGAGCTCCGCCGATTTTTTGGGGTCCTTGGAGCCTGATTCCGTACAAGTTCAACTCCGACAGACTCGATCGTTCTGTCGTCGACATCGAAATTATCCCAGTTCACCGATAGTCCTACTGGTGAGGATTGTGCTGCCTTCGTCCTCAATTCGAGTTTTGATCCTAGCCGGTCAGCCGAAAGGCGTCCTATCCCCTTTTCGCCAGTCTTTCTCCGCTTTGAAGCGGTTCGTTTTGATTGCGTCTTTCCAGAAAATCCAATTCGTAGCCAGTTTTCCTCAAGCTCCACTTCCGACATTCCAACGCCGTTATCCGCGATCCGGATGTAGGGTTTTGCCACGTTGGTGAAAATTTCAATTTCGACTTCCGTTGCGTCGGCGTCGTAGCTGTTCTTCACGAGTTCAAGCAGGGCCGTCGTGTTATCCCTGATGCTATCGCGGCCGAGGCGGATAATCGCTCGAGCGTCTACTTTGAAGAACAACGATGCCTTGTTTTTGGCGCTCATGGTTTGAATAGCCTTTTCGGGAGAGGAAGGTCCCCAACGGCAACAGTGGTCAAATGCCGGCATCGAATCCGCGTATTAATCCAATTCCGAGCCTGCTCGCTCTTTAGAAATGACATGAGAGCGCGACAGTCTTTAATAAGACCGGATTTCGGCAGCATTACGAGTAGATGATTTTCGATTGCCGTTGGCCCACCTCGTGGGACAAGAGATGGTTGTAGTCTATTCGAATCACTCGGGTTTGACGTGCGTCGCAAAACTACGAAAGGGGGGCAGAATGTTCGGCCTTGAAATCGTCTGGTCTTAGATAGCTTTTTGAGGACTTTGCCTGGGGGGGTGCAGCGAGTGTCCAGATAAGGGAGTAGAGTTCCTTTGCGTGGATGGCGATGTGGGACAACGGGGCCAACATGAACTTCAAACGCTTCGCGAGTCTTTTTAATTCTAGAACTTGCTTGTTTTCCTATCCTCCACCAATCCGTACCGGCAGATATGTGAGGAGCCCCAACAGTAAGATAAAGCCGAAAGACATCGACGTCGGCCAGGGTGGAGAATCGACCGTCAATTTGAATCCCATCAATCTGGCAGTATTTTTGAACCATTTCCCGCCATTTTACGTATCTGGAGCCGGTGCGCAAGACATCTGGAAGAATGGCAGCGATTTTAGTTCCGAAGTTGGACTTGGTGATGCATCGATCAACAAATACCGCGGCGTTGCTCGCGAGTCCTTTCCCCCATTTAAATCTAGTGCCCGTAGAAACTAATTGGAATGGCGGATTAATCAAAATGATGTCGGCATCAATAGATTTGGACTTTTGGTTGAGGAAGTTGGACGTTCTTATTTTTTGCAAGGAGTCATTTAGCGAATCTAGGCAAAAGTCAAAAGCCCTCGTCCGAGACATCGCTAGAAGCAGGAGCCTTACCTTGGCTGTTTCAACGAATTGTTTATGGATGTCGAAACCAGCGAGCAGCGTGCTCCAAAATTCAATGGTTTCAGAAAGTGTTTCGCGCGTTGGGAGATACTTTGCGTATTCCAAGAGTAAATCGCCTGCTCCGCAGGCAGGGTCAATTGCTCGCATCCGGCCGGTGGAAATCTGCTGCAAAAATGGTTCCAGTAAATCTGCGCGGAGGCGGGAGCCCGTGAAAAAAGCTCCAGAATCTCTACGGATGTTTAAATCAACACACAACTCAAGGAGCCTGTTTGGTTGCCCATCAAGGCTTAATTTGATCGCGCGGGTTCTGTCAGAGTTGAATCCGTTTAGTTTGGATTCAAGATAGAGACTTTCGAGGTATTGAGAATACTGGGCGAAGGGGTGCATGTTATTCCGGACGCGAACGAGTTAAATCGACATCAAGCGCTTTCGCGAGTAGCCAGACAATATCCGCATTAAGGGACCGAGATTTCGTGTGACCACTTCGTTCAATGATTTTGGAATTCCGCTCCCCACTGCGTTTGGGGGCTTGTATTTGGGCCAGTTGCTCTTTCGGCCATCTGGAGACTCGCGACTGGATTTCATCGCCGAATTTTAGTAATTCGAGCCTGGTTTGAAAACTGTAATGTAAACAGGTCGGCTTGATTGGAGTAGAAATCCTGTCAACCAGGGCGCGTCGTCGCGAATTGCTACAACGCCCGGTAAATATCCGGTCTTCGGTCGCGCGCGATATCCCAGCCGGAAGGGTCGGGGCGCGAAAGGGATTCTAGGTCCAATTCGGAGACGACGACCCGCGGGTCGTCGGAGAGATCCGGCAGGCGCCTGCCGTCCGGGTCGCAAAAGTGGCTTTTGCCGAAGTAGTCCTGATTCCACGGCGCCTCGCGGCCCTTGCGGTTGGAGCCGCCGATGAAAACCTTGTGCCGCGCCGCGTCCACCCGGAATTCGAGATCCCACATCCGGCGGGGACGGCCGAAGGCGAGGCCTCGGGCGAGGTCGATCTGACCTTCTACTTCCTGTTCGAGCGGATCCGCGCGGCGATAGCTGTTTTGTGCGGGGGCGGGATTTGAACCCGCTTAGAGAGGCCGCAGATTTCCTTGGATGCGCTTGATCTCGCCTGCCGCGACCTTGGCCTGGGCCGCGAAGACCGGCCAGGCCTCGACGACTTCCCTGACTTGCTTGAGGATCGAGGGAGCTTCCCCGATCGCAAAGCGATCCGCGAGGGCCAGGCAATCCTCTTTGGAGATGTCGCCGAACTTCCCGTTGACCGACATCAGATGCCGGCGGGTCCATTCGCCTTTCGGGTTGTGCGCGAAGGTGATGTCGTAAGCCGGGGACAGTTCCCAGGGGCCGCCTTTTCTGAGCAGAAACGAGAAGTTCTTCGTATGGTCGTCGCAGTTGCGGCCCATGACGTTGAGGACCATGCGCCGGAAAGCCTCGAGGTCCGCCGAATGGCCCAGATTGAGCTGGCGCATCGTCAGGAAGAGCTGCTCGTAGCTGTTGGCTGATTTCTTCTTGAAGTCGAGGTGATCCATGGCGCAGAGGCTTTGAAGGTGGTGCTTCGTGCCGTCGTCCTCGCGGTCGAAGCGTCGGGTCATGAAGTGGGCCCGGCCGTTCTCTTCGAGCAGCCGGGACTCCGGGATATTGATGCCGGCTTGCTTGGCCATCAGGGAGTAGGCGTACTCGATCCGGCCGAAGTCCTGAGATTGGCCCAGCTCTCGGTCTTCGCCCATGCCGTCGAACTTGAGGAGCCAGTGCTCGAATCCGGGAAGGAGCGCGAATTGGCCTGAGCGGATCTCCGAGCTCCGGCGGTTCCAGCCGATGACGGCCTTGGCTCGCGCGCCGTTCGCCGAGGTGCCGACCTCGATGATGCTGCGAAGCGCGGCCTCCGCGGTGGATTCCTCTTGGAGATTGCCGGTCACGACTTTCCGGGCCATCGAGACGAGTTGGCCCATCTCAAGAGCGGTGGGATTCTCCATCTGCGGACCGCGCGCGGGCTTAAATTCGAGGGCTCCCATGGCGCGCTTGCCCATGTAGGCAAGGCGATCGAGAGGAGTGATCTGCGACTTTGGAAGACCACGCTCAGCCATGTACTTGTCGATGAGCGCGTTGCCGAAGTCGTCCGGCAGCGCGTCGGCGAGCATCGCCGGCAGGCGGCGGTAGGTCGCCTCCGGAAGATCGGTGAAGACGAAGACTCGCTCCGAGTCGTCGGCGGGCAAATGGATCGGCGCGAGTTGAATCCCCGCTCGCCCGAAGGTTTTGTCGTAGGCGAAGACGTAATAGCCGAGCTTGGGATCAAGCGCGAGGGCGCCCACGAAGAAGTCCCAGGCGTAGACCTCGATTCGCTGTACGGGGCGGTAGCGTTCGGACTTCGGCTGCTTAGCCTTCTTGGCCATGAGCCCTCTTCTTTCGGCTCGTGCGCGCGCGCTGGCGCTTCGCGAGCGTCGGCGTCATGTGCAGCGGGTTGATGGAGACCTGCGGGGCCAGTGCCTGGAGCCATTCCTGTTTGCCCAAGGCTCGGACAACGCGAATGAGCGATCCCAAATTCGCTCCTTGACCCGACTCGAGATGCCGCAGCGCGGTCATGCTGATTCCAGCGCGAGCGGCGAGTCCTTTTTGAGTGAGGTTCTTCTGGAGCCTGAGCGATCGGATGTTTTCTCCGATCGCTTGCGCCAGTTCTTCGGGGTTGGATATCTCTTTCATTAACTATCTATTTAGAACACTTATAATGTTTTGCGACTATAATTGTCTTATATAGAATAATAATATCGTGACAAAATATTCTTGTCAAGTCCATAAAAGTGCTCTAATTTGAACCTGGGAGCTCGGCGCGATCGGCGCTACGACTTTCGGTAAATATCCGGCCTTCGATCGCGCGCGAGATCCCAGCCGGAAGGGTCGGGCTCGGAGAGAACGCCCAAGTCGAGTTCCGAAATCACGACCCGCGGATTCTCGGAAAGATCCGGCAGGCGTCTGCCGTCCGGGTCGCAAAAGTGGCTATCGCCGAAGTAGTCCTGATTCCACGGCGCCTCGCGGCCCTTGCGGTTGGAGCCGCCGATGAAGACCCGATGGCGCGCGGCGTCGACCTTGAATTCCAAATCCCACATCCGGCGGGACTTCTCCCCGAACGTGACCGCCGGCGAGAAAATCAACTGCGCCCCGGCGGCTTTAAGCGCCGCGACCACCCCTTCGAAGTGGCGGTCGTAGCAGATGTTCACGCCGATGCGGCCGACCTGGGTCTCGAACACCGGGAAATGCGGCTCGCCTTCGAGTGGATCGCCGGGGCCGTAGTAGAAGGTCTCGTGGAATTCCCCTTGGTCGTTGACGCCGCAGGGAATGTGCGATTTCCGGTAGCGTCCGCGCACCGATCCGTCGGCGTCGATGACGACGGCCGTGTTGTAGCGCTTTCCGGTGGCGGCGTCGCGTTCAAAGATCGGCGCGACGATGACGATCCAATGCGTCTTCGCGATCTTGATCAGTTCCCGCGTGCTCGGGCCCTCGAGCGCGTCTTCGGCCAGGCCCAGCCACATCGGATTTTTATCGAGTGCGAAATAGGGGGCGGCGAAGAGTTCTCCGAGACAGACGGCTTCGGCGCCTTGAAGGGCGGCGGACTTGATCAGTTCGGCGTGATGCTCGATGTTCGCCGCGCGGATTTCCTCAAGCCGGCCCGCGAGGCGTGAGAGATCCTTCACGCGTTCGGGCATGTCTTTAAACGCGTTCACCGTCTGGGTCAGCGCGGCCTTCATTCAGTCCTCGTTCGCCAGCGCGGTCAGCGCGATCAACGCGGTGAAGATGCCGTCGGAGCATTGCTTCTCGGTCGAGTATTCGCGCGGGTTGTGGCTGATCCCGTCGTATTCGCCGGGAACGAAGATCATCGCGGTTTTGCAGATTCGGCTCCACTCCTGCGCGTCGTGACCGGCACCGGAGAGGATGCGCTCATGCGAGAGTCTGAGCGCGTCGGCGGCGTCGGCGATTGTTTCCTGCACCGACGCGTCGAAGCGGATGCGGGGCGTCTGCGCGCTGCGCTTCCAGCGGATCTCGACGCCCTCTTCCTTTTCTACCTGCTTGTAGTACGCGATCAGAGCCGCTTCTTGGCGTGCCATCGCGTCGTCGTCGGGGTTGCGCAGATCCGCCGAGCAGACGACCCGGGCAGGGACCACGTTGATCATGCCCGGGACCGGGCGGATCACGCCCATCGTCGCGCGCATGTCGGGCCCGAATTCCCCGGAGGCGGTCATCTCCCGCAGTTTCAAATTGATCTTTGCGGCGGCGACTCCCGGATCCTTGCGGTAGGACATCGGAGTCGTTCCCGCGTGCGCCGAGCGCCCCCGGATTTCCAACTCGTGCCAGCAAATCGCCTGTACGCCGGTGACGACGCCCAGGTCGAGGTTCTTGGACCGCAGCACGGGACCCTGTTCGATGTGGCATTCCAAATAGGCGTGCGGCTTGCGCAGTCCGATGGGTTCCGAACCGAGGAACCCGGTGCGCTCCAATTCGGCCTTGACCGTGAGGCCGTCGCGATCGGTCTTCGCGTAGCCCTCATCGAGCGGGATGCGGCCGGTCGCGACCGCCGATCCGAGCATGTCGGTTCCGAAGCGGCAGCCCTCCTCGTCGGTAAAGAACGCGGCGACGATCGGGCGCTTCGTTTTGATTTTGCGGGCGTCGAGGGTCCGGATAATTTCCAGCGCCCCGAGCACGCCGAGACAGCCGTCGAAACGGCCGGCGGTCGGGACCGAATCGATATGCGAACCCATCATCACCGGCGCGGACCCCGCGACGGCGCCCGGGCGCTCGGCGTAGCAGTTGCCGATGGCGTCGATCGAGACTTCGAGCCCGGCCTCTTTAAACCACCGGACAACCAGCGCGCGTCCGTCGCGTTCCGCGTCGGTCAGCGCGAGGCGGTTGACGCCTTTGAGTCCGGAACCCTCGTCGTCATAGGCGCCCACGGCGCCGAGTTCCTCCAGAGAGGCGTACAGCCGTTTGGGGTCGATTCTTGCGCCGCTTAGAGTTTCTTCCATAACCGTTTCGCTTGCTCCCGGGCGTACGCGTAGACTTTCTCTTCGTCGACCCTCGTCACGCGTCCGCGATCGACGATCAGGCGGCCGTCGGAGATGACGGATTCTATGTGCGCGCGCGAGAGTCCGTAGCAGAAATGCCCCGGCCAGTTCGCGCCGGTGACCGGGGTCGGAGTCCGATAGTCGAGGATGACGAGGTTGTTCTCCCCGTCGCCCTCGAAGCCGTTCGAATCGAGATAGTCGTGCACCCGGCGCAGGCGGCGATAGGCGCCCAGCGGGGAGAGAGCGGGAGCGGTGAGAAACGCCGCCTTCGTGGAGGCGATCATGTCCGCATGCATGCCGTCGGTGCCCAGGAAGAGCCGGTCGCCGAGCCCCGCATCGTTGAAGAGGCCGACCGCGTTGTTTAGGTTGCTTTCGGCGTTTTGAACGAGCCACGCCTTGGATTTCCGGAACAGGGCGCGCTCTTTCGCGTTCAAGTGAATCCCGTGGGCGAGAATCGTTTTCGGAGAGTCGAGGATTCCGCGGCGGGAGAAACGCTCCAGCACGCGCATGCCGCAGCGCTTCACGCAGTCCTCCTCGTCCGAGGCGGCCTCGGCCGCGTGGACGTGAAAACCCGTCTCATGGCGTTCGGCGACGGCGGCGGCGCGGCGCAGGAGTTCGTCGCCGACGGTAAAGGAAGCGTGCAGTCCGACCAGCCCCTGCCGGCGTTCGAGATATCGATCGGTTTCCTCGAGGGCCTGCTGACTCCGGCGCGTGCCGTCCCGGTCGGAGAGTTCATAGCACAAGAGGTGCGAGACGCCGACGAGATCGAAGGCCTCGGCGATCAGGTGCAGGCTCGCCGGCGCGGCGTTCGGGGAGGCGTGGTGGTCGATCACGAAGGTCGCTCCGCTCTTCGCGGCTTCCACCGCGGCGGCGAGCGCGGAGGCTTGGATCATTTCGCGGTCGAGGGCTTTGTCCAGCCGCCACCAGACCATCTTCAGGACGTCGACGAAGCTCTTCGGAGAGCGCGGCGGCGCCGGCATGCCCCGCGCGAGCGCGGAGTAGACGTGATGGTGTCCGATCGCGAAAGACTTCGTGACGATTTTTCCCGCGCAGTCGAGCGCGCGCGCGCCGGGGGGGAGACGCTTGAGAAAACGCGCGCGTCCGGACGGGCCTGGTTCCACGGCGAGCGTCCCCGAACGCATCCTGAGGGTGTTCCAGTCCAGAAAGGAGGCGTTCTTTAAATACAGCATCGTCTTACTCCTTGGGAGCGGGGGGCTTCATCGGCAAAGTGCGGCGGCGTTCGCCGTCGTAAGCGAAAAACGCGTTTGCGACGGCGCCGGCCGTAGGGACCAGTCCGATTTCCCCGACTCCCTTCGCGCCGTAGGGACCGAACTCGTCGGCGACTTCGACGCCGATCGCGGTCAGTTCCGGCGTTTCGCGGGCGCGCAGCACGCCGAGGTCCCGGAACTTCGTCGATTTCGGGCGTCCGCCCTCCATCGGAAACTCCTCGCTGATCGCGTAGCCGAGACCCATGTGCAGCGAACCTTCGATCTGCCCTTCAAACAGCATCGGGTTCATGACCTTCCCCGCGTCGTGCGCGGCGATCAGTTGTGCGACGCGTCCGTCCTCGGCGAGAACGGCGACTTGGGCGGCGTAGCTGTAGGAGTAGTGCGTGCGCATCGGCTTGCCGCCGGTGTCCTTGCCGGGTTTGTTCGTCCAGTCGCAGCGCCAGCTTCCGGTAAACGTCCGGCCGACGAGGGCGGCGAGCCCTTCGGCGTCGAGCGCTTTTTTGAAGTCTTTAGCGGCGGCGATCGTCGAGTTGCCGACGATGCTCGTCGCACGCGAGGCGGTCGTCATTCCGGCCGGGGCTTCGTCCGCGGTTCGGGTTCGGACCGTGACGAGCGACGGGGCGAGGCCGGTCTCCTCGCAGAAGGTTTGAACGGCCATCGTGTCGACGCCCTGGCCCATCTCGGTCCAACCGTGGCAGAGTTCGATTCGGTCGGGCGCGAGAACTCGAATTTTGGTCGTCCCTTCGTCGGGCATGCCGTTGCCGATCCCGGTGTTCTTCAGCCCGCAGGCGATCCCGGCGTACTTGGCGTTCTTGAACCTGTCTTTGACGGCTTCCAGCGACGCGCGCACGCCGACGCCGGAGGCCAAGGTTTGGCCGGTTGACGTGGTGAGCCCTTCCACAAGCGCGTTGTCCCAGCGGAATTGCCAGCGGTCGAACCCGCCCGCCGCGCAGAGTTCGTCAACCGCGCACTCCATCGCAAAGGTGGCCTGATTCGCCCCGAAGCCGCGCATCGCCCCGCAGGGGATGTTGTTGGTGTAGACCGCCGTCGCTTCCAGGTCGACGTTCGGAACGTAATAGGCGCCGGTGCCGTGGCCGACGGCGCGCTCGAGCACCTTCATGCCCACCGACGCGTGGGCGCCGCTGTCTCCCGTGATTCGGGAGTGGAGGGCGAGCAGTTTTCCCTCCTTGGAGCAGCCGAGTTTATACTTCATGTGCAGCGGATGGCGCTTGGGGCTCATCAGCAGAGACTCTTCGCGGCTCAACTGAAGCTTGACCGGCTTTCCGAGCAGTTTCGCCGCGAGCGCGGCGTGGCCCTGAATCAAAAGGTCCTCCTTGCCGCCGAAGCCTCCGCCGTTGGGGACAAGGACGACCTTGACTTCTTCCTCGGGCAAATTCAGAAGATGCGCGATCTGGCGGCGGTCTTCGTAGACTCCCTGTCCTTGCGAGTGGACCCGCACGCCGTTCCCGTCGGGTTCCGCCAAACAGGCCTCGGGTTCGAGATAGGCGTGTTCAATAAATTGAGTCTGGTACGTCCCTTCGTGAATGAAGGCGCAGTCTTTAAACGCGGCGTCGACATCGCCCTTCTTCGCGACCGAGACGCTGAGCCGGTTGCCGTTCGGACCGACTTTCGGGGCGCCGTCCTTCAGCGCCGCGAACATATCGGTTACAGGCGGAAGTTCCTCGAGTCCGACCGCGATCCTCGCCGCCGCTTCCCGGGCGCGCGCGCGCGTTCGCGCGACGACGAGCGCGACGACGCTTCCGAGGTATTGGGCGGTCTCGCCCTCCGCGACGAATTGAGGCCAATCCTGGACGATGAGTCCGACCGTCCGTTGTCCGGGGACGTCTTCGGCCGTCAGCACCCGTTCGACTCCGTCCATCGCGAGCGCGGCGGAGGCGTCGATTTTGAGGATCCGGGCGCGGGGAGACCCGACGGTTCGCACCGCGGCGTGCAGCAGGCCGGGGCGGGTCAAATCGGCGACATAGGGACGATCGCCCAACACGGCTTCCCGGATGCCGACTTTCGGAAGGCGGGTGCCGACCCTTCCGGTTTGCGCGGCCGTAGGGACCGGGCTTCCGGATCGCATCGAGGCGCCGACCGCTTCGATCGCGTCGATGATCTTCTTGTACCCGGTGCAGCGGCAAATATGCTGATTGAGCGAGCGCGCGATGTCGTCGCGCGACGGCTCAGGGTTTGACTTGAGGAAAGCGGCCGCGCGCATGACGATGCCGGGGATGCAGAACCCGCATTGAGCCGCGCCCTTTTCGGAGAAGGCCGCGGCGAACGCGTCCGCGACCTTTTTTCCCAACCCCGCCGTCGTCGTGACCGCCTTGCCCGCGGTCTTTTCTAGACTGGTGACGCAGGAGAGCACCGGTTTTCCCTCAAGGAGCACCGTGCAGCACCCGCAGGCGGCTTGAGGGGAGCAGCCGTCTTTCGGGGTCGTGATCCCGGCGTCTTCGCGCAGGAAATCGAGCAAAGAGCGCTTCGGATCGCCGGAGGCTTCCAGCGTCTTTCCATCAACGGTGAAGGAGAGGGTCTTGGACATGGTCTTAGCTCCTGACGGCCGCCGCGCCTTCCAGCAGTCCCGTGCGCGCGTTGAACTCTCGGATCAGCCGGTCGTATTCTTCCACTTGGGCGAAGGTTTCCTGCCAGTAGGAGGGTTCCCAGAGCCGGTCGAGTTCGGCGACCGTCCGGCCCTGCTGCTCGACCCAGGTGAAATACTTTAGGTTGTGCAGCGCCTTGCGGTCCTGGTAGCCGAGTTCGCGCATGTTGTCGGTCGCGGCGCCGCGCAGATGCGCGGCGAGGTCGCCGGAGGCGTCGTCGCGGGTATAGGTCCCGCGTTCCGCGGTAAGCTCCTTCAGGCGCGAGCCGTAGAGGCGCGACGAATCGGTGAACACGGTCATAACGATGTCGTCCTCGCCGAGTTCGAAGTACTTGGCGGTCTTGATCGAGGCGATGAGGTTGCAGAAGCCCGAAATTCCCAGAAGCGGCATCGAATCGAGAAGGGCGTCGTCGAGTCCTTCGGCGCGCAGGCGTTCCCGGCCGGCTTCCTCGTTGAACAGCCGCAGCAGGCGGACGGGCGCCTCGTCGTCGACGGCGATGACGCAGTCGGTATTGCGCACGTTGTGCACCCACGGGATGTGTTTGTCGCCGATGCCCTCGATGCGGTGGCCGCCGTAGCCGTTAAGCAGCATCGTCGGGCACTGAAGCGCTTCGACGGCCGAAATCCGGACGGAGGGATCCGCGGCTTTGAGTCGGTCGCCGGCGGCGATCGTTCCCGCCGAGCCCGTCGCCGACACGAACGCCGCGAGACGGCTTTTCGGACCGCGCGCCGCGGCGAAGGCTTCTTCGACGGCCCGTCCGGTCACATGGTAGTGCCAGGTCGGATTTCCCATTTCCTCAAACTGGTTGAAGATGACGCAGTCCTTGCGCGTCTTCTTAATCTCCCAGCACTTGTCGTAAATCTCTTTGACGTTGCTCTCGCAGCCGGTCGTCGCGATGACTTCCGCGCCGATCTCGCGCAGCCAGTCGAAGCGTTCCCGGCTCATCTCCTCCGGCAGGATCGCGACCGGAGTCGACGCCAGAAGCGCGCTGTCGAACGCCCCTCCGCGGCAGTAGTTGCCGGTCGAGGGCCACACCGCTTTCTGGGAGGTCGGGTCGAATTGTCCGGCAACCAGGCGCGGCGCGAGGCAGCCGAACGCGGCGCCGACCTTGTGAGCGCCCGTCGGGAAGCGGCTCCCGATCAAGCCGATCACGCGCGCGCGGATGCCGGTGAGTTCCCGCGGAATCTCAAGAGCGTTGACGCCGCCGAAGAAGCCGGTTTCCGCGTTGTTTTTCCAGGTGATGCGAAACAGGTTGACGGGATTCAACTCGTCGATGCCGACGCCCGCCAGGCGTTTGGAGACCGGCTCCGGAATCGTCGAAGGATCGGCCATTTGCGCGAAGGTGGGGATGAGGATGCCGCGCTCCCGACAGCGGGCTACGGTCTTTTCGAGAACCTTCTCATCGACGGCGGTTTGACTCATGGCGTTACCCAGCTCCTGTTCTTTTTTACCAGCGCGCGCAGGGCGCTCATCGCCGGGGCGACCGAGCGCGGTTTCGGCGCGGCGCGCATCGCGCCCGCGACGTCTTTGAGGCCGCTGCCGGTGATCACGGCGACGACGCGATTTCGGGGGCGGATCCGTCCTTCGGCGGCGGCGCGTTTGAGTCCGGCGACGGCGGCGGCGGCGGCGGGTTCGGCGAAAACGCCCTCGGAGCGGGCGCACAGGCGCATCGCGTCGAGGATCTCCTCGTCGGAAACGACGACCGCAAATCCGCGGCTTTGGCGCAGAGCGCGCCGGGCCATGTCCCCGTCGCGGGGCTTGTTGACCGAGATGCTGTCGGCGATCGTGTTCGCCTTCACCGGACGGATCGGCTTGCCCGACGAGAACGCGCGGGCGATTGCGGCGCTGCCCTTCGCTTGAACGGCCACCATGCGGGGCAGAGAATCGATGAGTCCCGCCGACTTGAAGTCGAGAAACCCTTTCCAGAGGCCGCTTAGAATATTTCCGTCCCCGACCGAGACGACGACGACATCGGGCACCCGCCAACCGAACTGCTCGATGATTTCAAAGGAACACGTTTTCTTGCCTTCGCGCGTGAACGGGTTGAACCCCGTGTTGCGGTTGTACCAGCCGAATTCCTCGCAGGCGTCGAGACAGAGATCGAACGCCTGGTCGTAGCCGCCTCGGACGGCGAGGACTTCGGCGCCGTAGAGCAGCAGTTGAGCGATCTTTGCCGGGGGGGCCGCGGCCGGGACGAAGACCAGGGGTTTGACGCCGGTGCCGGCGGCCATGCAGGCCAAGGAAGAGGCGGCGTTTCCAGTCGAGGCGCCGGCGATCAAGGAGATCCCCTTCTGCATCGCGTCGGCGAGCACCACCGCGCTCGCGCGGTCTTTCAGCGAGGCGCTGGGATTGCGGCCGTCGTCTTTCAGATGCAGATCCAGGAGTCCGAGGGCGCGTCCGAGTCGTTCCGCCTTGAGAAGCGGCGTCCATCCCGGCCGCGCGAACGGCCGACGCCCGGCCGGGTCGATCGGGAGCAGGGCGCAGTAGCGCCACAGGCTTAGATCCCCGTTGCGGGCGAACGCCTCGCGGGAGAGGGTTTTGCGCAGCAATCGGAAATCGTAGTCGACCGAAAGATTCCCGTCGCAGTACGGACACAGGTAATCGCTCCCCCTTAAGGGGTATTCCCGCTTGCAGCTATGGCAGCGGAGTCCTAAAACATTAGAAATTTCTCTATTTTCATGCTTCGGAAGGGCCATCTTCCTGATTTTAGCAACAAATTTTCCCGTTTTTCCGCCTATGACGGCCATCATGGAGAATGAAGCCCCGGACGGTCATGGTATGGGGAAGCGGGGGGATTATGAACGAACCCAAAGTGGGTGATTTCGTGAGGATCTTGCTCGTCGAAGACGAGCCTATTTTCGCGGAACTGGTCGCGCGCCACCTCAAATCAACCTGTCCCTTCCGAGCGTATCGGTTGGATCACGTCGATTCGCTTCGGAAGGGGCTCGCATCGGCCCTACAGGGGAACTGCGACGTTGTGCTGCTGGATCTGAATCTTCCGGACAGCAGGGGATTGGCGACCTTGGACGCCGCGCGCGCGGCCTTCGGCCAAACTCCGATCATCGTCCTGACCAACCAGCCGGAACCGCTGCTGGGAGTCGAATCCATCGCGCGCGGGGCCTACGATTTTCTCCTGAAGACGGAGGTCCGCGGGAATCAAATCTGGCGCGCGATCCGCTTCGCGCTCGAACGGACTCGGCAGAAGCGTCGGCTGGACGCGATGCTGCGCGGGGTCGCCGACGGCATCGCCGTCGTGGACGGAGCAAGAACGATCCTGTACGCGAACCGGGCGGCGGCCGAGTTCTTTCGGCGGTCGCCCGAGACTGTCGTCGGGAGTCGGTTTCCCCTTCCACTCGATGGGCGCCGGCGGGAGTATACGCTTCGCGGACACGGGGGAAGGGAGCGGGTGCTCCTCCTTAGGGTGGGTCCGGTCGATTGGGACGCCCCCGATCCTCGCTTGGTGACCATGCACGACATCACGGAAATCCGCGATCTCGAAACGACGCGCGCGGAGATTCGTTCGCGCAAATCGCAAGAGGAGATGAAGGATGTTTTCCTGGGGAATTTGTTCCACGAAATGCGCTCCCCGTTGACGGTGGCCCGCTCGGTGCTGCACATTCTCTATACCAACGAGGACAACGGGCTCGACGGGAAGTCCCGGGAGCTGGTCGGGGTCGGCTTGAGGAACATGGAGCGTATGATTCGGACCGTTTGCGATCTACTAGACCTTTCGCGGCTGGAGTCGGGACGCGCGCAGCCTCGCAGGCAGCGTTTCTCGATGCGTGAGGCGGTGCTGGAGGCGATCGACGACGCGCGGCATTTCGGGTTTCCGGATCTTGAGTTTGAAGTGGAGTCGCCCGCGGCGTTCGGGCCGTGCGATGTCCTGGCCGACCGCGACATGACGATGCAGCTCCTGCACAACCTGATCGGCAATGCGACGCGCTTCGCGCGCCGGTTGGTGCGAATCGCCATCCGTGCGAACGACGCCCGCGTCGCGGTGGACGTCATCGACGACGGTCCGGGCATTCTCACGAGCGACTTGGCGGATATCTTCGATCGCTATCACCAGGCGCTGCGCAAGGGGACGGGCCCGTACAAAGGGACCGGGCTGGGTCTGCCGATCTGCCGGGATCTGGTCGTCGTCAACGGAGGAGAGATCGAGGCGGGCAATGACTCCCAAGGCGGCGGACGCGTGTCGTTTTCCTTCCCGGCCGCGCGCCGGGCGGTGGCGGAGGTCCGAGGCGTAGAGACCTCCGCTCAGCGGGGGAAGTTATGACGACGGAAACGGAGACGAAGGAATTTCCCGAGCGGACGCGGGATCGGCCGTGGATTCTCATGCTCGATGACGACGACGACCTTCAATTGGTACTGCGGAAACTGCTGCAGAAACGCTACGACACCGTGTCCCTGCCGCATGGGGAAGAGTTTTTCCACGCGGTCAGCATGGTGATGCCGGACTTGATCATTCTGGACGTCGAGATGCCGGGTCCCAACGGCTACACGCTGTGCCGGCGGCTTAAGTCGATCGACCGGTTCAAACGAATCCCGGTCCTGTTTCTGACGGGAAAACGGAGCGACGAGGATTTTCTCGACCACCTCGAAACCGGCGGGGACGCGTTTTTGACGAAACCCTTCGACCAGGACGAACTCGTGTTCACCGTCGAGCGGCTGCTGGAGAAGTATTGAACGGAAGGCAAGTGCTATAGTTTCCGGCGTGGAAAAAATCGCCGCTCTCGCCGAGGCCCATCCGGGTCTGGTTCAGTTTTTAAAGTATGCCCTCGCCGGCGGGATCGGGACGGCGCTGCACGTTGTTATATTCCATTTATTCGCGTGGAAGCTGTTTCCGGCGCTTCAGGACGGTGATTGGGCCGTCAAGGCGCTGGGACTTCCGGTCGCCCAAGTCGACGACAAGCGGCGTTCGCTCCACTCGATGTTCTCCAACTACACGGCGTTCCTGATCACGAATTTCGTCGTGTACGTGATCAACGTCGTGTGGGTGTTCCAGGGCGGTCGTCACGTCTGGTATATGGAAATGCTGTTGTTTTATGCGGTCTCTAGCATCAGCGTGGTGATCGGAACCACCGCGATGGGATGGCTGATCCGGCGCTTCGGAATGCTGACCTCTTTGGCTTTCTGCGCGAATCTCGTCTCCGCCCTGTTGATCAACTACGCCGCGCGAAAATTCTTCATCTTCAAGGGCTGACGTCTTCGGTTCGGGCCACGGATTCTCCACCCACGGCAACGAACGCGGCGCGCGCGCGCCAGAGCGTTTCGGGCCGGCCCAGGTCGGCTTCCGGCGATAGAATCACCAGATCGGCGAGCATGCCGGGTTCCAGGGAGCCGAGTCGATCGGCGATCCCGAGCGCTCGGGCGGGTCCGCGCGTGAACGCCCGCACGGCCTCTTCCAAAGACAGCGCCTGAGCGGCATGCCAGCCTTGAGGCGGCATGCCGTTTTCGTTGCGGCGGGTGGCCGCGACGGCCAAGCCGCGCAGCGGGTCCGGCGACATCACCGGCCAGTCCGTTCCGAAGGCGAGTTCCGCGCCCGCGTCGCTGAGGTCGCGCCACGCGAAGCTGCGCTTGAGTCTCTCGGGACCGAGGTTTTGGGCCCAGACGCCGGCGTCGGAATCCCCGTCTCCGGGCACGGCGTGGTACGGCTGCATCGAGGCGACGACTCCCAAGGCTTTAAAGCGCGCGAGGTCGTCGGGATGAACCACCTCGATATGCTCGATCCGGTCGAGCGGGGCCCCGGGCGCGGCGGGACATGCGCGATGCGCTTGCTCGAAAGCGTCGAGGCTCAACCGGACGGCGCCGTCTCCGACCGCGTGGAGTTCCACGGCAAAACCCCGGCAGCGCGCTTCGCGCACGCGCGCGCGCAGCCGGTCGGGATCATAGCGGGGGGTTCCACGGTCGTCCCCGCCCGGATAGGGATCGACCATGTACGCGGTGCGGGATTCGATCACCCCGTCGACGAAAGCCTTCAGCCAGCCGAAGCGGAGTTTGGGACCGCGGTAGCGCGCGCGCAGCGCTTCGTAGAGGTCCAGATCCCCGTCCAGTTGGGGCGAGACGCTGACCCGCAGCGGAAGTTTCCCCCGCTTTTCGAGCGTCGCGAGCAGTTCGAGTTCGTTCGGTTCATCCCAGGCGATGGAATCGATCGAGGTGTATCCGAGCGACGCGAGGCGGCGCAGCGCCGATTCGTAGGCGGCGAGCTTTTCCGCGCGGGAAGGGTTCATGCGCAGTCGGGCGAACAAAAAATCCTCGGCGTCCAAAAACGCGCCGGAAGGCGTCCTTCCGTCCTGCTCGCGGACGATGCGCGTGCCGGGCGGATCCGGATCCGTGGGACCGATGCCCGCACGTTCCAGCGCGGCCGAATTGAGCCAATACGCGTGGCCGTCGTAGCTCTCGAGCACGACCGGCCGGCCGCCGACGGCGGCGTCGAGATCCCTGCGGGAGGGGAAACTCCCGGAGGGGGTGATGTCGTAGGTCCAGCCCCGTCCGCGGAGCACTTCGAGTTCGGGGTGGGCTCGGCCGTAGTCGGCCATCACGCGGGCGGCGTCCTCTGGGGTTTTCACTTCGGAGAGATCCGCCCATCCGAGCGCCAGCGCGCCGCTGAGCAGATGGATGTGCGCGTCGTGAAATCCGGGGAGCACGAAACCGCCTCGCGCGTCTTGAACGCGCGCGCCGGTTCGCCTCGCGCGGGCTTCCAGTTCGGCGCGCGGGCCCACGGCTTCGATGCGTCCGTTGCGCGCGAGCAGGGCATCCGCGCCTTTTTTCTCCGGAAAAAAGCGCGCGTTGACGACGAGGAGGGCCCCGGGGGGAGGGGCGGCGCGGCGCACGGGAGCGGCGCAGCCGAATGCGGCGAGCAGAGCGGCGGGGAGCAGTCGGCGTTTTAGGGACAAGGGGAGCCCCCGCAAAAATCGGTCAACGAGGGGGGATTTTCACCGGAGGGGGTCAGCGCCGATTGGTTCTCCCCTAAAAACGGCACTCCGTCGCTGGCTTCCAGGGCGACCTGCTGCTTGCGCGGGTCCGAAGTCGCCAGCCATACCGGATCGTGAGAGGTGCGCGCGAAGAGTTCGAGCCGGTAGGATTCTCCGGAGCGGAACCTCGCGGGACGCTCGAGTCCGTTCTCGGCGGCGATGGCCAGCGCCGCGTCCAAATCGATGTTGAACGCCCGGAGGCAGGCGGCGACCGTTCGGGAATCCTTGTCGGACTGCCGGTAGGCGGCGGGACCGGAATCCAGGAATTCGACGAAGAAGGTGTTTTTCCATCGTTCGGGAGAATAGAAATAGTAGGTCAAGGTTTCTTCCACGCGGCCGTCCTGATTCAAGTCGTGAAACGCGAGCTTCACGCCGGTCAGGCAGGCGCTCTTGCTCCAGTGATCCCGCGCGATTTTAAGGGCTTCGGCGATCGGGCCCATCTTTCGCTTCCGCCGCGGCGCGGACGGCGCGGGCGGCGCTTCAACCCTGTGCGCCGCCGCTTCGAGCCGTTCCCGTCCCGGGACTCCTTGGGCGCAGTAGGCGTACACCTTGCTCTTCGGGAGCGTTTTCGCGTCGATGGCTTCTTGAAACCCGCGCCGACAGCGGTCGATGAAGCGGCGCTGCATTTTCGGGATCAGTTCCCGGGCCTCCGTGTCCTTGCCGCATTGGGCTTCCCAATCCTCGCGCGAGGTTTCCCACAGGGAGGCGTAGGCGGGGTCGTAGCTCGAAGCGCAGTCCGTTTTCTTCGCGACGGAAAGTAGGGGCGCGGTGAAGGCGAGAAGGGCGAGCGCGGCCGGGAGCATACGGGGAGTATAACGCGGCGGACGCGGTCGCCGCAATCGCGCGGCGGACGTCCGCGGCCGGGCGGGACGGTTATCGCGCCGAGGGCCGAAACGCGCTCGAAGACGAGGGGGTTTGCGCCCGCTCGCGCACGAGGCGGGCCGGGAAGCCGAGCAGTTTCCCGCCGCGGCGTTCGAGCGAGTAGTTCAAATCCCGCAGATCCTTGTGAGCGAGCGTGACGCGCGCCGGGAAGCGGAGGTCGAGAACGCGGGCCGTTTTGTCGGCGCCGCCGTCGATGCGAACGGGGACTTTCAGGCGCAGGCTCAGGGCCTCAGCGCAGGGGGCAAGGGTTTCGACCGCTTCTTCAAACGTGTAGAGACCGAGGCCCTTATTGTCCACGACGCGGCAGGGGCCGGTTTCGGTCAGGATGTCCTTGCGCTCGAAGGCGCGAAACGCCTCGTCAAGGGAAGCGCCGAAGGAAGATTCCAGGGAAATGCGGGCGGTTTCCAGAGACGAGGCCCGTGCGGCGACGGGCTGCAGGGCGCCAAGAACGAGGGCCGCGAAAATAAATCGATGCGTCATAAACCACCTCCGGTGCGCGAACGACCGCGCGTCCCTACTATAGCGTGAAGCCCTCCTGCTCCGGCAGGACCGCCGTCAACGAAATGAGTTGACGGAGATCAAGCCGGGAGGCGCGAGAACTGCCATAATTTCCCATCCCCAAGATATTGCTCTGCGTCCAAGGCCTCTCCAAGTCCTTCTCGAAGCGTCCGCTCTTCGAGGGGTTGTCGTTCGGCCTTTTCGAGGGGGAGAAGACGGGACTGATCGGTCCCAACGGGACGGGAAAATCGTCTTTGCTTCGCATTCTCGCCGGACTCGACGCGCCCGATGAAGGAGAGGTGGTCGCACGTAAAGGCCTTCGGGTCGCCTATCTGGCACAGCAGGACCGGACGGAGGACGCGGCCAACGATCGGACGGTGCGCGAGGAACTGCTTCACGCGCTGGCGACCGAGGAAATCCCCGGCTACGAGCGGGAGGCGCGGGCCGATTCGGGCCTGGTCGAGGCGGGCTTCTTCGACCCCGCGCAGCCGGTGTCGAAGCTCTCCGGGGGGTGGCGCAAGCGCCTGGCGATTCTGGCCCAGGTTCTCAGGGCTCCGGATCTTTTGCTGCTGGACGAACCGACGAACCATTTGGACCTTGAAGGGGTGCTTTGGCTGGAAGACTTCCTGCGCAGCCTGCGCTTTTCCTATTTGGTGGTGACGCACGATCGGCGGTTTCTCGCTTCCTCCACCAACCGCGTTATCGAACTCAGCGGCCGCTACGAAGGGGGCTGCTTCAGCATCGACGGCGATTACGCCGTGTTCCTGGAAAAGCGCGAACAGCACCTCGCGCACCAAAACGCCAAGGAGGCCGCTGTTCGCAACACGGTGAGGCGCGAAATCGAATGGCTCCGCCGCGGCGCGAAGGCGCGCAGTACCAAACAGAACGCGCGCATCGAGCGCGCCGGGGAGTTGATTTCCGAATTAGGGGAGCTCGAGTATCGAAATGATCAGGACCGCCGCAGCGCGATAGACTTCTCCGGCTCGGAGCGAAAAACACGCCGCCTCGTTCAATTGAAGGGCGTCGCCAAAAGTCTCGGCGGACGAGCGTTGTTTTCCGGCTTGGACTTGGAATTGGCGCCGGGCGACAAGCTGGGGCTTCTCGGCGCGAACGGCAGCGGCAAGAGCACGCTTCTTAAAATCCTGAACGGGTCCCTCGAACAGGATTTCGGATCGTTGCGCCGCGCCGATCAGCTTCGGGTCGAGACCTTCGACCAGCACCGCGAGCAATTGGATCTCGAATGGCCGCTGCGCCGGGCGCTGTGCGAGAACGGCGACACCGTGTACTACCGGGACGCGAAGATTCACGTCGCGGGTTGGGCGACGCGGTTTTTGTTCGATAAGTCGCGGCTGGACGAACCGCTCAAGCTCTTGTCCGGGGGCGAGCAGTCGCGCGTTCTCATCGCCCGGTTGATGCTGCGTCCCGCCGACGTGCTGCTGCTCGACGAACCCACCAACGACCTGGATATCGCGTCGCTGGAGGTTTTGGAGTCGTCGCTGATGGAATTCCCCGGCGCGCTGGTGCTCGTGACCCACGACCGCTTTCTCTTGGACCGGGTTTCGGACCGGCTCTTGGCGCTCGACGGCGCGGGCGGACACGATTTTTTCGCGGATCTCTCGCAATGGGAGGATCGTGAGGCCGCTCGGTCGGCCGCGAAGCGTTCGAGAAAGCGCGAAGGGGCGAAACCCTCCTCGGCTCTGTCCTACGCGGAGCGCAAGGAATTGGGCAAGGTGGAAGGCTGCATCGCGAAAGCCGAGACGGCGCTGGCCGCCGCGCGGGAGGCCTTGATGGACCCCGCCTTCGCGACAGACGCCGGCGAGCTTCAGGCGCGCCAGCGCGCGGTCGACGCCGCGCAGGCGGAGCTCGACGCGCTGCTCGCGCGTTGGGAAGAGCTGGAAAGCCGGTCCTGAACTACAGCCGTTTGACCCAGATATTGAGGTCTTCGAATTCCCCGAAGATGTCGCAGTTGTTGATCAGTCTGCCGGAGTATTCGTACTTCAGGCGGAAAAAACTTTTGTTCATTCCCGGACTCAGAGAACGCGCCAAGCTGTAAGCCGTCTTGACGTTCATCTTGCGGGCCATCGTCTCGAGTTCCGCCAGCAGAAACTGCATGATCCCCTGCCCCTGAGCCGCCCGGATCGTGGCGCAGTCGGTCATTTCCGCGTTGGAGTGCTTGTCGTTGACGTCCGCGCTGGCAGCGGCGATGGGTTCGCCGTTGGAAAGCGCGAGCACGAAGTGGGTGTTCCGCTTCATCACGGATTTGATGTAGTCGGGATTCGTCAGCGGCGACGGGTAGGTTTCGAAGACTTGACGGTAAATGAAGACCAATTGGGGGATGTGTTTCTCATCGGCGTGGACGATTTTCACGTCTGAGGGCAGTTTCCGTTCGGGAGCGGGCTTGGAGTTGTAGATGATGTTCTCGATCATCTCCGATTCCCGGATCAGATCGGAGCTGGACGCGCGCTTAAGCGAGGAAAACCGCGACAGCACGTAGGCGTCTTCGCCGTTGAAGTAGTAGCGCAAGACGCCTTCGTTCATGTAGCCGTGGGACAGGAACTGCTGGAAGTCCTTCGCGCGCGCCTTCACGAAAATCTTGTCGAAAGAATTCGCGCTCGCGAGCCAGGCGAGCCGCTGCAGCATCCCGGGATAATTCGAGCAGTCGTAGTCGAGGATTTTCAGCCGGCGGTTGTAGTAGTCGAAGAACACGTTGACCTGGTAGCCGTCTTCCTCGATTTCAAAATCCAGCCCATAGACGGTTCCGATCACCGTCGTCTTCACGCTCTTGTCGAGCGTGAGCTGGACGATGCCCATGTTTTTTCCGGTCGGTTCGATGCCGCTCCATTCATCGGTGGCCTGCTTGAAGGACTCGGATCCCAGCGAACCGACGACGCCTTCCATCCGGATGGCGGCCGGTTTCGCTTGGGTCTCGGGATTATCAGTTTTCATGGGTTCGTCCTCCGCGGGGCCGCGGTGTGAAGCCGTCGAGGAACGCCTTGACGTTGCTGCCGAGGCTGGTTTCCTCGTAGCCGCCTTCTTGAACGACCATCGTCGGCAGGTCCAGCGCACCGATCAAGCCGCCCATCGCGCGGTAGTCTTCGGTGGTCAGCGAAAAAGTGCCGACCGGGTCGGAAAGGTAGGTGTCGAATCCGGCCGAAACGATCAGCACGGACGGTTTGAATTTGAGCAGGCGTGGGATCGCGGTTTCTTCCAGCACCTTCCGGTATTCCCCCCATTCGGTGCCGGTCGCGAGAGGGATGTTCATGTTGTAGCCGTAACCGTCGCCGAAGCCTTTCTCGGCGGAAAATCCGGTGAAGAACGGGTAGTACTCCCTCGGGTCGCCGTGAATGCTGATGAAGAGCACTTTGCGGTCGTCGTAGAAAAAGTCCTGCGTTCCGTTGCCGTGATGAAAATCGATGTCGAGAATGGCGACCCGCCCCGACTTGCGCAGGCGTTTCGCGGCCAACGCCGCGTTGTTGAAATAGCAGTAGCCCCCGAAGAGACGCTCCGAGGCGTGGTGTCCGGGCGGGCGGCAGAGGGAGTAGGTGAGGCGGCTCGCGCCCTTTTCGATCAGTTTCGCGGCCTCGACGGCGCAGGCGGCGCTCCAGGCGGCGGCCGACCAGGTCGTCGCCGTCAGAGGGGTCCCCGAGTCGAAGCAGTAGTACCCCGCGTGCTGGATGATTTTCGGGTTGGGCTTGGTCTTCGTCCGCTGCGGAAAGATCGAAGGATAGAAGGTTTTGTCGGGAGGGAGCTTCATCGCGTTTTTGTAGAGCTCCACCAGGTCCGGGTTGTGAACCCGTTTCAGATCGCCCAGCGGGATCTGCTTCGGCGTCACGAACCGGTAGCGCTCCGGGTCGGTCGAAAGCGCGGCGACGATGCTCTCCACCCGGCGCGTCGTTTCCGGGTGGTCGATCTTCTCTCCGAAGCTCCACTCGAACAGCGGTTTATGTTCCAACTGGTCCTTGTGGAAGAAAACCGGGATGTGGGGTTTCCGGCTCATGGGAAGGACTCCGTTCTCAACGAGGATGCGCCCGGGTCGGGGATCAGCCGCGAGACCGGAACGAAAACGGCTGCGGAGCATAAAATACCCCAGAAGGCCGCGTCGAGCCCGAACGGGGTCGCCGCGCCGCTGAGCGTGAGGTAAAGAGTCAGCCCGCCCCCGGCGAACATGCCCGCCAAAGCCCCGGCGGAGGAGCGGCCTTCCCAAAAGTAGGCGCCGAGGGTAGGGACGAACAGGCCGCCGACCATGAACGCGTACGCGTTGAGGATGCCGTTGAGCACCGAGGTGAAGCCGCTGGCGAGCGCGATGGCGGCAATGCCGATCGCAAAGGTTCCGGCTTGCGAAAGTCGGATGCTCGTGTGCATGGCAAGCCGCTTGCCGCGCCAGCGCTCAACGACGTCGTTGACCAAATTTCCGGAGGAGGCCATCAGGCAGCTGTCTGCGGTCGACATGATCGCGGAAAAATAGGCGGCGACGACGATCCCCGTAATCCCGGCGGGCAGCACCACAGTCAAAAGCTTGGGGATCGCCATTTCAGCCTCGACATCGTGAAACAGCGCCCGCGCGCAGACGCCCAAGAAAACGCCGGTGAACGCCATCACGGGGTACTCGAAGAGGCCGGCGATGAACCAAGCCTTCTTCGCCTCTTTTTCGCCGCGACACGCGTAGATCCTCTGGTAGAGAGTCATTCCGATGACCCAGATCGGGATGATCGTCACCATCCAATTGGCGAATCGGACGGGTTCCAGATTGAACAGGCTGAAGTGCCCGGCGGGAACGGCCGCGCGCAGCGCCGCGAAGCCGCCGATGCGGGAGAGGGAGAACGGGATCGCAAAAAAGATCAGTCCCGTCAAAAGAACGATCCACTGGGCCGTATCGGTGTAAATGACGGCCTTGAGTCCGCCCAGCGCGGTATAGAGAATGATGATCGTACCGATCACCCACAGGGATGTCTGCAGGGGGTCCAAGCCGAACGGCGCCGCCGGCATCACCGAACCGCTCATGAGCTTGGCGCCGGCGAGCACCTGCGCGCCGGTGAAGCCGAGATAGCCGATCCCGGAAATCAATCCCGCGACGAAGGCGACCTTGCCGTCGTAGCGCACGCGCAGAAAATCGGGATAGGTCAGCAGCTTCTCGGTCGCTTCGACCGCTTTCACGCGCGGTATTAGAAAC
>PFUL01000157.1 GCA_002790095.1 Elusimicrobia bacterium CG_4_9_14_3_um_filter_62_55 | reverse complement strand
CATCCGACGGGTGATCGCGGTTCGTTTTGCGACGCGACGCCCGGGATGAGGCTGAAGCATCTTTAGTCTCTCGACGGCGATTTCAGTTATCGCGGTTGCCTTTGCGACGCGGCGATTTCGTCGGCGCTTCGCGTTCATACGGCGCCTTTCACGCTCGCGATAGTCGCCGTTTTTAGCGCGATAGCACTTCCAGTAATCGGGATAGGTCTTCGCCCAAGCTACCGTCTTGTTTCTAGACGATTGGCTCTTGTGGTGATCGGGATGGCGTTTCCGCCAGCTTTGCGACTTTCTGCGACGGCGTTCGCGACGGCACCGATCGCGACGGCAGGACTTTTGAAACACCGCCGTACGCGGATCGGGGCGATAGGAGCGGCCGCAATACAAACACGTCTTTCGTGTGACACCCATCTCTCGATGAGACCATAACGCGCCTTTACGGACCTACGGCATTCGAAGGAAATTTCAACGACAACGGCTGACGACACGGCACATAATAAGACCCGCTACATAATGCCCGAGCATGGCCTGAAGCGCACGCAGGTCCGCCCCGCCCGAGAGCATATGGGTAGCGAAGCTGTGGCGCAGCACGTGCGGCGATACGCGGCGCTTGATTCCCGCACGAAGGGCGTAGTCTTTGAGCCGCCGCCACATGTGCGCACGGTGCAGATGCCCGCCGCGGGCGTTCAAGAAGAGCGTGCCTGAGACGTCCAGGAATCGCCTCTTTCTGGAAACGATATAAAGCTCCAGCGCCCGGCCGGCGCGGCGGCCGAAGGGAACAATGCGCTCGCGACCACCCTTGCCGCGCACTCGCAGAGTACCCACATCGAGATTGATCTGCCCGATCTCAAGACCGACGAGCTCGCTGATTCTCATGCCCGTCGCGTAGAGCAGTTCGAGGATCGCCTTGTCGCGGACATGGACGAAGCGCGCGCTCTTGGGAGCCGCCAGGAGCCGCGCGATCTCATCTCGGCTGAGCGGCTCGGGAAGCCGAGGCCGGAGCTTGGGCAACGGGACTTGAGTGGTCGGATCGCCTTCCCCCAAGAACCGGCAGAAGTGCCGCAGGGCGAGGATGGCTTGGTGGATTCCGCCCGGACCGAGGCCATCTTTCTCGCGGCGCTTGAGGTAGGCGCGCACGGCGACTTGATCCGCTTGCTCAGGTGCGATGCCCCGAGCGCGCAGGTAGGCCAAGTATGCCCGGACCGCGTAGCCGTAGGCCTGGACGGACCGAGGGGCGAGCCGGCGCTGCTCGGCGAGGTGCTCCAGAAAGTCGTCGAGATTGGAATCCACGGCCTCACGACTCTACCGTGACAGCCCGCAGAAAGCAAGGCGCAAAATACTTACATTGGATGTAAGGATTCTGCGGAAGGCGGTGAAGAGACGGGGTGTTTCAGTCGGCGCTCGAGTTCCTCGACGGCCAGTTTCTTCTCGCGGGCGCGGCCCACGCGCAGGGCATCGATCAGCGCTAGAAGTTCGTGGAGCTCGGGATCGTTCATGGCGGCTTTGACGGCCGAGGGATATATGGGGAGAACCGTCTGGCCGCGCGCAGTGCCGAATTCATGCGGCCAGACGTACTTGTCGTTTTCATTCGCGACGATCACTCGGTTAAGGGGCGAGGCTGAATGAGCCGTGGGAATCCCCCGGTCCACCGGGCCGAGCCGGGCCGGCATGACATACCTGAGGCCGTGGATGAGAAACCCGCAGAACGCGGCCCGGATCACCCGTTTCTTGTCTGGAGTCAGCAGGCCCGAGTTGACGCAGCGCTGAAGCGAAAAGCTGATCTCAGCCTGTGAGAGGCCGAGGGCGTCAACCAGGTCTTTGTGCCGCCAATTCTGCTCCTTGAGCAAGGTGAGCTTGAGCAAGACCAGGATGTCCTGGGGCTTGATGCCTGCCAAGGATCGCATAGGACAAGCATAGCCGATTATATTTCATTTTGCAATATGTAATACAAATCGGCTTCTCGACGGGCGGTCTACAGGGCAACCGTCAAGTATTGCTTGATAGCTCAGGCTCATCTTGCGTGAGACAAGACTGGATATTGACAGGGCAAGCGATTCTGGTTATAGTTTGCATTGAATCCTATATGTGTATCTAAGATAATCAAATTCGAGTTTATCCAAACTACTAGTTTATTAATACTCTAATTCGTGTATCTGGGATACCCAAAATAGCACCCTCTTAAACAAATGGCCGACAACGCGAAACCGCAGAAGCTAAGAGCCCTGCTTGAAGCCTGGCCCAAGGGCACGGTCGCGGTCCAGCCCTGGCTTTCCCGCCAGGGCGTCTCGCGTTTTCTGGCGAAGCGCTATCAGCAGTACCAGTGGGTCAAGCGGATAGGAAGCGGCGCCTATGTCCGGCCGACCGATTCGGTCGATTGGACCGGCGGGCTCTACGCGATCCAAGCCCAGCTCGGTCTCCCGGTTCACGCGGGCGGAAAGACCGCGCTGGAGTTGCAGGGCTACGGGCACTTCGTCCCCCTGGGAGAAGGCGGGCCGGTCTATCTCTTCGGCGAGCCCAAGGCCCGCCTGCCGGCCTGGTTTCTTCGCCACGCCTGGAAGGTCCGACAGGTCTACGCGACCAAGACGCTGTTCCCGAAAGACCCCAAGGCCGGCCTGAGCGAGAAGTCGTTCGGCGACTACTCCATAAAGCTTTCCACGCCCGAACGGGCGATGCTGGAACTCCTGACGCGGGTCTCCGATGAGGATTCGTTCGAAGAGGCGCGGCTCTTGATGGAAGGGCTCTTGGGACTCCAGCCTGAATTTACGCAGGAGCTTCTCGCGGCCTGCGGCTCGGTCAAGGCGAAGCGGCTGTTCTTGTTCCTCGCGGATCTCTGCGGCCATGGCTGGGTCGATAAGCTCGATGTCTTGAATCTCGATCTCGGCAAGGGCAAGCGCTCGGTAGTCAAAGGCGGGCGTCTGGACCCGCGCTATCAAATAACGGTGCCGGCCAGGATGGCGCAGCCGGCGTCCTCACCGGAGTCGGCATGAGAGAACAATTCACCGCGCAGGCGCGGCTGATGCTGGACGCGCTTGGGCACGTCGCAGCGGAGGACTGCTTTGCCTTAAAGGGCGGCACAGCGATCAACTTCTTCGTGCGCGACATGCCGCGGCTTTCCGTCGATATCGACCTGACCTACCTTCCGCTCAAACCCCGTCCCGACTCGCTTAAGGAGATCGGCGAAGCCCTGGCCCGGATTAAGGAACGCATTCTCAAAGGGATAGGCGGCTCCACCGTGGAGGAAGCGCGCACGGAAGGGACTCTGTTTAAGCTGGTCGTCGTCAGGGCCGGAGAGCGGATCAAGATCGAGCCGAACCTCGTGCTCCGCGGGTCCGTCTATGGCGCCCAAATGCGCCCCCTTTGCCCTAAAGCCGCCAAGGAGTTCGGCAACGCGGGAGAGATGAGCGTGCTTTCTCTGGCGGACCTTTACGGCGGCAAGCTCTGCGCCGCGCTGGATCGTCAGCACCCGCGCGACCTTTTCGATGTCAAGCTGCTTTTGGAAAACGAGGGCATCACGCCGGAGATCCGCAAGGCCTTCGTCGTCTACTGGGTCAGCCATAGCCGGCCCATGCATGAGACCATCGACCCGACCCGGCTGGACGTCCGCAAGACTTTCGAGAATCAGTTCGTCGGCATGACCGAGAAGCCGGTCAAGTACGAGGACCTCGAGACCGCGCGAGAGGAACTGGTACGCACGCTCCAGCGCGATCTTACCAACGAGGAGCGCCGGTTCGCGGTTTCGGTTAAGTCCGGCAAGCCCGAATGGGGGCTTCTCGGCCTAGACGGGCTGGACAAGCTTCCCGGCATCCAATGGAAGCTGCGGAACATCAAGAAGATGTCGATCGAGAAGCAGCGCCAGCAGTTGGCCGAGCTCAAGAAGCGGCTCGGGTTGTAGCCTGTTTCGCGCGACGTTGGCCCGTGTCGCGCTTTCGCCCCAGACGGCGATCGTGTTCCGCGAAGACCGCCCTAGATCGCGTCCGTTGGCCGAACTTCGCGCGTTGTTAGCAAATCCGTTAGCAGAAACCCCGTTTCACGACGGGCGCGCGCCTCCTTGCCAAGGTAGAGACGGCGGTTCGATTCCGCTCGCCCGCTCCAAATTTTTCCAGCACTTTTCGGAGTGCTGGTTTTCTTTTTGGTGATTGGTGACCATATTGGTGACCGGTGCCGGGCACACGGGGACAATCCCCGGCAAGGTTCGATGATTAAAAACGCGCGCCTAGGGACAGGCGCTGCACGTTGCCTAGGCTTCCGAATGGGGTGAAGGTGTAGTCGGCGCGGTAGTTTTTGATCCGCATGCCAAAATCGGCTCCCAGCCCCCCAAGCGACCCAAGTAATCCATTATTTCCTACAGTCGCGCCGTCAAACTGCGATGCATAGCCTGCGCGCAATTTAAAGGTCGGAAGTAGTGCATATTCCGAACCAATCCCCACATCGAATCGGCCTGCTTGCACGTCACGGCGAACGTCTAGCGCAAGGTTAAGCACCCCGCCGAGACGATATGCCGCCCCGATCGAAGCTGTTAGAGGTAGCGGATCGACCTGATCAAGAAATTGCATACCCCGGCCGATATTGAGGACTGCTGCACCAAGTGTTAGAGGCCTTCCCGCAAGCTCGTGTCGCGCTCCAATATCAAAAGCCACAGTTTGGGCACTGTAACCGGCAATCTGACTTCGCAAGAACTTAACGCTTCCGCCAAGAGGGCCTTTCGCATAGGAAAAGGCATAGGCCGTGTCTGAGGCCTGAAAACCACCAGCTGTCTTACCCGATGCATCTCGTCCTTCAATCTTTCCTGCTCCAAGTCGCGTAACTCCCAAGCCAAAAGTTCCGTACGAGGTCGGCTGTGCGTAACCCACAAAGTCGAACGTCGTATCCAGAAGCCACTGAGCATGGGTTGCTCCGAATTCGCGTTTATCTAGCGTGGAAAGACCGCTTGGGTTGTAGTAGATGGAATCCACATCACGAGCCATCGCAGTGTAAGCTCCTCCCAGTGCTGCGGGCCGTGCCCCGGTGTTGATCTTGAGAAATGCAGACCCTGTCTCCACGTCTGCATTAAGAACAGAAATAGGGGTGAGCAGGAATGCTTCGACAACGATTAGCACCCACGGCCGCACAAGCGCGAACGCCATCTTGTCGATTAAGCCCGGTTGGATCGGTTCTGGTTTCATTATCGCACCACCGCGAACTTCCCGGTCTTACGAAGTTCTCCCTGCCCGCTTTTTTCGAACGTATGACATAGAGATATGTATATCGTCAGCAAAAGTGGGACACCTGAAGCCGTTTAGTTCCTGACACTTTCGAACCGTTCTTCCAAAGAATGCCGTGATAAAATAGAGGCAATGCCATGGAAGAAACGAAAATAATTGAGAAAAACCGCCCCTCGCCCGAGACGGCGGAACGGTTCATGAAACAGGTCCGACGGAATACGCGTCGAAAGTTCACCGCTGAAGAGAAAATCCGTGTCGTTCTTGAGGGGATGAAGCGGGAGATTCCAGTTTCAGAGCTTTGTCGGCGTGAAGGGATCGCTTCGGCGGTTTATTATGTCTGGCTCAAGGACTTTATGGAGGCCGGTAAAGCCCGGATGAAGGGCGATTCACTTCGCGAAGCAAGCCGTGATGAGGTCCAGAAACTTAAGCGGGAAATCGCGCAGCTTAAAGAAATCCTGGGTGAGAAGGATTTGGAGCTCTACGTATATAAAAAAAGTCTCGAGGAGTAGACGGTCCCCTGCACCTAAGGATGAAAATCATCCAGAGGACAGGACTCATTGAGGCGGTCGAGGCGAAGGGGAAGGGGCGCAAAGAGCGGTTGAAGAAAATGACGATTCCCCGCTCGACCTACTATCGATGGCGAAAGCGCTACCGGGCCGGCGGAACGGCCGGCCTGGAGCGCCGCCAAACGGTAGAGCGAAAGAGCTGGAACCAGTTGAGCAAAGAGGAGATTCATACGGTGCTTGAAGTCGGCCTAAAACACACGGAACTGAGCCCACGCCTTGTCGCGCTGAAAATAAGCGACGAGAAGGACTTCACCGTGTCGGAACCCACGGTCTACCGGATATTCAAAAGGCATGGATTGGTTCGTCCGCGACCGCTGGAGGAGCGACCAGCGGCGTCTGAGTATAAACGAAAGACGACGCGATGTGACGAGATGTGGCAATGCGACGCAAAGCATATTCGTGTTATGGGATGGGGCTATTACAAGGTCTTGCCGGTAATCGATGATTATTCGCGAAAATTGTTGGCGCTGCCGCTGAAGCGCGATGAGACTTCGTTTTCGATCGCAGACGCGGTTGAGGAGGCTCGCGAGACGGCGAAACGGGAAGGCCACGACTTAATGGAGCCTCTGACGCTGCTGTCGGATAACGGCCCTGGGTTTTGGGGCAAGGATTTGCTCGATTATCTGAAGGGGCATGGGATGAGGAAGATCTTCGGTGCGGTTCGACATCCTCAGACGCAGGGAAAGGTCGAGCGATTAAATCGAAAGATCAACGAACAGGTCTGCATCACCGTTCACTGCACGCCTTGGGAGCTTGAAGCCGAACTACAACGCTTCGCAGAGCGCTATAATCAAACGCCGCACAAGTCGTTAAAAAATGTATCCCCGAATGCCGTGTACGCAGGAGAACAGGAAGAAATTTTAAGAAAGCGAGCCGAAAAGAAACGACTCACGATGTTAAGAAGAAGAAAAATTAACTTGGTGGGAACGGCGTAAGTGTCAGTTCAGACATGTCCCATTTTGCTTGATGACTTACACTCCTCATTGCTCGTGTCAAACTTCCAATCGTATCGAGTGACTGGACACGCAATCTTCTCTTCAGGAGAAGGCAACCGCGGCATTGGATCAGGCATCGAATGCGTTTCGACGCAGCCAGGGCATGACGAGGGAGAAACCTTCACGGGATCGACAGGTAGCGAAAAACTCCTAACTACTGGAGCACCCGAAACAAAATTGGATGCAGGGTGTTTTAAAGCATCCTCCATCCTAGCCGGCGTCCAATACTCTCTGATTGTCTTGGGGGACGAATCCAGTTCGTGCTGGACTATTCCCTGGGCAGCGAATAGACCTGACGGGAGGGAAAGAAGAATACCGAGGAGCAGGAATCCGATGCCAGGGCGCACCATCATTGGAACAAACAACACAATCACCCAAGTCCGCTATTTCTTTGCCAATTCCGAGAGATGATCGATCAGAGATTCGCGCGTGACAGAGACTAGACCATCACGCTCCACGTTGACAGTTGGGGCTGGCTCAACAACAAAAACCATCCCATGCAAATTGGGGAACTTCTCGAGAATGAATTTTGCAGCCTCGATTGTTCCCACGCCCAGGTCGACCACATGCAAGTCGCCGGTTCCGATCCCAATACCGATCTTAGCTCCGTCGAGTGTGATGTGGGGATCAACCGGATGCAGAACGGTAAAAAAGCCAGCCGCCCCGATTTTCTCGGCGATCTGCTTGCCCAATTCGTCATCAACAAGAACGTAATAGCACACATCCAGCTTCTTCGTCATCGAACACTCCCTTCCGGTTTCACTTGGCCAGCATTACAACTTCCAAGCCTTCCTCTCTTTCCCTTAAACCAAGAGTCAGAATTAATAACTGATGGGCTCGGGACACACATCGGCGTAGGGTTTGTGCACAAAAAGTCCGCCTGCCCTGGAGTTGGCTTAACCTTTAGGAAATGAATTTCCGACTTTGGTAGTCCACAGCAATCATACTTACACTCAAGTCGCCATGTGATCGGATCTGTTGGCACCAATTCGGTTTCATGCCCCAGATAATTACAATCCTTCATATTCCGGAAGTGAGACTCAACCCGATCGATTAGGTTCTGAATCTTTTTCTCCCATTCGCGAATCTCTTGAACAAAAGCATCCCACTTCGGCTGAAGCTCTCCTACTTGTTTCTTCCATTCCGCAACGGCTTCGTTATGCGTGCGGACATCCTTGTTGTACACATCAATGATCTTATTCAGCCTCGTGGCATTATCAACACACCACTGGTGACGTTCCGGAGGGTGCGTCGGAAGGCAACGCCTTTCATGCTCATCACCCTGCGTTTTAATATCAGCAAGTCGCTCATCCAGATCTACCTTTTCTTTTGTTAGCCGGTTTCGCTCTTCCGCCAATTTCGTGTCCTTTTCATCCAACTTATCGGCATCCGGCAACATACCATCTCTAGTATCAGTAAGATCAATCCCCTCAGCCCGAAGCGCTTCTCGAATACCCACTTCAATATATTCCATCCGGTGATCCTGGAGAAGGCTTTGCATCTTCAAATGGTTCTGATGATTGGCCAAGTAATTCCGGAGAATATTGTGTAGAGGGATGACATCTCCAAAAAGCTGGATGAGAGTTTCCTGTCTCGGGTCGATGGCCGGCTCAGCTCTCAACATTGGCTTTAACATCCAAGGAACTATCCCGGATTTTCCGATTTTTGGGACGCTCCCACTTTCATGTTTCGCTTGGTCTTTGACGTGCTTCAAAACTTCCGACGCATCGATCGAGTTTTCAAAATCGACTTGGACTTCACCCGAGTTGGCAGATGACGCGACGCACAAAATCAGTAATAGCGAAATCAGGGCTGAACTCATGAGGTCCTCCGGAGACCAAAGCTCTATTCGAGAATGGGCCAATATACCTATGCCGGGGAGGGGCGTCAACGTCGTCGAGAGAAACTAATCTCCGTCGAGGATTGGGAAAAGCGGCGAGGAAGTCGGGGTTATTCGACCGGCGTAAGGGGCGCAAAGGTGGCTAAATTCGCCCTCCAACTCGCCCCACGACACGCCCAACCGCGACCGAAGGCCATGTCCCTACGTGGCTCTCCATGCCCCCCGATATCCCGGGGCTTGTTAGCAAAAGTGTTAGCAGAATTTCCGGAGCACTACGGCCAGACCCGACTCTCCGACTCCGGGTCAAATACCTCGCAGAGTTCGGTGGCCATCTTCACCTGCCACTCGCCCTCGCGCTTTCCGCGGCGATGCGCATAATCAAGGTTGGGAACCAGTACGTGCCCCGGTTTGTCCGGATCAAGTTCGACGATCATGCCTTCTTTTCGAAGATCTTCCGCGCGGACCCTGGCGACGAGGTATTTTCTTTGAGAACCATCCGGAGGAGTTGCGGCCTCCTGCAACGTCACGTCCTTTGCCCGGTCCAGCGAAAGGCCGTTCTTGTCGCGGTCGCGAGGCCGGAATACTTCCGGCGAGGGAGGGGCCTTTACTCCGGGGGTAAAGAAGGGAGGCTTGCAGGGGACGCGGCGATACAAGTACTCATCATCCGCAATTTCATCTTTCTCGCCGCTCATCGCAAACGCTACACATAAGATAAGGGACAATAGGATTACGAGCCCTATTGCCCCTGCCACAGAGCCGATTCCCTACTGTGGGTCGACCAGCTTCGAGTCCTTGTAGGTTCTCAGCTCCGTCGTCAGGTCCTTGAAGATCTCGAATGCTTGGTAAATCTGCTGAGGATACACGAAACGTTCGAAGATAATTCCGCCCTCTCCGTTTGGAACCACCCGGGACGGAGGCGGCGCTCCCACCGTGCGCATCTTGTCCGCAACCTGAATAGCAGCAGCCAAGGCGTCGTGCGTGGGAGGCTGGAGATCCTCTTCTAGGTCGGGCAGACCCTGTACGCACCAATTGAGCAACTCCTCATCGATGACCTTCTGCCAGCTTGAAGAGTTCTGCTCTGCAAGACTGCGCTGATAGACCAATGCGGTGGTCACCGCGGCATCAGGCGCGGCAGTTCCAACGGCAGGGTAGGAAAGAGTGGCCGTCGAATCTTCGCTCAAGATGATACCCCCCAGTATTCGTGCGCCTCTTCAGACGTTAGGTTATAGAACGCCTCGACAACAGCCTTCCTTCCCAATCGAATGCCTTCGTCCAGCGTTGAAACCCCTTCCTTCACGGGGCCGCGCGCCGTCAGCACGACCCGAATCAGCTCTTTCCGTTCGGTGATGTCGACTCCGGTAAATCCATGGTTGATTTCGACGTGCAGCCGCCCTTTCGCCGGCTTGATCTCAAATATTTGACGCGCGAGGAAGTTCTCTGGTTCCAAGAAATCCACTTTTTCTGGCAACGCGGGAACCGCTCGAAACAGTTTCGCCCAGTCCGCGCGCTTCTCCCAAACGGTTCCTTGCAGCATGTGATCGATGTAGGTCACTTCCCATTGATCCGGCTGGAGTTCGCCAAGGTCATTGTCTGCGAGGAACGTCTCGAACTTCTTCAGGTTGGCATCAAACTCCTTCCGAACGACGCTATACCGGGGATAGTCTTCGGCGCCCTCGGTTTTCAGCCAATTGTAGTGGAACCTTCCGTTCTGGACCTGAATCATCCGGCTCTGTGTTTGATTCTTGATACGAAGACGAAAGGAAGGGTCTTGGCTAACGCGAAAATTTATCTTCCCGAGGGTGGCCCACTCTCGGTCATCTCCGAATCGTTCGTATTGGGGCTCCAGGAGAGGGGCCTCGTCAATGTTCGGCCAGGCTTCGCGACCCAACTCGTTCCAAAACAATCCGAGGTGCGCATTCTTCAGCGTAGGCAAGCGCTTGAATTGCACTCCCAGAATCGTCTCGATAACGGGAGGCCGATCAAATGTATGTATGGGCTCTGATGGCATCGAAGATCGCGGTTTCATGACTGCCAGCGTCCTAATTCTAGCGTATACGCCACTAGTTGCGAAAATATAACACAATCCGGCCAACGAAAGCGGCGCGACAACACGCTTACGTCGTCCCTTTCAATTCTGGAGGCCTCTGCTGGCGGCCGGGAAAGTCCCTCACCGCACCCGCGTAAGAAGTTTAACCCGGTCTCCCAGGATTTGCAAGTCCTGCGCAATTGCCTGTCAATTGCCCAATCCCAGTTTACAAAATTTGGAAGAGGGGCCCGTCATCCTTCGTTGGGGGTGGTTCTCTGAACCCGGCAACCTGAGCACCGCCTCCCGCAGGCTCGACGGCATAAGGTGGGTGTAAATCTGCGTCGTCTTGGGACTCGAGTGCCCGTTATGTGGCGAGCCAATATTCCCCATTGCCGCTTCGTCGACCCGACTTCTACCATCAAGCGGCACTTTTTCGGACTCGCCACATAAAAAACCGTCTTTG
>PFUL01000078.1 GCA_002790095.1 Elusimicrobia bacterium CG_4_9_14_3_um_filter_62_55 | reverse complement strand
CCGTCATGGAGATATATAAGTCGCATCTCCGCGTGCTCAACCGGACGAAAACCGCGGATTCCTTACAGGTATCCCGGCAGTACATTCACAAGATGAGTAGAGCCATTTTTACTGGATCAGCCGTTCTGGCAATCCTTTTGGTTGCGTCACAACCCTCCTTTGGGGATACGATACGGCTTTGTGTCGACACATACGTTCCATGCACCTGCCCAGACGGTTGTTCGGAGTCCTACTGCGAAATGCCGTGCAAGGCCATCAACTTGATTCCGCCATGTACGCACCATTGTCGATCTTGTACCTGCGGAGCATATGGCAGCTTGCCGGGATGCAAGAAATCCTGGCTAGGGATGCTGGCGGACGCCTTCGTCAGCAGCGCTCATGCGGAAGATTCGGTGGAGACGCAAGAGGTCCACAAGGTAGGCGAGAGGCGCTTCGTCGAAACTCCATTAGGAACGATGATGATTGACGATGGCGTTCCGGCGGATGACGTGATACAGGGAACAATTGGGGTTCAAATTGGGACGATAGAGGGCCACGTTGGAATTACTGGAGTTGAAAAGGGGAGTGTCGCGGAAAAGAGTGGCCTCGAAAAAGGGACCATCATTCTCTCAATCGATGGGCGTTCGACAAGAGGGATGAAGCTGAGCAATGCTGCAGCGGCACTTAAAGGAAAGCCGGGAACGATGGTCGTGCTGAGGATCAGGGCTGGGCTTTTGCCATGGGGGAAAAAAGTCCCGCTTTTGCGAGAGGCTCATGCGCTGGAGGACGATGATCGGGTCGTTGATGGCCTAAAGGTTGAAAAGGTGACCCTCAAGGAACTGGGTAAGTCTATGTGTCCAGCACACCTCAGAAAAGATTGCTTTTTGGTCCTGAGTGGAAAGATTTGCCAATATGTTTGTCGCGCCGAAGAGGAATGAACCACCTGAGAGGGTGTCAGGCCGTCACTTAGTCACTTTTGCATCGACGACCTCCCGAAAGTGACAAAGTAACGGCCTGACACCCTTATTGTGACACCCTTATTGATGCGGCCCTCTTCCCAGCGCTGATGCCAAAATTCCAAATCCATGATAAGAGACCGCCTAGAGGCAGGACGCCAGCTTCGCAGCGCCGACGACGATCGCGTCGTCGCCGAGCGCGGCGGCCTTCACGGGACAGCGGCCGATCGTTCGCGTGAAAAACGGATCGGTATCGAGCGCTTTGCGCACGATCGGGAGAATGAACGCGCCGCAGGCCTCGACGAGACCGCCGCCGAGCAAAATCAGTTCCGGGTCGAAGACCTGGCGCAGGCTCACCGCCGCGTCGGCAAGATGCTCGCTTGCCTCGCGCACCGCGCCGACCACGTCCCACTCCCGCCGCGCCAGCGCTTTCTTGATCGCCTTCGACTTCATCTGCGCGCCGCCGAGCGCCTTCTCGATCGCGCTCCGGCTCGAGTAGGCTTCCAAACAACCGCGCTTGCCGCAGCCGCAGCGCCGCCCTCCCCTCACCACGACGATGTGGCCGAACTCGGCGGCAGCGCCGTGCGCTCCGAGAAGAATCTTGCCGTCCACGATCGCGCCGCCCCCCAAACCCGTCCCCGGGAACAGGCCGATCACGTTCTTCTTCCCCTTCGCCGCGCCTTTCCAGGCCTCGCCGAGCAAGCCGACGCTGACGTCGTTGCCGATTACCGCGTGGGCCTTAAAACGATCCTTCAGCCGCGCGGCGAGCGGAAAACCCGCGATTTTGATGTTGGGGGCGACGAGAACCTTGTCGCCTTTCGGGGAAACAATGCCGGGCACGCCGACGCCGATCGCCCGGGGAAGACGACCGCCCAGCGCGGCTTTCGAAAGACCGGCCGCCAGTTCGAAAACTTCACGCGAGGATGCGCCTTTCGGGACCTTGGCCTTCGCGCGCGAAAGAACCCGGCCCGTGGAGGAAACGGCGGCGGCCAAAATCTTCGTGCCGCCGATGTCGATGCCTAGATAGACTGCTTTGGATGTCTGCACAATCGTCAAAAGTGAACAGAGAACCTATTGGAAATCACTTAGAAGGCTCTATCATCTCCGGTCGGTCGAATTCCCGGAAGCGCACTCCCGAGAAAGAGAACAGCCGTACATCTCTTTCCGACCATTTTTTCTCTGAGTCGAGGAAGTTGTAGATTACCCGGAGCGACCATCGCGAATCGTCTTCAGGTTCGAAATTGAGAGAGACGATAGTCCAATCGCATGATTCACCTTGCACGACCCTGAAATCGAAAATCATCGAACGGACTCCGCTGAAGGTCCCTTCGACAATTCTCGTTGGCCGAGAGACGTTGACTTTAAAATCCGGACAGGAGAATTCGATTCGCACCTTAAACTCCCCGCCGATGATGCGATCGGTGGAGGCAGCGGAAAGGTATCGGTCGGTTGACTCGATCTCCAAGGCACGAATAAAACTATCGTGGAATCCATTGTACCTATTCACTATCGCGGAAACATCCTCGGGCGGAACAGTATCGGAGTTCACAAACACCTCGTCCGTTTTACTTGCCTGCATTGGCAGGATGGAGGCGGCGCAGGTCGGGGCAGGGGAGGGGGCGGCCTAGGCAGAGGAATGCCCCTCGGGACGATAAGGCCCTTCCCATCGCTTTTCTCCCTTACAAAACCGAGGAAACGTTCCAACAAACCCGTGAAGGAACTTCCCGCCACGGAAACATTCTCCGGAGATCCAGTGTTGGCTTCCGTGTTCAAATCCCCTGCGGCATCTTGTGAAAATTCTTTCGCCGCGACGATTGTTTTCTGAACCCGCTGATCCCGTCCGCTGACTTTAGAAGCGGTTTCCCGAGGATGAACCACGGGCAGATCGTGCCCTTCGTGCGCCGCCGCGCCAAGCGAAAAAAGCACGCTTGAGAGGGCGATGCAATTGCGAAAAAGCGTGAATTCCATTAACGCGGGATCAATGCGAAGTCGAGAACTTGATCTTCGCGGGGGCTGTAGAACACCAAGAGCCCTTCAAAGCGAAGCGCCAGCAGCTCGGCCGCGACCTGCTTGCGGATGGAGGGGTCGGCCTCCTTCATCGAAGGCGACCAGTCGCGCAGATACTGGTGCCGGTAGCCCTTCTTGAACACCGAGAGCCGGTAGCCGTCGATGTTCACCGGCAGGCGCAGCGAATACTCGCCCCAGTCGTTGGTCTTCACGAGGAAGGATTCGCCGGTTTTCGGGTCGCGGAAGTAGAGGGAAGCCCCCTCGAGATACGCGCCGCTGTCCAGATCGAACACCTCGCCGGAGACGGCGAAGGATTTATGCGTCGCAAGTTTTCGCGGCGCGGCCACCTGATAAAGGCGCAGGAATTCCTCTTCCGTTTCCGGGAAGACCGGACGCGAAACCCCGGTCGATTCGGACTTCACGCGGCGCACGGGCTTGCGGACCGGAACGCGCTTGGGCGTCGGGAAGCTCAAGGTCGGCGGGCGGGAGGGCAAACGGGCCGCGGGAGCGCCGACGGCGGAGGCCGTCGGGAGCGCGGAGACCGAGTCGCGCAGGTCCGCTTCGGGTTCTTGGGACGCGGCGGGGGCGGGCTTCACGGCCGCGTGATACGCCGCCTTCGCGGCGCGGTACTGCCGCTTGGCCGCCTGGGGATTGGCGAGGTAGGCGCTCCCCCCGGAGACGGCGATGAGGGAGCCGAGCCAAAGCATCCAGACCTTGGAGCCGCGTTCGCGTTCCATGCGGAATTCTAGCAGTTTAAGGGGCTTTTCGTGCCAGACTTTCGATTATGTCGCTTAGAAAAAGCCGCTGGTTCCATCCGGCGTGCCGGTTCAACCCGAGCCGGACGACGACAAGATCGCGGGAGGGGACGACGCTGACCGACTGACCCTCGTGACCGAGGAAGTAGAACGCATCGGCCCAGGCGGTGTCTTCCGGGCCGCCGACCTCCTCGGGAAGATCCACCCACAGATGCGCGCCGTATCCCCCGCCGGACGGCTCGAGGCTCTTCGCGACCCAGCCTTCGGGAAGAATCCTCGTTCCGTTCCAAACGCCGTCGTTGAGATAGAGGAGGCCGAGGCGCGCCCAGTCGCGGGCGGTGGCGTACAGGAAGGAAGAGCCGACGAAGGTCCCGAAGGCGTCGGTTTCCAGCACCGCCGATCGCATGCCGATTTTATTGAACAGCGCGCGGCGCGGGTAATCGTGGTAGACGGCGTCGGACGGGAAGGTCGAGCGCAGAAGGCGCATCAAAATATTCGACGATCCGCTGGAATACGACCAATAGGTTCCCGGCGCGTATTCCAGGGGCATCTTGGAAGCGAAGCCGGACGCGTCGCGAGAGTTAAAGAGCATGCGCGTCACATCGGACGGCCCCGCCGCGTACACCTCGCGAAAGCGCAGACCGCTTCGCATCCGAAGCATCTGGCCGACCGTGACGGCCGCCCGCTCGGCGTCCCACTCGGGAAGAAGATGTCCCGTATCGAGACCGGCTCCCAACTCCTTGAGCCGGATGCCTATCAGCGCGTTGGTCGCGGTCTTCGTCATCGACCAACCGAGCAGCGGGGTCTCCGCGCTAAACCCGGGGGCGTAGCGCTCCGCGACGATTTTCCCGCGATGGACCACGACCACGGCGCGCGTGTGCGTTCCCAAGAACGCCCGGTCGAGCGTCTCCGCGAGAGCGGACGAGGCGGGACCCCGCGGAAGCGGAGAAGCGGCCGTCGCAGCGGCGGAACGCTCCGCCGCCAGCCTGCGGGCGTCGGCGGACGAGAAGGTCAACGCACAGCCCAGGCCGGGACGCCACACCGCCCAGGCCGGATTGGTGCCTAGAAAATGCGACATCACGAGCTTCTCGTCGAAGTCGATTCGGGACGAAAACATCCGGAGAATGCCGCCCGACGGCAAGGTCAACTCCCCCGCCTTCAGCGAGGGGAGGTCCCTTCCGGCGACGAACAACCCCGAGCAAAGAATCTTCGCCGTGTAGCCGGTTCCGACGGGAGCGATCCGAGCCAAATAGTCGCCGCCCGCCGCCGCGATCAGCACGAGCGCGCTGATCCAATAGCGCATGCGTTATCTTGACATAATCGAGGGGCGCGGCTACCCTTGCGGATGGGAGTTTGGGAGGATTCGTCCATGGCCGAGATCGACGATCTGTTCGAGCGCCTTGAGCGCTTCAAGGGTTCTGATTTGCATCTGCGCTGCGGCATCCCGGCGATGATCCGCGTGCACGGAACGATGCTTCCGCTGAAATCGGAACCCGTCGAGGGAGAGAAAGTCGAACGGATGATCATGGAGATCATGCCCGAAGACTCGAAGAAGATCTTTCAGGAAACCTTCGACGTCGATTTCGGACACACCTTGCCGACCGGAAAGCGCCTGCGCTGCAACGTTTTTCAGGAACGCCTGGGCATCGGCGCGACCTTCCGGCTCATTCCCTCCACCGTCCCGACGGCCAAGGACGTTTATCTGACCCCGTCGATTCTCAAGCTATGCGGATTCTCCAAAGGCCTCGTTCTCGTCACCGGCCCGACCGGCTCCGGAAAATCGACGACCATGGCGGCGATGCTCGATCATGTGAATGCGACGCGCAAGGAACACATCATCACGATCGAGGACCCGATCGAGTTCGTGCACCCGAACAAGAAGTGTCTAGTCACCCAGCGCGAGGTCAAAACCCACACCCAGTCCTTCGCGTCCGCACTGCGCTCGGCGCTGCGCGAGGACCCGGACATCATCCTCGTCGGAGAAATGCGCGATCTCGAAACGACCATGATCGCCATTGAGACGGCGGAAACGGGACATTTGGTGTTCGGAACCCTGCATACGACCACCGCCGCGTCCACGATCGACCGCATCATCGATCAGTTCCCCGCCGACCGCCAGGAGCAGATCCGCACCATGCTCGCGGCAAGTCTCGCGGGCGTCGTCTCCCAGACCCTTTTGCGCAAGGAGGACGGAATGGGCATGGTCGCCGCACGCGAGGTCCTGCACACCACCGGCGCGATCCGCGCGTTGATCCGCGACAAGAAAACGTACCAGATCAACTCGGAAATCGAGACCGGCATCTCGGCCGGGATGATGCCTCTCAACGAGGCGATTTTTCGCTATTTGCAGGCGGGCCTCATCACCAACGAAGAGGCCCTTTATAAAGCCGTCGACAAGGAAGACATGCGCCGACGACTCAAGGACATCCCGGTCAAGGCCGCCCAGTTCAAGAGCGCCGGCTGATGCCCACCCCCTCCCCAATGGAGACTTTATGATGCTTGATGAAGGAATGTGGACGTTCGACAACCCGCCGCTGCACATGCTCAAGAAGCACTACAGGTTCTCCCCCTCGAAGGCGTGGCGGGACAACGTGCGCCTGGCGGCTCTGCGCTTCAACGACGGCGGTTCGGGGTCCTTTGTCTCCAACAACGGCCTCGTGCTGACCAACCATCATGTCGCCATGACGCAGCTCCAGAAGCTCTCCACGAAGAAGCGCAACCTCGTTCGCGACGGCTTTCTCGCGAAGTCCCGGAAGGCGGAACTGAAGTGCCCGGATTTGGAAGTCAACCAGCTCGTCGAAATCCTCGACGTCACCCGCAAGGTGCTCGGCGCGGTGGACCCGAAAGCGGCGCCGAAGAAGGCCAACGAACAACGCAAGGCGGCGATCGCCACGATCGAGAAGACCTCGACCGACAAGACCGGTCTGCGCTCGGATGTCGTCGAGCTCTACCAAGGAGGCGAGTACTGGCTGTACCGCTACAAGAAGCACACCGATATCCGATTGGTCATGGCCCCCGAGGCGAGTGCGGCGTTCTTCGGCGGAGACGACGACAACTTCACCTATCCCCGCTGGGCGATGGACTTCACTTTCTTCCGGGTGTACGAGAACGGAAAGCCGGTAAAATCCTCGAACTATCTTCCCTTCTACGCCCCCGGGGCCAAGGAAGGCGATCTTACCTTCGTCATCGGCCACCCGGGCTCGACGGACCGCCTGCTCACGAGCGCGCAATTGCGCTATCAGCGAGACATCGCGATGCCCAAGCGCCTGGAGATGTACGCGGTGCGCCGCAAGGCGCTGGAAGCCTTCGCGAAAAAGAGTCCCGAACACCGCCGGCGCGCGCAGGAATACCGTTTCGGCATTGAGAACGCCATCAAGGTGGTCACGGGCGAATACGAAGCCCTGCGCGACGGTCCCGTGATGGGCGAGAAGGACGCCGCGGAAAAGGATTTCCGCAAGCGCGCGAAGAAGCTCTGTCCCGGCGCGTGGGAACGCATCGAGCGGCTCCAAAAGGAACTGGAGAAGCGAAACTATCAACTGAGCTTCCGCCGTATGGCGGGCTACGAATTGACGAACTTTGCGAGCGCGATTGTGCGCCTCGTCGTCGAAGTGGAAAAGCCCAACGAGAAGCGCTACGAGGAGTTCCGCGACTCGGGGTTGGAGTCCTTAAAGCGCTCGCTGTTCTCCCCCGCGCCGATCTACAAGGACTTGGAAGAGTGGATGTTCGCCTCCGGGCTGCGCGAGACGCTCGAACGCTTGGGCCCGCACGACCCGTTTGTGAAGGCGGCCCTCGGCGGGAAATCCCCCGAAGCGGCGGCGAAGTCGGCGATCGCGAAGACGCGGCTGCACGATCCGAAATTCCGCAAGGCGCTGGTGGAAGGCGGCCGCAAGGCCGTGGAGGCCTCGAAGGACCCGCTGATTCTCCTGTCCCGCAAGCTGGATAAGTTCACCCGCGAGATGCGCTCGTGGTACGAGGACAAGATCGAAAGCGTGGAACGGATCGAAGGCGACCGGATCGCGAAGGCGCGCTTCAAGCTCTACGGCAAGAAGCTCTACCCGGACGCGACCTTCACGTTGCGCTTCGCCTACGGCCGCCCTCTGGGATACGACTGGGACAAGACGAAGGTCCCCTTCAAGACGACCTTCAACGGGTTGTTCGACCGCGCGGAGAGCTTCGAGCACAAGCCGCCGTGGAATCTTCCCGCGCGCGTGCTTCGCGCGAAGAAGAAGTTGAACTTGAACACGCCCTTCAACTTCGTCAGCACCCACGATATCACGGGGGGCAACTCCGGCTCGCCCGTCATCGACCGGAAGGCGCGCTTGGTGGGCTTGATCTTCGACGGCAACGTGCAGAGCATGGCGAGCAGCTACGCCTACTCGAACACCGCGTCGCGCGCGGTTTCGGTGCATGCGGGCGGGATTCTGGAAGCGCTCAAGTGCATCTACGGGGCCGCGGCCCTTCTCGGCGAGTTGAATCGGTAGGGCGTTATCTTTCGCTTCTCTCCCGGCTCGGGTTTCCGGCAAGAAGGCCGGCGACACTGATGTCTTCGTCAAGTGCGTCCCAATGGATTCCGATTCCGCCGCCGCTCAGTTCGAACGCCGCGCGCTGCGACTCGGACGCCTTGAGCAGCTTTGGGAAGTAGGTCAACGGGGTCGCCAGCTTTCGCCCGTCCTGCAGGAGCACCCACAAGCTGTCGTCTTCGAACCAAAGCTTGGCGGCTCTCGCCTCAATCGTTGAAGTACTCATCCCATTTCCTCCGAATCAAATCCTGCCTTTCTTCTATGATTCGTTCCAATTCGCTCAACTCCCGAGAAGACAACCCCCAAGACGCCGCAAGAGACACCCGCGGGTCAGTCCAGAACTTGGCCAACTTCTCTCCCTTGCGAACATGAATATGACGAGGCTCCCGGAGAAACCCTTCATTTGAAAAGAAAAAGAATTTAAAGCCTTTCCACTCGAAGACTTTAGGCATTATTCAGTATAAATCCCCTTCCTTCGGGTATCAAGGGGACGCAGTCGCATTCATTTTCGACACCTCGGGCTTCATCGTCACGAAATCATGCGTGTACGTTATAAAATCCACGATGCATAAAATCTAGAATTTGCTGGATGCCCGAGAAAAAGTGGTGGGAAGACGGTGTGCGCTTCGAGTGCCAAGGCTCGGGGAACTGCTGCGTCTCGCGCGGCCGCTACGGCTTCGTCTACATGACGGACAAGGACCGGGATCGAATGGCGAAGGCGCTCGGCATGACTCGGAAAGCCTTCACCCGCAAGTACTGCACCAAGGATCACGGCGACTACTACATCAACGATCCCGAGAAGGACTGTCTCTTCCTTGACGACAAGCGCTGCACCGTCTACGAGGGGCGCCCCGAGCAGTGCCGCACCTGGCCGTTCTGGCCCGAGAACATGAGCGCCCGCACTTGGTCGAAGGAGATCGAAAGCTTCTGCCCCGGCGTCGGCAAGGGCAGGCTGCACTCGGCCGACGAGATCCGCGACGCGCTGCGCCGCGATCCGGTCAATCCGTTCGAGGATTGAGCCGTTGGCCCGCATGCTCCCCATCCACGCCGCCAAGGAGCGCATTCTTGCCGAACTCGCACGCGCCGGCGCCCTCATTCTCACCGCCCCCACCGGCAGCGGCAAGTCCACCCAAGTCCCCCAATACCTCGTCGACAAAATCCCCGGCAAACTCCTCGTCCTCGAACCGCGCCGCATCGCCGCGCGCAGCCTCGCCGCGAGAGTCGGCCAAGAAAGCGGAACCCAGGTCGGCTATCAGGTCCGCTTCGACAGCCGCCCCGGAGACAAGATCCTCTTCCAGACCTACGGCGTCTTCGTTCAGCGCCTGCTCAAGGACCCGCGCTTAAGCGGAGTCGGCGCCGTGCTGCTCGACGAGTTCCATGAGCGCACGCTGGACGCCGATCTCGCGTTGGCCTGGCTCAAGTTGCTGCGGCGAAGCCGCCCCGAGCTTAAGCTTGTCGTGATGTCCGCCACGCTCGACGCCGAAGTGCTGGAGCGGTACCTACCCGGTGCGGCGCGCATCGATGTTCCGGGAAGGCTGCACCCCGTTGAGATTCGCCGCCTCCCCGTGGATGGCCGGGAGGGGCCCGAGCGCGGAGCGCGGCGCGCCTTGGAGACTCTAGCCGCCGAGGGGCTCGACGGATCGGTTCTCGTCTTTCTCCCGGGACAACGCGAGATTCGCCGCGCTATGGACGAACTCGGACGCTTCTGCCGGGAGCAGGGCCTGCTGCTGCGCTCCTTGCACGGCTCGATGGATTTAAGCGAACAGCAGCGGGTCCTTGACCCGGGAGGCGAGCGCTGCGTCATCCTCGCCACCGATGTCGCCGAGACGGGACTCACGGTGCCGGGGGTGACCTCCGTCATCGATTCGGGCCTGCACCGCCGCGCGGCCTACGATGCGGGCCGGGACATCAACACGCTCTTTCTCTCGCGAATCAGCCGCGCCAGCGCCGCGCAAAGAGCGGGACGCGCGGGCCGCACCGCGCCGGGACGCTGCGTGCGGCTCTGGGCGTCGTCGGAAGAGCGCGGCATGGCCGAGAGCCTCCCGCCGGAAATCCGCCGCCTCGAACTCAGTTCCGTGCTGCTTCAGGCGGCATCTTTGCCGGAGCCGATCGAGTGGCCGACCGCGCCCGCCGAGAACGCGCTGGCCGCCGCGCGCCGGACTCTTTTGGAACTCAAGGCCGTGGACTCGGGGGGCCGGATCACCGCCCGGGGCCGCGCGCTGCTCCGCTACCCCGCGCCGCCTCGAGTGGCGGCCGTACTCGAGGCGGCGCGGGAGGCCGGGCCCTCTACCTACGAGCGGGCCTGCGCGATGGCCGCCGTCTTCGAGTCTGAGCGCCGGGCGGACAAGGCCGCGGACCTCGGGGAACTCGCCGACGAACTTCTGCTCGGCGGGCGGGGAGAACTGAGCCGCGACGCCGCGGCGATCTACCGGCAGTTCTCCCGGCTCGGGGGAGATTTCGGATCGGAACGCGGCGCTCTGCCGGAGGCGCTGTGGCTCGCGGCCTTCCCCGGCCGCCTCGCGGCGGCGGCGGGGGGCGTGTACCGCCTTGCCGACGGACGCTCCTTCTCCCTCCAATCCTCGGCGCCCCTTGTGCTCGCCCTCGACCTTCAGGAGCGCGGCGGCGGCGGACGCGCCCGCCAAGCGGTCGCGAGTCTCTTTTTGCCCTGCGCGCTTAAGACCGTGGAGCGGACCTTCCCCGGGGAATGCGCCTGGAGCACGGTGGTCGAACTCGACGCGGCAAAGGGCCGGGCGGTGAAGGAGGAACGGCTGATGTTCCGCAATTTGGTGCTCGCGCGCAAGGAAAGCGCCGCGGGAAAAGACGACCGGCGCGCCGCGGCCGAACTGTGGGCGGAGAAATTCGCCTTGGGGGAACTAAGGCACCCCGGTCTCGACGAGAAGGTCGAGCAGCTCGTCGCGCGGATCAAGACGGCGCGCGGGCTTTATCCCGCCCTGGGCTTTCCGGAGATGGGGGAAGACGACTGGAGGCTGATCTACGGCGAGCTGTGCGCGGGCAAAAGCGCGCAAAAGGACATCGAGCGCGCGCCGCTGGCGCCTCAGGTCCTGGCGTACCTGGGCAAGCCGCTCGCGGATTTTCTGGAAAAATCGCTTCCGACGAGGCGCCGGCTCCCCTCGGGCCGGACGGGGCGCTTCACCTATTTCGAGGGACGCCCCGCCGAACTCTCCGCGCGGCTCGGCGATTTTCTCAAGATGACGGGGAAGTTGACGCTTTGCGAAGGGAAGCTGCCGGTGCTTTTCGACATCCTCGCGCCGAACTACCGCACGGTGCAGAAAACAGACGACCTAGGCTCCTTCTGGAATAACACCTATCCGCAAGTGAAGAAGGAACTCCAGCG
>PFUL01000173.1 GCA_002790095.1 Elusimicrobia bacterium CG_4_9_14_3_um_filter_62_55 | reverse complement strand
GGGATGGGTTTCTCGCATGCGCCGCAACGGTTGGCCAGCAGGAGCACCGCGTCGCCGGCTCGAAGCTCCCGCGCCTCTTTCCATTCGTCCTGCGACGTGAGGAACCTGTGATTGGGCGTGCAGGCCACATCGCCGCGCCAGTCCGAGCGGTGGTAGGCGAGGCGGATCATGGGGCCGTCGTACTCGTGGGTGAAGGTTCGCGCGACCTTGCGAAATCGAAGCCTATGGGTCAGCACCTTATCCCCGGCCAGGAGTTGGGATATCTTCTTCCAGCCTTCCGGCGTGAAGACGGGCACGTGAGCGGGGAAGCAGTTTGGATGCACGGGGATGACCGCCCGTGCCTCATCGAGCGTGAACTTCTTGCCGATCTTGGTCCCCGGCAAAGAGTCCGAGACCGCGCGGCAGGCCGGGCACGCGTCGCCCGCCAGGAGGAAGGTCACCTCCTCGACGTCGTTTTGCTCCAAGGCGTCGAGCGTGCCCAGGTTGTAGGCGCGGTTGGCCTCGGTGCGGGCGATGATCTCGGCCGAGTCCGCGCGCGACAGGGACCGGGTGTAGGGCCCCTGGAAAACCCGGCCACGGTCGTCGGTCGCGCCCTTGACCTGCACCGTGACGAAGTCCGAGAGCTTGGCCGCGATGCGGTCGCGGATCTGCGGGATGGTCTCATTTCGCGTCAGGCCCTCGACCAGCTCGCGCCGCAAGGAATCCTTGATGGACGTCGCGACGTTCGCGGCCACGACGATCGAGTTCTTGCGGATCAGCTCCTCGAGTTCGACGCTGATCTCGTCCGGGGTCTCCACGCGAGAGCGCGCCGAAGAAACCTTGAGCCCCCTGCGGGCGAGTCTCAGGTTGAAGCGCTCCAGCAGTTCAGCCACCCGATCCTGGTCGATGGCCTCGAGCAGGACCTCCAGTTCGGGAAGAGCCTTCACCGCCTCGGGCGCGCGGTAGCCCACAAAGCGCATGATGCTGTGCGCCGCGACGTATTCCTCGAACTTGGGGGCGATGGCCCGGAGCTTGTCGCCCAGATCCTGCATCTTGAGCTTGGGAAGCCGTTCCTCGATTCGGTTGGCGAAGCTCCCGAGCAACTGCTTAAGCGAGGTCAGGAAGCTGTTCTCCAGCTTGATGACCGCCTGCGTGGCGTTGGTGATCGTGTCCGAGCGGCCGCGCAGGGCCTTGAAGATTTCGTCGTCTTCGACGCCCATGGCTTTCCTGATCTGCGGCAGTCCGGCCAATACGATCGGGCGCACCTCCTCGGGGCGCAGGACGCCGTTGCTCAAGTAGATGTTGAGGATATCCGCCTGCTGCTTCTCGTCGATGGTGCGCCGGTTGAACTCGAAGGCCCAGTCCGTGATGCCGAAGCCGTTGTTGATGATCTGCTGGGTGATCTTCTCGGCTACGCGGCGCTGGAAAGGGGCGACGGTCTCTTCATAGAAGTTCTGTCTCTGCGTGTCGCCAGTGCCAGCCCCGATGTTGCCCGTCTCGATGATCGAGACCATGGCGGGCGGCACGCCATAGACGGCCAAAATCTCGTTTCTGGTGAATTCGCGTAGGCTCAGGAACTCCATGTCCTTCTGCGTCGTGCCGATTTGTTTGAACTCGACCGGGCCCTCCAGCACGAGGTCGGCCTGGGCCAGGTTCATGTCCTTGGCGCGGGCCTTGAGGAACTCGCGGTTGCGCTCCACCTGCTCGGGCGTCGCGTCCTTCATCACGTAGGCCCCGCGTATCTTCGCGCCGTTCAAGAAAAAGGCCCTGTTGTATATCTGCGCGAACTTATCCACGGTCACCGGCAAGATGAGAGAGGCCAAAGGCGAGAGCCCGTAGAGCGCCGAGCCCTTGGTCCCGAGCTTGTTGTGCATGACCTCGCGCGGCTCGAAGGCGACATCGCTCTTGCCGCCAAGCGCTACCGCCGGCACCTGGACATAGCCCAGGATCAGGCCATGCGGGTCGATGCGCACCCGCATCGAGGGGGCGTCCAGCGTCCACATCTCACGCGGCTTGCCGCCCAGTCCGCGGACCACCTCGGTGAAGGCGTTGCCGAACACGAACGAGTCGCGCGTGATGTCGTCTAGGATCTCCACGAAGGTGTCCTGCGGGTTCGGGTTGGCGAAGAACTCCCGCAGGGTCTCGGCGTTTTTGGGATCGGCGTCCGGGGAGAGCGGCCGCAGGCCCCAGCCCTTGGCCGTCACCGCCTTGGTGATGACGCCGACCACCGCGCGGACCCAGCTCGTCTGCTCGAACATCTGATCGAAGACGGTGAAGTCGATGGGCGGCAATATCCCATGCCGGTCAGACAACCCGAAGGTCGTATGGGGCTGCACGCCCTTGCCCTGCTTCTCGACCTCGCCGCGCAGCGCGCCCAAGAGGTCCTTGGCCGCTGCGGCCTCTTCGGCGCTTAAGCCCTGGACATGGTGGATGCCGCCGCCGCTCCCGGCCGTGATATCGGGCTCGCCGAAGAGGGCTTTGGCGATGCGCTCGCGGAGGCTCATGAGCCGGACACCACCGTTGGGCAAGTAGCAAGAATGGGAAATGATAAAATAGACATTCTCGGAGGGAAAAAATGAGTTTCAACCGACTCTGTGCGTACGACTTTTGCGAGGACAAGGAGATCGAGGGTAAGGGCGGCAATATCTTTGCGTGCAGCAAGTGCGGTGCCAAGAAGCCCATGCACAAAAATTGCGTTGACATGCACATCCAGGAGAAGCATAACGGCAAGGCGTATCCAAAAGCTCTGCCCGATCTCGATCTTCCAGGGCCGATCGGTTTCAGCACTCGTTAGCGTAGCGTCTCCTTTCACAGGTCCTCCGCGAAGCTGATCCGAGGCTCCACGCGCTGCATCTCCACGCCCTGAAGCGCCAGCCACAGAGCATCCATGAGGTCCAAGGTGCCGTCCGGGAAGCCGAGGAGCTCTTCTTCCAACTGCTCGACCCAGGCCGCGTCGCTTCGGGGAAGCCGTATCGCCCCGACCTCGAAAAGCGGAGCCAGGCCGCGCAGCCGCGCGTGCTTATCGCCCTGCGTGTTGTGGGGCCGAAGCGGCAGGCGGCGGGTATCGGGGTCGGTGCGCAGGGACTCGGTGAAGGCGGCCTGGTAGGCATTGGCCTCCGGGACGATCAGCCGTGGGTGGTGATGGCGATGGATGCGCTTGGCCGCCTTCAGTTGCTCGTTAAACGGGATGCGGCCCTTGTAGCCGTCGATCACGCAGACATCGCCGGTCTTGAGGTCGACGCCGATCACCGCATAGGCGAAGTAGGCGTTGCGCGAGCGCTTGCCGATGGCGAGGTCGATGCCCGCGAAGATGGTCAGGTCGTCGGGCTGCTTGTCGAAGCGCCCGGAATCCAGCCAGGCGGCCTTGAAATCCTGGCCCTCGACCGATTCGGGCGAACTGCGATAGATGCACTGGTAGTTGGCCGTGCCGAGCTGGGCGCGGATCGTGCGGAGCTTCTCGGGGGTGAACTTTTCGGGCAGGAGCGCGTGGGTCTCGCCCTGCGCGTCCTTCCAGTCGGCGGCCAGCTCGATGACCTTCCAGTCCGCATAGCCGGGGTCCTTCTTGATCTGGCCTGGCAGGTCGTCGCGGTTCCAGCGGGTCGAGACCACGATGATCTGGCCGTTATCCCCCAGGCGGGGCACCAGGTCGCGGCGGAACCAGTCCCAAATCTTGCGACGCTGCGTGGATGTCTGCGTGTTTCGGTTCGAGCAAGGGTCGTCTACGATGATGAGATTCGGGTGCTGCGAGACGAGCGTCCCCATGACCCCGACCGCCAGGATCGTGGGCTCCTTGCGGATGACGGTGCGGGCGAGCTGGATTTTCTCCTCCGACCACTTGTCCGCGTCGATGTTCCAGTCGCCGTAGCGCTCGCGGAAGGCCTCGTTGTCGCGGATATGCCCCTTGATCTCGGCCAGGAAGCCCTTCGAGTTGTCGAGGATTTCGTTAACGATCATGATCCGCATGTCGCGGTCCTCGGTCAGCCGGAACAGCGGATAGGTGATCGTGCAGCAGGTGGACTTAAGATGCCCCGGTGGCGCGATCAGCAGAAGCTTCTTGTGCTTGAGCAGATCGTCGAACCAGCCGAGGTGAAGGTCGGTGAACTCATCGTATCCGAGGACGTACTTGCCCAGGTAGAAGCACTCGGTCAGCCGCCGGTCGTGCGTCTTCATGGGGCGGGCCGCCGGGTCCGGGCATTCAAAAAGAATTTTGAAGTGAAAATAAGGATAAAGCGGCAAAACGTTTTGAATAAAAAATATAGATACGAAACAGGTTTCACGTTCAAAACGCGACGCTGACAGGAGTGTGCGCGATCGGCGTCCTGATTTTTACGCAAAGCCCGCGCGAGCTGGTAGGAGTCGATTCCTCGTCGGGAGAACACTGCGCATAATGGACGATTATGTCTACTCGGAAGTTGCTTCATTTGCTCCTTCCGCCGTCGGTTTCTCCGTCGGCACGTCGATCACCTCGCCGCTCGTCTGATCGCCTCGTTCACCTTCAGGGCGCGACCCGCGCTGGCTTGCGGACGCCTCCTTCTCTTCGCGATTGCGCGTGAAGCGCGCGACGATGACCTCCATCTCCTGAATGGCCTTATCCTGGTCGGCCTTGGGGATGAGTTCCTTTTGCTCGTTTGCGAGGCTTCCGCCGGAAGCCTTTTCGAGCCGCAACAGATGCGGGATCACCTTGTCGATGAAGTTCGTGCGCTGCTGCAAGAGCGCCGCGTCGGTTTCCTTCTTCGACTGTTTGAACTGAAAAATAACCGAGCTCCAACCTTCCCCGCAGACCGTATCGCGCGTCTTATCGTCTAAGCCGTCGACGGCGATCAGCGCCTTCTTGTCCTCAGGCCCGAGGTAGTTGTCGGCGTGGTCCATCCAATACTTGACCGAGTTGGCCCGCGTGCCGATCTCTTCTGCGACCGAGCACATCGAAGCCCCGCCGCGGACCTTCTTGATCGCGTTGATGATTGTCTCGCGGGGATAGCGGCGTGAGCCGCCCTTGGGCTTATCCATTCGTCTGTTCCAACTCCTGCCAGGTCTTTTTCAACTCTCGCCGCTCCTTGCGCCGGTAGTCCCGCATGTACCTGCGACGCCGCTTCGGCCGGCAGTCTCGGCATATCTGCTGATTGGGCGAGAGCGCCTGAAAGCGTTTGTCGCAGTGGCGACAGCTTCTCATCGGATATAGAGTTCTCATGTTATAGTCGCGGCCTCCCTCCTAAGTCCATGCACAAGTCAAAATGTGAACAGCGTTTCATGCGCTTGCTCTCGTCGGAAAACGCGGGAACTTCACGATGATTTGCGTCCGCGCGTCATGCCACACTCCCATCACGCGCGGCAGAATGTATTTGTCGTTGGTGACGATGCCGCCGGCTTCCATCGCGTCGAAGAGGACCTTGCCGTAGTTGTGCGCGTCGCAGTTGGTCCGGGGCAGGATGAACCACAGGTCCAGCCGGCAGTAGGAGTCGATAGGCCGGAACTTCTTGAAGCGCGCCCAGAGCTTGAGCGCGAGGCCGACGGACCGGATGTAGTCCCTGGCCTCGGCGGTCAGGATGTCCCGGCACAGGCGGCCCATCCGGACGGGGCGCATCCTGGCGTTGGTCGAGGGGCAAAGCGGCAGGAAGAGCAGCACCCCGTCGGAAAGCCGCTGCGAGGCGATCATCGTGCTCGGTCCCCATCATCGTTGTGCTGGTCCGAGTTGCCATGCGCTCCTCCATTTCCGAACAGCGACTCAAACCAATCGGGTGATTCGCCGCGAGAGGGGTCGAAACTCTCGCAGGTCGCGGGCGATTCCCAAGCGATCTCGCATCCCATCAGGTCGCGGACCCTTGCCCGGAAGTACGGGGTATCGGCCGCAAGGATGGCGGTGGACCAGGGCGACGCGCCGCCCTGCTTTCTGGATCGCTTTTGGCGGAATCTGAAAAGGCCCAAACTCCAAGACAAGGTAGTCTTGACTTGTGGGCCTTTTCGGATCAGATGTATTTTCCTGTCGATTTCGTGTTTTGCGGCCTTGGTGGAGGCGAATAGATCGGGCCATCGATCGGCCAAAATCCGGGGGACCAAGGGCAGCGTGCCCGCGCCGCGCATGTACGCCTGGCCGAGCCTGCTGACCGCGCGGCCGACCAGGATATCTCTAAAGCTCGCGAGCCTGTCCACATCCAGTCCAGCGGCAGCTTGCTCAAGATGTAGACCTCCTTTGCCGTGTTCGTGTAGACCAGCCGGATGCGGTCTACGGCCTGGACCGATTCGCGCTCTCGCTTAAGCTCGAGGACGCGTTGAACCCGGGGATCGGGGTGCGTATGTACCCGAGCACCGGCCTTGTTTCCGTTCTTGATCCGATAGCCGCGCAGAGTCTCTACATACTCGCCTGGAAGGCTCAGCGGCTCGGGATCGTCGTCCCAGATCGCTCGGGCGAGCCCTTCGATATCGCGAGCACGCGGCTGCTCGCGGCCGATCATCAAGACCGCCTCATGGTGCTTCCAGTCGTCCACGCCTCGGACGCGGCCGAAGTGCGCTATCGTCGCGCCCTTCCATTCGCAACACAGGGGCAGCTTCTCGTCCCTCTCCCCCGTGATGGCGCGGCGAACGGGCTTGGCGCAGATGACGAACAGCCGGGCGCTTCGCGCAAGTTTTTCGATGAGACTCTTGATCTGCGCGATCCGTTTGGCCGCCTGAGCAGCCAGTTTCGGCGGCGCGCCGGGAAATCCGATCAGCGACCTGCGGGAAAACGAGGAGCTGTGGCATTGCGTCACTACCGCGTTCCGTGATACGGAGATCGCCACGTGCTCAAGCGGTTCGCCGAAAAGCCTTCGGTTGATCTCGTCGTCGGCGTCCGCATCGATCAGGAGTAGCGGCTTGTACTTGCCCGCCAGGACCTTCTGCCGCCATCGGACGAAGATCCGATTCTGGCGCTCTGTCTTGCCGTTGACCGTCACCGCATCGTTGCGCCGGAGCTCGACGGCGTGCGAGCCCGGACGCTTGAGCGCGACCTCATTGGCGAGCTGCCGCAGAAGGAGCGCGATCTTCTTGCGCTCGGACTCCTCGAGCGCGGCCAGACGCTCCACCGCCTCGCCCTCGGGCATATCGGGGGTCACGCCCGTGTCCCCGTCCTCCCGCCCTTCGGCCGCTTCCGCGGCCCGCGCGAGGATTTCCCCGTCTAGGCCCTGCGCCCTCGCCGCCTCGAGGAGCGGCTTGTCCTCAGAGAGCGCCTTGCGAACGCGGTCGAGGCAATCCGCCGACTCGCCCTCGGCCCAGGAGGGCGTCTCGGCCAGGCGGTCCGGGGCGAAGGCAAGCTCCCCTGCCAGCGTTTCCACGACCGACTCGTCGACGATCACCATGTTCGCCGCCGGGAAGCCCGACGGCATGGGCAGGTGAAGGTACTGGTGTGACCATATCCTTACCGCCGGTCCGCGGTCGTTCCACTGTTTGATCCAGGGGCAGTGGTCGTAGTGCTCGCATGTCCCCGCGCCGGACCTGCACAGCGTCTTGAAGACGTTTAGCCCTAGCCGACTGGCCAGGTCCGCCGCGTCGGGTTTGCGGCACATCGTCTTGGGCTCGCGAGGCCCGCGCTCTTCGGTCGCCTCGGCCAGCCTGCCACGCATGACGCGCACCTCGGGACCCGGCGCAAATCGGGGGTCGAAGGAAAGCTCGACGATCCGTTGGGCCAAACGCTCGCCTAGGTCCAAGGTCGGGACGAAGATCGATATGTGCAAGTCCCTGAGCTTCGGGCGGGACACGATTTCCTGGACGACGGCCTCGGTCTTTCCAATCCCCGCCACGGCCTGCACCGCGAGCCGCGGGGCCGCGCGTAGATCGGCGATGCCGTACTTCTCCTTGACCTCGGCGCGCCAAGCGTCGGCGATCTCCCGCGGCGTCCGGCGCGCGAACCGAGACTTGTAGCGTCGAGCGAGCTCTCGTCGGGCCAGCGCCAGGGCCTGCGTCTGGTCGAACCACTGCGAGATGCAAGAGCGCAACTGAGCGGACGCCTCGTCCCTCGCGAGGGGCTTGGAGAGATATGCGGGCGGCACGCCATCGACGAGTTTCCACGGCGAGAGACGTTGACGGGCGAAGCCCTTGCGCCGGGCTCCCGCGATCATGGCCGACACCTCGCCGCGAGTCTGCTCTGTCGTCCAGCCGGATAGGGTATAGGGCTCGGCCTTGGCCAGGATGTCCTCGTCGGACCATCCCGCGGCCACGAAACGGGCCACGGCGCGCAGCATCGGCGCGTGCCAGTTGCCCGGGCCCACCTGGCCAAGAAGGGTCTCGGCGTCCGGTGACGGACGAGAAGGGTCAATCGAATGTCGCCGTCGGGGAGCCGTTGGATGATTGCTTGGGGGCGCTGGCTTCTCGGCAGGGGAAAAGAAGCGCGCGACCCTGCCCTCCGGATAGGGGCTGCCGTCGGGACGGACGCTGAAATCTGTGCGCTCCACGACCCGGCCGGGCTTCTTGGGCCAGGCGATGGAGCCCGCGAGACGCATGACGCGGCTGGGATTCGTGACCGTGGTGTCGCCGCCCATAGCGTCGGCGAGGGCTCGGTTCTGCCGGCGGCACAGGTCGGGATCTGCGACGGGAGTCTCCTGCCGCCACCAGAGTTGCGCGCGAGTGTGGGGATGCTTCCCCGTCACGCCCACGGCGGTAGGTCTAACATCCCGGGTCAGTGTGAGAGCCCGGTTGTAGGCTCCCGCCTCGTCGAGGTCGACATAGAAGGCGGTCAGAGCGTAGAAGCTCGCGTCGGCCGCGCGCCTGTTGCGCGGCGTGCCGTGCTTGCGCAGCGCCGCGCCGATGTAGACGTTCTGCCCGGCGACGGCGTTTACGCGCGCGGCGGTTTCTGCCAGGTCGTCTAAGCAGTCGGTCTCGAAGAGCCGGGAGTGGCGCAGCTTGCCGTCTTTCGCGTCGGCCCAGGCCAGCTCCACGAGGCCGTCCTGGTATTCATCGAGCCAGCCGCCGAAGAGGTGCTCCAAGTGGGCGCGCATGGCCTCAGCGTCGGGCTTCATCATCCCATGCGCCTCGCGGCACAGCGCGCGATTGCCGCGCTCAGAAGGTCTCCCGCCTCGCCCGCGGTAAGTCCCGGAGGCGGGTTGATGCGGAACTTGGTCAGCGCGTTTAGGACCTTGCTCGACGCGGGCCTTCTTCGCCAGGAGGCGTTTTCGGACACCAGCGTTTCCGCCCGTGCCCGGCGGATGTAGTCCTCGCCGATGCCCTGTGCTAACTCGAGGTCGACCGGCGCGGATTGGAGTTTCTCGTGCGACGCCCAGCGGTCACGAGGCGCGACCTCGACGATCCAGCCGTCCGAGCGCTTCGCCATGAGAACCATGCCGTGATTGCCGGCCGAGAGCGCGTAGAGATCGGGCGATGCTTCGACCCAGTGGATGCTCTTGCGCGCGCGGCGCTCCTTGTTGGCCTCTAGGTACGACTGGACCAAGTCGTCCTCTCGCGATTTCCGCTCGTCCTGTTCTTCGAGCGCCTCGGTCACCGTTTCGTCGCCCACCTCATCGGGGTTGAGGCCGAAAAGAGCCGGAGCTTGCACGAGCTTGTGGTCGCTCGACGCCCCGGCCAAGTCGATGATGAGGCAGTCCTCCTTGCCTGGGAAAATCCGCGTCCCGCGGCCGATCATCTGGAGGTAGAGCGTCTTGGACCGCGTAGGCCGCGCGATCATGACGGCCGATATGGACGGCTCGTCGAAGCCTTCAGTGAGGACCGCGCAGTTGCAGACGACCATGGTATCGCCGGTCTTAAGCCGCCGAAGGATGGCCCTGCGCTCGTCGATCGGCGTGTCGCCGGATAGGAACTCGGCTGCGACGCCGCGAGCCTGGAGGGCATCGGCGGTACGCCGCGCTTGGTCGACGGTGACGGTGAAGATCAGCGCCTTGCGGCCGGGGGCGTGTTCGACATACGCCTCGGCGGTCGCTTCGGCCGCGCCCGCCCGAAACATGGCCTCGCCGAGTTGGCCCTGGTTGTAGTCAGAACTCACGAGGCCAATGTCGTCGAGGCTGAAGTTTAGTTCGACCTGCTTGGTGCGCAGATCCACCAGCCAGCCGTCCTTGATGGCCTGAAGGAGCTGAAGTTGGTAGACGATCTCCTGAAACGCGGTATCTAAGCCCAGCCTGTCGCCGCGTTCGACCGTGGCGGTCAGGCCGAGGGTGGGCGGTCCGCCGTTAAAGCAGCCGAGATGTTCCAGCGTTCGGCGATAGGTGGCCGCGGCCGCGTGATGGCAGTTGTGGACGAGGATGCCGCTTACGAAGTAGTTGTGGTTGCGCTCGACTTCGAGATTGTAGACGTGACCACCCGGACACAGCCCGCCAAATTCTTCGTCACCTCTCGGTTCGAGAACCTCAACACTTTCCACCCGAGCGAATCCAAGAGCTCTTCCTTCTTCCGATCTTGCAGTCTGCGCTCGATGGCGTTGTGGCTGCCGCCGTCCACTTCTATCGCGATCTTGAGCCCCGGGTGCGCGATATCCAGCTTGTAATGGTTGGGATAGCCGCTCCCCCGGCCGGTCCTCGTCGGAAGAACAAATTCCGTCTCCCATCCTAATGCGTCGGCAAGGGCGGCTTGCGGTTTCGTAAGTCCACGTCCGTTCCCGCCGCGAGGCAACGGCCCGTGGCCGATCCTTCTGAGCGTCGCAGACATCTTCTCGCGGACGGACCGGCGGCGCATGGGATTGTTCGCCCGCATTCTCCCGGACGCAAAAATCCTGTTCGTTCTGGACATTGTTCGCGAGGATACCGATCTGACATAGGCAGCTTTGCAGGATTCGGAGCAATAGGCCCTTCCCGATCTGCGCAGGAGATCCCGGCGGCGCTTGCCGGTCACGGCGGTATTCGCCTCGCACCAAGCGCAGTGAGCGATCTTCATCGGATGCCTCCTGTTTCCACAAAACCAGTCCCGAGCCAGGACGTAGACGATAGGCGGGAACCCAACGTCCGTCCGAGAAGAAGGGATGCCCGGGCGTACAGATCACATCCCCGATACCGGCCACCGTGACTCGGAGCAGACCCGACGGCTTCCGCTTGAAAACCCGCCTGACGGCTCTTCGCTCAAGCAGGCCGGTCGGACTGACTGACCAGACGAGGTCACCCGGCACGAGTTTCTCTATAGGCTTTCCATCGACAAGCGTTCCGGCGGGGAAGCACTCGTCCACCACGACAAGGTCGAAGCCGGAGAGTCCCTCGAGGCGGCCGGGCCTGGAGACAGTCTGTATCGAGCCGAACACAACCTGCGCGTCCGTCTCGTCGCGGTCCGCCTTGACCACCCCGGTCTCGGCCGCGGGCCAGACCGCGCGCATCGCGCGCTGCGGCTGCTCGATGAGTTCGTCGCGGTGAGCGAGCCAGAGCGTTCGCGCGCCGAGCCGCTTGGCGATGGCGAGCCCCGTCACGGTCTTGCCGCATCCCGTGGGCAGGTTGATGATGCCGCGCCTGAGTCCCGCCTCCCTCTTTCCGTCCCAGGCGACCATCGCGGCCTCTTGGTAGGGTCGAAGGACAATGCCGGTCTCTTTGTGGTTGTTCTGCATGGGCTTCCCGCCGAAGCCCCGGCCCGGGCAATCCCGGACCGGGGGCCTCTGCTCAGAAGGGCACGGGCTCCTCGTCGACCGCGCCGGGGCGCTCCACCTGCTTGTCCGTGGGCGTCTGCCGCGCGCCCTTGCGCGGCGTGCGCGGGGCCGGCAGTTCATCGGGCTCTGGATGGGACTCGGTGTAGAGTTCCTCGATGAAGTTCTTCTCGTTGGTGTAGGTCCGCCCGTCTACCACCTTGTCGTAGGTGGTTACGCCCAGAAGGACGCGAAACGATCGGCCCTTAAGGTCCGACTCGGCGAGCCGGAACTTTCCATCGAAAGGCAGGCCCACGGCGCGCAGGAAGTGAACCGCCATGCCGTGGCCGGGGTTGGCCTTCTCGCCCGAACCGCGCGGTATCCAGACCACGTTGTGCCAGACGCGCTTACCGAAGTGATCGCCCTCGTCGGCGATCTCGCAGACCATCTTCGTGATCGGCGTGCCCGGGTTCTTGCCGCCGCGTGTCCGTTCGCCGTCAGAGTGCTCGGCGATTTGGAGGGTGTAGAAGCCGCGCGGGGCGGGGCTGAAGTCCCCTCCGCCAGCTCCCGGGCTGCTCTCCGCGCCTCTGCGTCCGCGTCGAAGTCGATTTCTGCCATAGTTACTTTCCTCCCTTGGTCTGAGCTTTCGGTTTCTTGCCCGCCGCTTTCTCCGGCTCGGTCGCCGGCGCTTTTGCATCCGCCGCCGCGCAGACCGCGGCCCACTGTCCCGCGCGCGGGAGCATGATGGTCTTGTCCTCGAGTTCGGGGATGCGGCTTCCCCAGGTACCGAGGGGGCCGCCTTGGAAGCTCACGAAGTACTGGGTGACGCTTCCGACTTGCTTTTTGTAGCAGTGGCCGATGGCGTCGGCTTCGGCGGCGATGTAGCCGCCGAGTTTGCCGGGGATGCTGATGCCAGCGGGCACGATGACCCGGCCGTCGGCATCGATCTTGGGCTCGCGGCTATGGGCCACGAGGACGGCCAGCTTGCCCGAGGCTTTGAGCAGGCTGATGAGCTTCTCGAAGCGCGAGCGGAGCTCCTTCCAGACCTCGAAGCCGTTGACGCCCTCCTTGCGCTCGCTGACGCTGTCGAGGCCGAACTGCTCGGCCACGTCAACCTCGAGCCAGTCGCTTACGACGTCGAGGCTGTCTATGACGATCGCCTTGACGTTCGCGTCCTCGACTGCGGCCATGACGGCTTGGCGGAAGACCTCGAGGTCGGGGATCTCCTGAATCCAGCCTTCGACGCGGTCGGCCCCGCCGCGCTCAAGCTCCAGGAGCACGCCTCCCGGGATGCCGGCCGAGAGCGTGGTCTTGCCCGCCTTGGGCAAGCCCGCCAGAATCCACAGCCCGTCGGTCGGCATGCCCGTCTTGAGCTTGCCGCGGGGCGGGGCGAACTTGAACTTCGGCGGCGCGTCCTGCGCCGGTGCTGCGGGTGTTTCGGTCGTCATATTTCCTCCTAGAGTTCCTTCCGCCCTAAAACGGGCAGTTCGATTTGCGCTTCTTCTTGGCCGGGACCTTGGCCACGGCCTCGGCCGCGCGGGTGGCGGCTGTCGAGAACGTCGGCTTGCTGATGATGGGGACGCCGTTTAGGCGCGTCATCTCCGCGGCGGTGAGAAAGCCCCGGACGGCCGCGGTCATGTCGGAGACCGGCCGCCCTTCGGAGTCATACGGCGGCTTCTTGCCGAAGCGCACGATCTCGGCCCACGCGACCTCGACGCCGTACTGCTCGGCCAGGGCGCAGGCGTAGCCGCCGACCTGGTAGGCATACTCGTTGCCGTAGAAGCCCGAGGACGTCTTGTAGTCGACGATGCCGAAGCCCCCGCGCGTGGGCGAGTAGCCCACGGCGTCGAGGCGACCGCCGAAGCGATGCTCAAGCGAGGCCACGGGAAGCTCGAGGCCGACGAGTTCGATGTCGCTTTGCATGCGCCAGCGCTTGAAATCGCGGGCAGGCTCGGCGAGTTCTTCGGGGACGGCCTCGGGCTCCTTGCCCTGGATGATCGCCTCAAAGATGTCGTGGCACTTGGTGCCGAGGTCGGCGGCGTCTTTGGCCTTCCTGCGGTGTGCGCCGGCCGCGTCCTTGGCGATCTGGCCGAGAGTCTCAGGGGTGAGGGCGCGCGAGCCGAGGCGCAGGAGTTCCGTCTTGAAGTAGGAAGCCGACTCGCGCGCCGCCCAGCCGATGAGCGCCTCTTTATTGAGGACGCTCAGGACCTTGGTCACCGAGACGAGCGGTCCCACGACGTCGCCGTTCGGCAGGGCGATGCTGTATCGGTGCTTGACGTCGGTCACCGTGTATTTCGGTTGAGGCAGTTTCATGTGGGTCACCTAGTCGTCCCGCTTCACGCGAAGCTTCCTCAGGAGAGCCTCGACGGCGGGGTGGGTCTTGGAGGCTTCGCGGTCCTCGAAGCTCTCGGGGCCATCGCTTTCCTGGAGCCGGGCGAGCGCCGTGCTGTGGCTCAGGTCGAGGTGCTTCATCGCCTTCCACACCACGGCGTCCTCGACGTCGTGCAGGGCGAAGATGCCACCCAGGACCTGGGCGATGTCGCCGATCGTCGCGTCGAGAACCTGTCTTGCTTTAAGCGCGTTCATCCCGGCCTCCTGATCTAAACGGGCGATTTCCTCCACCGCGTTACAACCGTCCCGAGGATTCGAGGAAGGGCCGGACCTTGGCCTTAGCGCGGTGGTAGCGCACCCGCATGGCACCGGCGGTCGCGCCCGCACTCTCGCCGATCTCGGCGAACTGTTTTCCTTTAAGGCCGTGCTCGATCAGGAGTTCGGCCTCCGCGGCGGTCAGGAGTCCACGCTTCGACAGCTCCCGCAGCTTGCGGGCCAGCAGCTCCGCCTCGGGAGCGCTCAGTTCGTTGCGGCGGGAGGACTCGAATGCGCGCTTGGCGCAGCGGCGCAAGTCGCGCGGGGGGATCGCGTCGGTTATTCGTCGAATCTCGAACCCTCGGTGGTGCGGCTTCTGGGGCATGATCCGATCGAGGTCGGACTCGATGAATCCGACCGCGCGGTCAAGCTCTGAGCGCCGCGCTTCGCAGCGCACGACCTTGCGCACGCGCCCTTCGGTGTTCCAGCGGAGGTTCGCCGCGATCTTGTCACGCTTGGCGAGCCGGAAGGAGGCGATCTCTTCGAGGAAGGACCAGTAGATTTCGGCGAACAGGTCGGGGAGGTGGTTTTCGAGGCGGGCGAGCTTGTAGAAGAGGTGGTCCAGGCCGGGCCACATGCCCAAGAGCAGCAGGTTCGTCGCGCAGAAGCGTCCCGGCTCGAGGCCCTGCGCCGCCGCGATCAGCGCGTGAAGCGCGGCGTCCTTCTTCTCGTAGAGCCGCGCCTCGTCCGAGCGCAGCATGCCCAGCAGGACTTCGATGTTGGGGTAGGGGTTCAGGGCCGGGGTGCGGCTCCCGAGCTTGAGGTACTTCTCGGCGAACTTCTCGGTGTTGCAGGTGCGGCAAAGGTCCTGGCGGACCTTGTTCTTCCATTCCAGGTGCACGGACGCCCTCGCGGCCGGGCGTCAAGCACCTCGTTTGGCCTATTTATTGGGCGTCTAGCACCACTGGATTGGGGCCGGCATATGCGCCGGTCACTTATTGCTGCTGACTTCTTCCTTTATTCGTTTGCTGTGTATTGATCTCCTTGCATCTTGAGCAAAATCCGGATACGGTGCCGTCAATGATGTAGCGATCTCGCTGCGAAGTCTGGATGTGGATGCGGTCGCCTTGTCGCGTACCTAAGAGTCGGCGACATGCGCGGCAACGCCATTCTTCCGAAGGCTGTGACTGTCTGTTTAGATTCCTCACTGCATCCTCATTGCCCTCGGATCGTGAACAAGTCGTCGAATCCAAACTCGGGGAGCTCCCTCAACTTCTGGACATCGTTGAGCTTCTTGATGATCCGTTCCCGCAGTTCCGGCGAGGGGTTCCGTTCCCCGCAGAGAAGCTGGGACATGTACCCGCTCGTCACCCCGATGCGCCGAGCGAAGGAGTTCTGCGACAGGTTACGCTTCGCGAGGTGCCGCTTCAGCGTCGAGGCCTTGAGTTTGACGATCACGGTTGGAATCCTCCATTTTCTTTTCCTACAAGGCAACTATAGCAGAAGATAATAATTGCTGTCTAGCGTTTGCTAATGAAAGTGCTTGCTAAAGATAGCAGGAGATGCTATACTAGGGACGTCAACAAGCGGTTTTACGACGAGAAAAGAGGGCACAACGACATGGGCGAAGGACTCGCAGAGTTCCTGAAAAAGAAGAGAACGGAGCTGGGGTACTCCCTCAAGGACGCCGCCAAATCGACCGGCATCCAGGAGGCGTACATCTGGCAGCTTGAGAACGGCAAGCGCAAGCAGCCCCGCCCCGATACGTTGAAGCAGCTCGCAAAGGGCTACGGTGTCCCTCTTGAGACGCTGTTCAACTGCGCCGGGTATACCGAAGCGCCGGCCGACCCGAAGAAGGAAGCAGAGGCCGAGACCAAGCTGATGTTCCGGGATTACGAAAAGCTCCCGGAGGACAAAAAAAAGTTGTTCCAAATCCTCCTGAAGGGGCTTAAATCCGACAAGTAGACCCCCGCATGGCCATCAAATTCGAGAACTGCATGGGCAGCCAACCGCTGACCTACGTCCGGGAAGTCCTTTCCCACTTCGATTTCAAGAAGCCTCCCATCCCCGTGGAGGAAATCTCGGATTTCATTGGTCTCAAGATCAAGACGGTCCCGAACCCGAAACCAAACTCAGCGGAGGCGCACGAACTCTTGACGAGGGTTCCCTGCTGGCTAGACCGCGAGAAGCACGAGATTCAGCTTTATGAGCGCTGTCCTCGAAAGCGCAAGAGGCTCGGAATCGCCCACGAAAATAACCACTACATCATCCCGTACCACGAGGGGCTCAACCCGTTCTGCCCCGAGGCAGACGACCCGACGTGCCGCAAGCACACCGAGCAGGAGGCGTTTCTCGGCGGCGCGGCCATGATGTTCTACCCCAAGCTGTTCTTCCCGGACGCTCTCAGCTTCGATCGCATTGGAATCGGTGCCGTCGAGAAGCTGTCCGACCGCTACGACGGCTCGATCGAGGCGACGGCGAACTGGTATATCCGGACGCATCCAAAGATCTGCGCGGTCGTCATCGCCCAGCCGTTCCAAAGAAAGGCCGTCCAGAACGGGGACCCCGGGACCATGAAGCTCGGCCTGGACCTGAGGCACTCAAAGCGGGTGAAGAACCCAACGCCGCTCGCCCGTCTGCCGCGCAAGTTCGCCGACTACGGGATGAATTACCCGCTCGAGGTGAAGTATGCCATCCGTTCACATCGCTTCCCGAAGTGGATTAGGTCGGGCGTCGGCATTCCGGAGACCAGTCTCATCAACCAGTGCTATCAGGCTGACGTGCGCATGAGCGGTGAGGTACCCGCAGGGGACCTCGGCTCACGGTCCCCTTTCTCCTACACCGCCGAGTGCCTGCCGTTCGGGGTCAACGGGTCCCGGTCCGTGATGGTCATCCTCACGCTGCCCGACAAGCAGCAGAACTTCGGCTTTCTCACGCCGACGCTGGGCTGGTGATGCGGCCATGGTGGTTACCGTCCAATGGAGCGACGTCGGCCGCGATCTCGACCTCTGGGACCTTTCCCGCGGGCTCTACTCCTATCTGACGACCGACGCCGCGGAAATCCTTTACATAGGTGAGGTCGACGGGACGACCGTCCGCGGGCGCTGGAACCGTTCCGGGAAGGAAGGGTTTTGGGGCGATCTTGAGGAGCGGGGTATCGGCGAGCACGTCGTGTTGGTCGGGGAAGTCCTGCTCGATGCGGGTTCGCGCCTGACGCGGGAGTTTCTGGCCGACGTCGAGAGCCTGCTCATCAAACGCATCGTTCCGTGGGGCAACATCCAAAGCACGCGCACACGGATCTCACGGCCCGGACTGCGCGTCCGCTGTGAGGGCGACTGGCCATTGCAGAAGCGGGAATTTCTGGACATCGGATAGCACGAGGAGCGTATGCCCGAGGATAAGCCGAAGCGCGCGATCGTTTCCCAACCAGCTGCCGTATCCCTCGTATTCTCAGCCATAGAACTCTTCCAAATTCCAGGACTTGGGGATTCGTATGAGTCTTATGGTTATATTTTCGGGCATCGCGATTTTAATGCAGAGGTCGATACGCTGTATATTGACCACGCCCTCCCTCTCGTCTATGTTGCAGATCGGACGCGAAGAAGCGTTGCCCCATACCATGACTTCGAACAGTTGCGTGGGCGTCTTTGGACCCTTCAACATCCCATTCTTCATTCGACTTTATATGGGAGCAGAATGATCGGATCCTATCATTCACATCCTGTCAGCGGCCAGGCGGCACTGTCCGATGCCGATCGCGATGCGATTCGCCCGAACAATATCGGCGCGGTCGTCGGCGTCTCGCGCCCGACCGAGGGAGGGGAAGAGCCGCACTGGAGGCTCGAGAACAACGTCCTGAAGGGGCGACTAGATGTCGTCGATATTCAGATCGGCATATGGTACCGCGAGGGTCAAGAGATCGTGCAATATCAGCCGATCTGCCAGAGCCTGCTCGGTGCCGACGCCTACTGGGACATCGAGTGAGCCGTCGCGCGCCGACGCCCGGTCGCTCGATTACCGATCCCGAAAGACTCGAACACTTGCCCGACCTCCGGACTGGAAAGGTCCACGTTCGCCAGAATCCAACGAAGGGCAACTGCCTGGCGGGTCTGAACTGTCAGATTGTCCCAACCGACGGCGTCAGTCGCCGTCGTATCCCGCAGCGCATTGCGCGCTTGAGCCTGGTGGCCTGGCGAGAGCCAGATCCTTCGCGCCGAGAACATGAAGCGCACGTCCGAATTGCCGGTCTTGCGACCCGCTGACTCGACCGCCTCCTTCAGCCATGCGGGAATGACGAGCTCCCGACCGGAGGAGACCGCGAGCGCCACGCGCATCGCGACCCTCCCCACCTGAACGACGACGGGCACATCGTAGCCGTCCTCGAACTCCTCGGACATCGCGGCCGGTACCGAAACGGTCGTCGTCAAGGTGCTGATCGGAATTGTGCGAATCTCATCGCCAAGAATTTCTCTGCTCACAGCGTCCTCCATAACATATCTTATGGATATTCTATAAGATATACTGTGGAATGGCAAGCTCCCGACGCCTCCCTGGGAATTGTAACGCCCTACCCGAAACCACCCGTTTATTGAGGAAGGATGCCGGCCGCGCCAGTTCGGGCGCTTCCGACTTCCTTCGCGGGGGACAATGCATGGAGGAAAAGCGCCTGTTGAGCGTCGACGAACTATCGGCCTACCTGAGCCTGCCCAAGTCTACGATCTATAGCTGGGTCAGCATGCGGCGAATACCCGGCGTGGTGCGGCTGGGTCGGGCGCTGCGCTTCGAGAAGCAGGCCATCGACCGCTGGATCGACGCGGAAAAGACGCGGGCATGACCCGCGGCGGGGCCGCTCCCGAAGGCCGCGATTCGGGGCCGCTTCGCCGTCGAGAATCGCCTTGCTTTCCGGCGGGAGTCCTTGTACCTTCGTCACTGACCGACGAGAAGGTCGACGATGCGAATCTATAGAAGGCACAAGGATCGCCCCGAGTGGCACATCGATTTCCGCTACAAGGACGAGAACGGCCAGTGGAAGCGGCGCATCGAGGTCGTCGGGCCGAATAAGAAGCTGGCCGAGCAGGTGCTGCGCAAGCGCATGGGCGAGGTCGCCGAGGGGAAGTTTTTCCCGGAGCGCAAGAAGCGGCGCATCTCCTTCTCGGAGATGGCGGACCTCTACATGGAGCTTCACGGCAAGCACCAGCCGAGCGGCCATATCACGAACCACCACGTCCGGCGGCTCAAGAAGCATTTCGGCGCGAAGATGCTCGACAAGATCACGATTCCGGACGTCCTGCGCTACGTCAACGGCGTCAAGGAGCGCACCTCGGCCTCGACCGCCAACCGCCACCACGCGATCCTGCGGGCGATCTTCAACCGGGGCATCGAGTGGGAGAAGTTCGACGGCCCGAACCCCGCCGCCAAGGTCAAGCCCTTTCGCGTGGAGAACAGCCGCCTGCGCTTCTTGTCCAAAGAGGAGATCGGCAGCCTGCTGGAGTCCTGCTCGCCGCGCATCTATCCCTTGGTGGTCTGCGCGCTTCTGACGGGCATGCGGCGCGGCGAAATCCTGGGGCTCGCCTGGGAGAACGTGAACTTGGCGCAAGACGTTCTCTATGTGCTAAAATCCAAGTCAGGGAAACCTAGGGAGATTCCGATCGCCCGCAAGTTGCGAGAGGTATTGGTGGCTCTAGGCCCGAAGAAGTCCGGGCGGCTCTTTGAAATTTCGGACATGACCCTCAGGCGGGATTTTCCCGTCGCGCTGAGGGCCGCAGGTATCGAGAATTTCAGGTTTCATGACCTGAGGCATACGTTCGCGTCCCATTACGTGATGCGAACCAACGATTTGCCCGCCACGCAGAAGCTGCTCGGGCACCACAGCCCGGTCATGACCCAACGGTACGCCCACCTATCCACGGGGCACTTGAAGGTCGGAATCGAGCTCCTGGATACGGGATTGGATACGAATTGGATACACGGGCCTAAATCGGCCCAGGGCGAAACCGAGAAACCTAAAGATTTACAACCAAACGCGGGCGTGGTTCAATGGTAGAACGCTACCTTGCCAAGGTAGAGACGGCGGTTCGATTCCGCTCGCCCGCTCCAATTT
>PFUL01000042.1 GCA_002790095.1 Elusimicrobia bacterium CG_4_9_14_3_um_filter_62_55 | reverse complement strand
GTCGTTCGGGGACCAGCCTTGCCCCAAGGCGCCGCGTAGAAGCACGGCGGTGTGCTGCTCGACGATCCTGGAGATCGCCTTCTTGTCGCCGTTCTTCAGGTTTTCGACCAGCGTCGCTTCCGGCAATTGGAATCCTCTCGGCGGCAATCCGCCGCCGGGAGGATTCTAGCAAAACGGCCTTGCACCGGGGGGATGCTGCTTTTCGCCGGCCGAACGCGGTTTCGACTTGGGTCGGGAGTTCCCATCATGCGCGGCTCCGGCCGTATCCCAGCTCCCCCGTCTGGTAATTCTCGGCCATCTGCAGGCCTGAGACGTCTACGGCCGTGTTGAACGCGGCCAAGGAGAGCATGATCCCGCGGAAGCCCTCTTCCGCATCGTTGCCGAGCAGCTTCACCTCGTCGAACTCCCGCCCGTCCGCATGAGACTTCGGCGGCGCTGCTCCCGACAAAGCAAAAAGACATATGGCTCCGAGTTCCTCCGCAGGTGAGTGCTGGAAGCTCTCTGTGCGTTACAACTCAATCCTCCGGGGAGCGCTCGATGGCCCGAGCCCTCTCGCGGCATCGCAGCACCCCATGATCCGGATGCTGGGGATCTCCAAATACCACCCGCTCCAGAGATTCGTCAGCAGCGAACAAAGAAAGTATTCCCAGAACCCGACGCTCCACCGCACTTCGCGCCTCGCCAAGCAAGCGCAGCACCGACACACCCCCCGATTTCCGGGCCGACAGCCAGCGCCGAAGCAGCGCGTCGGAGACGGGACAGTCGCAGGGAGGCTTGTCCGAGTCCAACCCGTCCGTTTCACGTTTCATACCGATGAGTGGCCATGGCCGCGAGAGTGTTACAACATCCGTGAATGAAGAGTCGCCATCGCGCGAGACGGCAGTGCCTACTTTTCGCGAGGATCGGTCAGGCCTTCATCGGGCGCCCGATAGGCGCCGGAGCGCAGCTGCGTCACCATGTTCGTCAGGCTCAACGCTGCGTTGCGGACCTGAATCGGCAGCTCCTTGTCGGCGTCCAGATCCTCATGACTTGTGGCGTAGGGTTTGTAGTAGCCGATGAATGTGTCCAAGACGGCGCTCGGTCCGGCCTGGACCATGCCGATGTCGCTCAGCCAGTCCGAAAGCATCCGCCGCAGATTCTCCGCTCCGGCCGCGTCGGCGTGGGTGACGACCGAGAACGCCCGCCCCGCGAGATGCTTGGGATAATCCCAACCCTTGAGCTCCAACTCCTTGGCCTTCGCCGGGTCCTTGCCGTGGGTCGTCGTCGGATCGGGGTTGCCGCCGTCGGCGCAGACGAGCCGGTCAATCATGAGCTTGAGCGGCGCCGGCGCCTGGTACCAATGGACGGGGCAGATGATCATGACGCCATGGGCGGCCGTCCAGCGAGGATAGAGCTCGTTCATCCAGTCGTTGGTCTGGCCCATGGCATGATTGGGATAGCAGGAGCAGGGCCAATGGCACAGCGGCATCGCGGTCGAGACGCAGGCCTTGCAAGGGTGGATCACCTTCCACGGCTCGTCGGCCAGGGAACTTAGGTCCAAGAGATCGACCTCGAACCCCTGCCGCGACTCGATCGCCTCGCGGGCGACCTGGATCAAGCGGCGCGTCTTGGATATCTCCCCGGGACAGGAATGCTCGCTGCGCGTCGAGGCCAGGACAAGGAGGATGCGCGACGGGGACTTCGGGTTCTCATGGGCGCGCTGCGCGGCGAGGATCGCCTCCCGGGCGGCCAGCCAGTCGGTGGAGAGCTTCTGCTTCGGATCCGCGAAGCCTTCGCCCCCCTCCCTAACGCGCGGCGATTTCCGGTACTGGATATAGCCGTCCCAGGCCGTCTCAAAGACCCGTTCTAGTTCGTCCTGGACCTTGTCGTAGGCGGGGTCTTGAAAGCGGTTATAGAAGCGCTCGCGAAATTCGTCTTTTGTCAGGGGCTGATACGGGTCTTGCTTGCGAAGCGGCGGGCTTTTCATTTTCTTCTTCGGATTCTATTGATTTTCAAGGCTGCTTAGAAGCCCGCATCCGGAAACGGCCGGCCCGTCAGTACTTGAAGCCCGAGCGCCCGCTCGGAGACTCCAGCGGGACGCCCAAACCGAGCACGAGCCGGTTGACGAAGTTGAAGTAGGCCGCGATTTGAGCCGCGTCGAGTATCTCCACATCGGATAGCCCCGCCTCCCGCAGCGCCGCGACATCCTCCTCCCGCATGGAGGACGGGCTCAGCGTGAGTTTCTCGACATAGGCGCAGATAGCCTCGTCGCGCTCGGAAAG
>PFUL01000029.1 GCA_002790095.1 Elusimicrobia bacterium CG_4_9_14_3_um_filter_62_55 | reverse complement strand
GTCCAGCGCTCGCATGAGTTTAAGCCCGCGCGACAGGTGCTGCTCTTTAGAAGGCTCGGCGATGGTTCGGGCTTTGAGGCAGCACCGATCGATGTCACAGACGAAGTTCTGTTCCTGGACCGCCTCTCGGACAAGCTCGATACCGAGGACCTGGGCGAGTTCAAGACCTCGAACATCAGCATCACCGTGGACAACTCCCAGAAGTCTTGGGAGCAGGGGTCGACGCGGTTTCCCAACGGCCCCGGCGGCTTCCTGCTCTTCCGCTCCCGGATCGTCGTGAGGCTGGGACTCAAGATCGGCGGGCTACCCGAGATCTTCGACCGCTTCACCGGCCAGATCGAGGACACCGGCGAAGCCTCTAAGGACAGCTCGCGGCGGCTCGATGTCTATAGCGCCCTGGCCGCCATCGAGACCACAGACGCCGACAAGGCGGGCGTGCTGGTCCCAAACGCCCTGCTCGGCATAGGCGATAATGTCCAGTCCGAGTTCTTCACCCCCGATACGGGCGTGGGCGAGGTCATAGACCTCCGCCTCGGCGGTGAGTCGCTGCGGCCGGGTCTGCGCTGGTCCGTCGGTCAGTTGGACGATCCCAACGCCCCGGCCAAGGTCTCGTTCGAGTCGTCTCAACCCGATCTGGGCGTAGAGGTCCGCGCCGATTACCGCACATGGAAGCGCGACCAGCGACTCGAGCAGGTGGTCGCCGACCTTCTGGCCACCGTCCCGGACGTTCCGGTCGCGCAGATCGACCCCGTCGTCTTCGACCCGCCGCCCCAGCGCGAGATCGTCCATACGACCGAGGGCGATTTCTTGGAGTACATCCGCCTGCACGCGACGGTCGTACCCGAGGACCCGCCGCCGCAAAACGATGCGTCCTTGACGCTCCTGCCGTTTGAGACCACCGCCGATTTCCAGGCCACCCAGAACCAGTCGGGCGTCAACTTCCTGCGCGTCAAGGACGCCGTTCACCCGCAGTACATCATCCAGTACGAAGGCGACGACGTGCCGGACCTTGAGCACAACACGGTCGAGGGACGACCGATCCTCCCCAAGGACTGGCAAGAGTTCCTTCCCGGCGGCGATGTGCGCGTCGTAGAGGACAGCCTGCTGAAGCTGACGCATAACGGCGGGGCGGACTACTTCATCTTCGGCCAGAAGGCGGGCGCGACGCCGGACCGCTACATGTCCATCCGGATCAAGTTCGCAAGCATCAATGGCTCCTGCTTCTACGGCGGCACCAACGCGGCCGGGGCGGGAGCCGTCCTTGAGTTCGTGAACATAAACCAGGTGCGCCTGCACAGCAGCGGCAGCACCGGGAACATCACCGTGAACCTGACCGCTTTCCACGTCTTCGAGGTGGTGATCGACACGGCCGCGAACCTCGCCCGGCTCTTGATCGACGGCGTGCAAGTGGCGACCCGGACCCTCGGGGAACCTACGCCTTTCACAGGCGGCAACACGGTCCAGTTTCAGGTCAGTGGCAACGAGGTCTTGGAGCTGGACTTCATGCGCTACGCCGACGGCACCCAGCCGCCGCTGGCCTCGTTGACCTTCCAGCGCGACATGCGCCCGCACCTCTCGGGACTGACCACCTTCGGCCTCATCACGACCTTGGGACCCTTCTTCGCCGAGTTCCAGGGCGCGCCGCGAAACGCCCGCTACTTCTGGAGCCATAGCGAGGACGGCGGCTTCACGTTCACGCCCGAGGTCGAGATCCCCAACGGCGGCGACGTTGGCGACTGGACGAACACCGACCAGCCCGATGTGGTGCGCCTGCGCGTCGAGTTTCGCGGCGGCAGCGATACCCTCCCGAGCGCCCTGATCCGCCTGGCCTTCCCGAGCCTGTCGCATGTGATCGTAGACGGCGGCGACGGCCTGGGCTCTTGGGACACTTGGCAGACGGTATTCGACGCCAACGACGGCGGCGTGCAGGTCTTCACGGCGAGCCACAACCCCGCAGGCATCCCCTTCTTAAACAGCTTCCACCAGGCGCTCGGCATGGGCGACACTATCGTCTCAGACGACTTCCAGCAGACCTCGGGCTTTGGCATCCCGCGCTTCATGTCCTTCATCATCCTCATGAACACGGCAGGGGCGAACTACCCGCTCTTTCGGGAAGGCATCATCCGCCTGACGACGACCACGATCCTCATCACGCTGGCCAACCTCGGCCGCGGTCGCTCGGCACTCTCGGTCGTTGAGGAAGTAGCCCGCATCTCGGACTCTGAGATCGGCGTCAACGGCTCGGGGGCGTTCTTCTACCGCGACAAAAGCGTCTCGCCGACGCCCGAGATCACACTGGATGATGAAAACGTCCTCGAGGTACTGGACTTTAACGAGGGCTGGGACCGGGTATTCAACAGCATCAAGGCCGAGTTCGGCGACTTCCGAAAGATCGCCGACTCGGCGAGCGAGGGCGACCCCGCGCCCACCTCCGAGCGGCGCTTCGGCACGCGGAGCCTGCCCGTAGGCGGCGGCAATCTCCTGTTTCAGCGCGACGTGGACCTGGCCACGGCCATGGCCAAGCGCTACTTCCCGCGCCACAAGGAGCCCAAGCGCCGCCTGACCCTTCGGGTCCGCTGGATGCCCGAGGTGGAGCTCGGCGACCGCGCCCTCTACGATGTGGCCAAGCCGCGGAGGATCGGGCCTTCCTCGCTGGATGCTCGGGTCATCGGCGTGGCCCTAGACCCCATGGGCTTTGAGACCGAGTTGGAGCTACAGGAGATCTGATGGCGCTCAAGCAGATATTGGACACCCCGGCCGCCTTCCAGGCCAACGCCGGCAGCCAGGACCTGGACCTCACCAGCCTCCCGATCCGGCTGACCGGGACCATCCCCTTGAACTTAATCGACGACTTCGACGACGGCATCAAGGACCCCAAGTGGGTCACGGTCCCCGAGATCGCCGCGCCCTTCTTCACCTTCGCCCCCATCGTCGATCCGGTCGCCTCGGGGATGAGCGGCGCGACCCTGTTCAAGGCGCAGACCTTCACGGTGGCAGCAACCCGACAGCTCTTCGGGTTCGGCGCGATGCTCATATCGTCCAACCCCGGCGGCGCGGCCGGCGAGATCACCTGCGAGCTTCAGACCACGACCGGGCCTGTAGGCGAGGAACAGCCGAGCGGCACGGTCATCGCCGTTGCAAACAGCGTCCCCGCGAGCAGCATCTTCGGCCTCGGGTTTCCGCCCGCCCAGGTCTTCACGCGCTTCGAGTTTCCTGACAAGCCGGAACTGACCGCGGGGGTCAAGTACGCCGTGGTCCTCAAGCACGTCAACTTCGACGTATCCTCCGGGACGATCTCTTGGTACGCCGAGAAGGACGCGGGCGCGCAGTACCCGGACGGCAAGGCCTGGACCTTCGCCAACGGCATCTGGAACGACCCCGAGGATTTCAACGCCTTCTTCGATTTCTATTTCGAGCTTCTCGGCGGCGAGCCCAATCCGCGCACCGCGGTCGAGACCGGAGGCAGCCTCCAGTTCGACTATCCCGACTCGGTGGTAGGGAGCCCATCGCCGGATCAGTTTCTTGAAACCGTCTGCGACCTAGACGCCGACGGCTTCGAGCTTCAGACCCAGGTGCGCTGGGAGCCGCTCAACCCCGGCTCGCACGTCGGCCTCGACCACGGCGGCCTATTTAGCGTCGCCATCCTCAAGGGCAACGCGGCTGAGAGCATCGCCAATCTGCCGCTGTCCCAGCAGTTCTACGACGACAATCTAGTCGCGGAGATGCACCTATTCCCGGACCCCGAGGGCGGGAACCTCTCGTTTCGGCCGATCGTGGTGGATGCGGCCGGCAACAAGCTCATGTACACGCCGCCCGCGCAGGACTGGGTGGGCTTTAGCGGCCAGGGCGGCTTCTTCGACTCGCCCTTCGGCAACTCGGCGGGCGTGCCCTACACCATCAAGATCGACCCGCAAGCCGGGGGCGGTCTCCAGATGACGGTCTTCAAGAACAACGATCCGGCCCAACAGATCCTCCAGACCAGCGTCAGTCCGCCCGTGCGCGCCCCGGCCGGAGCCAAGTTCCACATCATCATCGGCCACGCCCGGCGCGTCTACGAGTCGCGCTACAAGTTCACCGAGATGCGCTTTAGCGGCGATCTCATCGAAGCGCCCTCGGGATCGGTGAGTTTTAAGCGTAGCTTCGGCTCGCCCACGAAGGTCACAGGTTTCACCATGGAACGGGTGCTTCCCGCCGCCGGCGACGCCATCAACGTCCGCCTGCGCGGCGGCGATGACGAGGCCGAGCTTCAGGCAGCGGCGTTTAGCGAACCCATCCCCACCGAGGTCGACGGCGATATCGAGACCGGCACGGTGAACCTGCCCGCCAAGAAACTGATCGAGTACCAGCTTGAGTTCATCGCGGCCAGCCCGGGGCCGCTGCTCAACTCTTTCGATATCACGACGGCCGACGAGGCGGTCGAAGGCGACAGGCCGCTGATTCTATCGCTCGACGAGGTCGGCCCCGGCCGCGTCACCATCCAGACCTCCGAGGGCGAGGCCGACACCCCCAACACCGACAAGCTCAAAGACAGCGACGCTAAAACGCAGTATGAGAGCGCCGACAGCACCGATGGCAACGAGGTCGCCGTCGAGGTGTTCTTCCAGAACCCCGAAGGCGGCGGGGCCTTCAAGAACTTCAACGCCGTCCTCCTGAGAAACACCAACCTCAAGCGCCTGCGCCTGGAACTCGGGCCGGTCGTGCTCTTCGACGGCGAGATCACATCCGACGACGAGCTTCTGACCTTCCCCACGACGCTCTTTAACGGCTTTCGGCTCGTCGGTGTCACGACCAAGACGCCCAACGAGAAGAAGAAGATCGGCGAGGTCTACGCGGGCATCGTTCAGCTCGCCCTGCTCGAGTTCGACGAGTACGAGCCGCGCCGGCGTATCCGCCTGGGCGGGAGTTACGAGAGCCTCGGCGGCAAGCTGATCTCTTTTGCGGGCGTTCACAAGTACGCAAGCCGCTGGGTTATTTCAAGGCTGAACACGCCGACCAAGGACGCGCTCGAAGCGGTCTTCGCCGAGCAGCGGCAGATCACCTTCTGGCCCGAGCCCAAGGCGCGGCCGCGGGACATCTTCGACGTGGCCTGGACGCTGGAGGAGTTGCCCTTCCCCTACTCGGAGACCGTGAAGGGGGCTGGCCACACCGTCGAGGCCGAGATGGTCGAGCTCACAGGCAGGAGTTGAACATGGAAAAAGAGATCGCAAGCCTCACGGCGCAGCTCATCCAGCAGGTCGGCTTCCCGATCGCCGTCGCCTTCTGGCTCCTGGCCCGGACCGACAAGCGCATCGAGCAGATGACCACGGTCTTGCAGGAGATCGCCAAGACCATGGCGGTCATCAAGGAGAAGATCAATGGAGATGACGAGTAGCGTCCTGGGAAGCTGCACATTAGCGGCGGTCGTCGTCTTGGTCCGGCTCGCGCAGGACCGTATGGACCGCCGCAGAGAGCGGGACCTCGAGTCGGCCAGGTGTAAATGCGAGTCCCTGGCCGCCTGCGTCAAGAAGAACGGCCGCCTCAAGCTCTGAGCGCGGCGCGGAAATCTGTCCCCGTCCGGGCCCCCGCGCCCCCCTTTAGAGGGTAGAGGCCGCAAAGCGCCGGCAGTCCATGTAACGCCGCTTATGAAATCGGGCGTTTATTTAGAGACGGTCCCAAACGGAGGAATACCATGCTGCCACTACTTCCCATGCTCGGAGTCCTGCCCAAGGCGATCAGCACGATCGCCCGCATCGTTGGCCCCGGCAAGGGCAACAAGCTCAAGGACGCCGCCGACGCCCTCTCGGAGTTCACCGGCGATGTTAAGGCCAACCGCATCCCGCCCGAACAGATGGCCGAACTCGAACAGGCCATGATGAAGCACGAGTCCGAAATGAAGCGGCTCGATGTGGAGGAGCGCAAGAACGCCCGCGAGTTGATCCGCGAGGAGGGCCGCTCCGAAGATCCCTGGGTCCGGCGCGCACGGCCGACCTTCCTCTGGCTTATGTACTTGGTCCTCTTCTGGAACTTCATCGTCCTGGGGACCTGGCAGTTCTTTAAGACCGGCGCGCCGATCAGCCAGCCGCCGATCAACTTCCCGCAGGAGCTTTACTACCTCTTCGGCACCGCCTTCGTGGGCTACACCGGCTTCCGGTCCTTGGACAAGAAGACCGGGAACTCCAGCGGGGGCGGGATGCTGAGCTCGCTCTTCAAGCGGTAGCGCGATGGCCAGAAGCTACCTCAAGGGCCCTACGCTCAAGCTCGGCGCGGTCGACGACGTCGGACACGCCAACTTCCGGCGGCTGGCAGGCACGGTCCGCGGCCGGCTCGTGGCGGACTTGCAGGAGGACCTGCACAGCCTGCGCTTCCTCCTGCCCAAGCCCGACGGGGTCTTCGGTGAGAATACGCTGCGAGCGGTGCGTGCGTTTCAGAAAGACAGCCGGCTCGGCGTGGACGGGATCGTCGGGCCCAACACCAAGCGCGTTCTGGCCACCCGCGTGGAGGGGCCCAAGACGCCGGCGGACCCGGACCGGCTCTACCTCTACTTCCGCGAGATCATCGAGGGGCTGGGCTACACCTTCGAGATCAAGCCGCTCTACCTAAACCTGCTCGGCATCCGCGGCTTCTGGCACGGCGAGGCGGTTCCGAATAAGTTCAACCTCTACAACGACACGATCTACGCGATCTGGCTCGACGAACGCCGCGAGCCCTGCGTCGAGTCCTTCGACGCGAGCTGCGATCCGGGCCTACAGCGCAAGGGCAAGGCCAACCCCAGGGGTGTGGCGCATCTCATGGAGGGGCAATACTGGTTCCAGCGTGGTCTCCACGCGAGTAAGTACCGCGCCCTGCGCCAAGCGAGGCCGGTCCGCGTGAAGCGCTATTTCGACGACGATCCCGACCTTGTTCGGCCAACGATCGATGAGGACTGGTTCGGGATCAACATCCACGCGGCAGGGACGACGGACTGGGTCAACGGGTGGTCGGCGGGGTGCCAGGTGATTCATGGCGGGATCGAGGGGGAGGCGTGGAAGCGGTTCGACCGGCTTGTCTATGAGATCGGAAATTCGGAGCAGAAAAGGATTCCCTACACACTGACCTGCAGCCAGAGTATTTAAGACGGTTGGCCCACACGATTGCTGAAAGGCTACCACCCCGTCGATGATTGCAATACGACGGCCGACCAAAATCTTTTGATTTGCCCATACCTGAGCTGGCTGTGATCCAATCTGCGGCGCTGGGCGGCGAGCGGGAAAATCCGTAGGAATAGCCATTGGATAGCCTTATCGAGCCTGCGCGTCAACCAGTCCTGCGATTGTTACTATCATATCGTTGTGGAATCATGGGATTTTGACCAAGCCATCATAATAGAGGCACGAGTCACCGACCGAGTCCTCGTTGAAGCGCCTCCCGGCACCGGGAAGACAGCCGTTGCTTGCGCACGGGTCGCCTACCTCTTGGACTCGAACGTCGAGCCCTCCCTCATCCATCTCCTGAGCTTCACCCGTACGGCCGTAGGGGAGATCAAAGACCGCATCAAGCGTCTGTCAAAGGAGAAATCTCGGGCCGTCTCCGTCAACCTGAGCACCCTAGACTCGGAGACCTGGCACATCCTGCGTGGGTTCCAGGATGTCGAAGACGCGGCATTGATGGCTGACTACGAGGCGAACATTGAAAGCCTCGTGAAGCTACTGCGTGAGCGGGAGCCCGAGATTGTCAGTTACGTCCAGAGGCTGAAACATCTGATCATCGACGAGGCTCAGGACCTTACCGGTGCCCGTGCAGCCTTGTGCATGGAATTGTTGAAGGTGATCCGTCCAGAATGCGGCTGCACGATCCTTGCAGACCCTGCGCAGGCCATCTACGGCTTCACCGGCGATGACAAGCCTGAGGACGCTCCACCCGAGAAGTCGTTCCTCCAACTCCTGGCAGAGGCGAAGGAGTTGAAGATCGAAGAGCTCCAGTTGAAGAAGCTCTACCGATCGGCGTCCCCTTCCCTGGAGAAGTTGTTCTTGGGGGCGACGCGGAAGCTGGCGCTGGAATACAAGGACGGAGGGTACGCTGAACTCGGAGCAGCCATCCGTGCATTAGCTGATGGGCATGAGACCGAGACCGATCTTGCGAAGATCCAGTTGGACGACGAGACACTGCTCCTGTTCCGGCGGCGGATCGAGGTCTGGATCGCATCTTCCTTCCTGTCGAGCGCTGGACGCGAGCATAGGATGCGGATGTCCGGGACTCCTCCGGTCCTCCACCCATGGATCGGGATCACTCTCGGTCCCTTCACTGACGAGACGATCGAGCGCTCCCAGTTCGCGGACCTTTGGGCTAGCCACATCGACATCTTGGGGAAGTTCTCCGGCCTCTCCGAGGAGTCGGCGTGGGGGCTCCTGGAACGACTGGGGCGGCGTAAGCAGGGTCCCGTCCTCATAGCGAAGGTTCGGGCTGGCTTGAGCCGTATGCGACCACCTCTGGATGCTTGCTTGTCGGAGATTGGGACGTCAGGTCCGATCGTGAGTACCATCCACGCTTCAAAGGGCCGGGAAGCCACGAACGTACTCCTGATGCTACCCAAGTTCAAGGGACCTGATGATGCCGGTGCAGCCGCTGAAGAGACCCGGGTGATCTACGTCGGCGCTACTCGTCCGAAGAGAGCGTTGCGGGTCGGCGAAGGACTAGCTGCTCGTGGGGATACCCTGCCGTCAGGGCGTGAGTACCGGACCACAGGCGGGAAGATGCAGTTGGCCTTCGGCTTCGCTGATGACCTTGATGCGGTCGCCTGCGTCAGACGGAGCCTGCACAGTGAGCCTGAGCGTGCACGCGAGTTGCAGACCTTGCTCAGTAAGAACCTATTCACCTCGACGAAGGCCAGCGCCTACCTCCAACAGGGCGACCGCTCGTTCACGTTCAGGGTCGAGGCCGTCTTCGACCGAAAGGCGCTAGACATCGGCATCCTCAACCAGGTTGTGAACAAGGACCTGATGAGCGCGGCGAAGATCATCCGCCGTATCGGTCCTCTCGGCATCGATCATCTGACGTTGTTCGGCGCGCGGACCATCGCCCTCTCAGACGAGGAGATCGGGGATTCAGGCATCCATGAGCCATACAGTACAAGTGGGTTCTTCCTTGCGCCAGTGATAAAAGGATTCTCGACGGTTCGCTTCAAGACATGGAGGCGAAATGACGACTGAGCAAGACCCGAGAGACATCTTCACCGGGCGTATCGCCGCTGACCTTGTCGGCCCTGGGGCTCCCGACGAATCCATCGAAGACATCCCGTCCGAGCGGTACCTGTCGGGAATCCTGTTCCCGCGAGCATCAGAGCACGAGGCCGAGGATGATGAGGGCTTGGAGGACAAGGCTGAGTGCGACGAACAGGGAGCGTCGCTGGAGGAGACCGCCCGCATGGCACTGGCGGGAAAGCCCTCGACGATGGGGCTCTCCTTTGCAGTCAGGGAGGACGGGGCGAAGCCTGAGATCAAGGTCCGAGTCCGTTGCGGTACGTACATTGGCGAGAGGAAGGAAGGCAGTAAGCGAGGGAAGCCAACCTGGCGTCGAACGGCTCATGATGTCGGCCTGGTCATCCCTATCCAGGTCGGTTATTCTAGCCGACCTGTCTCAGAGCCTCAGTTGCCAGGCCTCCATCTGGTGACTCAGATTTCGAAGGCGTCGGACCATACGACGTTGACCGTGGCTCTAGTCAACCAGAACAAACAAAACGCGACTAAGTTCGAGAATGAGCGGCTCTTCTTCTTCCAGGTCGAGCTTGCGATCATCGCTGCTCATGAGTGCGCTCTCGTCGCTCGTCCAAGGTTCAGAACCGTCCAAGATGAAGAAGATGAGAGCAACGCTCTGCTCTACAGGGAACATCGGGAGTTCGCTGTCGGGCATACATGCTCGGCGTCGTGGACGGCTTCTGGTGACACGGCATCGTTGATCCAGAGCACATGGCTGCCGAGGCACATCGTCAACAGCATCTCGTCCGCAGGCGATCCGGTATTCGGGTCATTAGGTGATGCCACGAGTCCCGAATGGTTGGCCGCCGCCGCTCCGGAAGCGTTAGCTGAGGCGCTCGGCAGATTGCCTGCGACATACCGGAGCTGGCTCCAGGGACAGATGGGCAGGGTTGACGGATTACCGGCATCTCTCAGGGAAGCTGCACGCAGGAACCTGGCGTCTTGCGATAGGGCGGCAAAGCGGATCGAGGAAGGCGTCGCGCTCATTGCTGGCAATGCGACGGTCAGGAAAGCCTTCCAGCTTGCCAACCATGCGATCCATCTTCAGCGGCATTGGCAGGGGGACTCACAGTTCCGTTGGCGACCGTTCCAGCTCGGCTTCCAGCTTCTCTGCGTAGCCTCGCTAGCAGACGGGAAACATGCCGACAGAAGGATGATGGACCTCCTCTGGTTTCCCACAGGTGGTGGCAAGACCGAAGCCTATCTAGCCCTCACGGCTTTCACCTTGATCATCAGGCGGCTGACCGAGAAAGATGACGACAGGGCTGCTGGCGTCTCCGTCCTGATGCGGTATACCCTCCGGCTCCTGACCATCCAACAGTTCCAGCGTGCGGCTGCCTTGATCCTGGCTTGCGAACACCTGCGCAAGCAGGACAAATCCCTCGGGAATACCCCGTTCTCGATTGGGCTCTGGGTCGGCGGAGGTGCCACACCCAATACCGATGCCGATGCTAGGAAAGATCGCAGGGCTGTGATGCAATTGAACAAGTGCCCGGCCTGCTCCACAGCATTGAAGCTCGAAGACGATCGAGTCCAGCGCGTATTGCGCCCTGCCTGTCAGAACGCGCAATGTGTGATCACTGGACTGCTCCCAATCTACACGGTGGATGAGTACATCTACAAGGTCCGCCCTTCCCTGGTCATCGGTACCCTGGACAAGTTCGCGCAGATCGTACGCAAACCGGAGACTTCTACGCTGTTCGGAAAGAAGGGCGGTGGTCGTCCGCCGGACATGATCATCCAGGACGAGCTCCATCTTATCTCAGGGCCGCTCGGGACTTTGGCCGGGCTCTACGAGGTCGCCATCGATGCCATCTGCTCCAGGGACGGATATCGCCCGAAGGTGATCGGATCGACCGCGACCATCCGTCGTGCAGCTGAGCAGATCAAGGATCTCTTCGATCGGGATGCCCATCAGTTTCCCCCGCCATGCATCGACGTCGAGAACTCATGCTTCGCCGTCGTGGATCACGGTGCACCTGGCCGTCTATACCTCGGTTTGAGCACGGCAGGACGATCTGCCCGCTTCTCCTTGCAGGCGGTCTGCGCATCATCTCTCCAGGCGGCTAACGATCCGCGCCTTCCGGAAGCGCTGAGGAACTACTACTCGACGCTTGTGGCGTACTTCAACACGCTCCGCGAACTGGGAGGAGCCCTGGTCCTCATGCAGGACGACGTCGGGGTCTCCTTGAGGTCCTACTCGGCCAGGAGGGGCGAAGCGCCTCGAAGCCTCATCCCTCCATTGGAGTTGACGAGTCGGACGCCTTCCGTCGAGATACCGACGATCCTGGAAACACTCCAGGAGCCCGGCCAGTGCGACATCCTCCTGGCTAGCAACATGATCAGTGTCGGGGTGGACATCCCACGCCTCGGACTCATGGTGGTGAATGGCCAACCGAAGGGGATCGCCGAGTACATCCAGGCGACCAGCCGCGTCGGCAGGAACTTGGTGCCTGGGATCATCCTCACCGTGTTCAACCATGCGCGGGCGCGAGATCGGTCACGCTTCGAGACCTTCAGTTCATGGCACGCCACCCTATACCGGGACGTCGAGTCCACGAGCGTGACACCGTTCGCCCCGCGGGCCCGGGATAAGGCGCTCCACGCCGTCCTGGTGGCGCTGGTCCGTCATCTGCAGCCGACCATGACCGACTCTCCCGTCATGAACGCCGCGAGGCGACAAGAGGTCGAGGTCATCGCAAGGGTGATCATCGAACGAGCCCGGCGCGTGGACCCGGACGAGTCCGCATCGGTGCTCCAGAGGGTCATGCAGTTGTTGGACGGATGGGCGGCTCGCAAGGATTTGAGGCACTACTGGGACGATTCCAATAAGGCTCCCAGTCTCCTGATCTCTGCGGAGGCAGCTGCCGCCTTGGGAAAGGACTACGACCGGCTGGAATGGCCTACCCCGAACTCGATGCGCGAGGTCGAGCCGGGGACCCCGTTCGTGATCACTGAGCGGCTGCGGGAGGACATCAGTGGCACCAAGAGCAACTGATCTAGGGACGGTCCGAAGGAGCCAGGTGATCTGCGTAAGCGGTCCTGGCGCGATCGTTGACTTCCGGGCACGCGATGGAGCCCCGATCTCCGCCGTAGTGTGCGGCCTGGAAGAGTGGGAGGCTCGCGCGAGGACCCAAGGGCTTGAGAACCCGAATGCAATCTTCGAGCCGCGCCTACAGGCACGCCTGCGGGTCGATGGTTTCAGGTTACCGCCTGTATCCAGCGATGATCACATGAGGAGGAGGCAGCCCTCCGATGTGTTGCTAGCCGTGCGCTTCCCCCGGTGGTTGCAGTGCCCGAAGTGCCACATCCTACGGCAGGAGCACAACTGGCAGCGCGGGACTAATAGTGCGGCTCGGTACTGTAGCGCATGTTCAGAAGGTGAGGAGCACCGAGTCCACGTCGTCCCGTCTAGGTTCATCCTTGCATGCACGAACGGCCACCTCGACGAGTTCCCTTGGAACTGGTGGATACAGCACGCCAAGGACTGCAAGCGGGAGAAGGACATCAAGCTGGAGGGGCGGGACAAGGCCGGCTTCGCCAACCTCATCCTCAGCTGCCTTGAATGTGGGGCAAACAAGCCTATGGATGGTTGCTTCGGCAGGGATGCCATACGGGGCGTGGGCTGCCACGGACGGAGGCCTTGGATCGCTGGGCCGAACGAAACGTGCACCAGGGTCCCTCGCACGGTGCTGCGAGGAGGTTCGAACCTCTACTTCGCTGTCAACGCATCGGCCTTGGACATCCCGCCATGGTCTGAGCATATCCAGCAGCGTCTCGGGACCTACTGGAGGCACTTCCGGGACCAATCGAACGATGCGGATCGGCTGAAGCTGATCGAGCTGCTGAAGCTGGAGTCGACGCTAGGGATGCCTGCCCAGAATATCTTGAAGCTCGTCAAGGACCGTATAGCGATTCTCCAGTCTCCGAACGAAACGGTAAGGTGGGAAGAGTACCTCCAGTTGACCAATGAGCGCCCCCAAGCCGTCACAGAGGACTCAGAGTTCCGCACGAAGCATGAAGTCGTGCCTGCGGACCTCAGGCCGTGGTTCTCGCGCCTTGTCAGGGTGACACGCCTGAGAGAGGTCCGGGCACTCGTTGGCTTCACGCGCATCAAGCCCCCGTCAGAGTCCGCTGGACCTGACTCTGCGACGCTCTGCGAAGTAAAGCCGGCGGGTCTGAACTGGCTCCCCGCGATCGAAGTCCGTGGAGAAGGCATCTTCATCCAGTTCAACGAGTCCTCGCTGGCTCGCTGGGAGCAGTCAGAGTTGATCCGGACGAGGACGAACCAGATCAACCAGGCATTCATCGAGAGAGGACGGAGCCTGCAGCCGGACGGCTACGCGCTAAGTGCCGTCACGCCGCGACATGTCCTGCTGCATTCGTTCGCTCACGTGCTGATGAGACAGCTCTCGCTTGACTGTGGCTACTCCCACGCCGCGCTGAGGGAGCGGCTGTACATCGACACCGGTGAACGTCCTATGGCTGGCATCTTGATCTACACTGCGACCCCGGACTCCGAGGGGACGCTCGGCGGGCTGTCCCGTCAGGGGAGACCCGCCAGGTTCGCCGAGGCCGTGCATCGATCCGTGCGGTCCGCTGTGTGGTGCTCATCCGATCCGCTCTGCATCGAGGCTGTGCAGTCGTTCTCGGAGCCGTTGAACCAGGCGGCGTGTCATTCCTGCCTGCTGGTCCCCGAGACAGCGTGCGAACTCTTCAACCTTTTGCTCGATCGGGCGACCCTCGTCGGCACGCCCCAGGATAGAGGAGTGGGCTTCTTCTCTAACTTGCTCACCTGAACATGCCGATAGCTCGCGACGTCGTCGAGTTGGCACGTAAACTCCGCGCCCGATCGACGGTCGAGCCCTTCGATCCAGCCTTCATCGAAGTGCTGAGATCTGATCCAACGGCGGATAGACTGGCGTCAGAGCTCGGCGCTCGCGACGGAGGAGACGGGTACGCACTCCTCCATTTGTTGATCCAGTCCCTCGCCATCCAGGATAGTGAGGACCGAGGACAGGCCTCGAAGGTCGAGCTGGTTGCGACACTGCCGCAGGAGGTGCAGTACGTCGTCCGAAGGACATCAGAAGTGGTCAAGGAGATGATCCAGTCGGCACTTGAAGAGATCCTCATCGCAGGTTACAGGGTCACTGATGGTGCCCTGATACGAACGTTGGGCTCTCTCGCGGCGACGGGCAAGGACATCACGATCATCTTGAACAAGGATAGTCGGGATAGCGATAAGATCCTGGCGGCTTGGCCCGTTGGAGTAAAGAGACCGAACCTCTACAGTGGGGTAGCCAACCAGGATGGCCCAACTGATGTCCTCTTCCATTCCAAGGTGCTCATCATTGATTCTAGAGATATGCTCCTGACCTCGGCGAACTTCTCGCGCCATGGCCTCGAACACAACTTCGAGCTTGGCGTCCGCCTTGAGGGCCCTCCCGTCATCGAGGCGCGCGAGCTCTTTCGGTGGGCCATCCGCAGTCGCATGCTTGCCTCCGGCAAGATAGGACCGGCTTAGGCATCGCCGTCGAGCGATGGGCAGGATGCCTGCAGGGGTCTGTGATGACCGGATGGGAGTGCAGGGTCCGATGTGGTGCTCAGCAGGTCGCCGAGTCGATAGGCTTGAGGCTGGAGAGACGGGTCCGCGGTGCTTCCATCGCGGAGGGTAGAGCTGGTCGGGCCTTAAGACTGGTATCGAAATAGAAGTGGGTCGGGTTAGCTCTGAGCCAGAATCTCCCGTCGTTCATTACCTCCGCCACGTAGGCCGTTGCCAGGAGTCCGGCCGCTAGCCTGACCGGCAGTCCCGCTCGTGGGACGACACGGATATTCCCGGAGCGCGGGAGCCGTTGCTTGGCAAACTTCTCTTGTGGGAATATCCGGTCCAGGGCACTTCCGATCTGTTCCAGTAGCCACGGTGGGGTCTCGTGGACTCCATTCCGGTGGCGAGCCCAGAGGGCTTGAGATGTCGAAGCGTCTGGAATCTTAGGCTGGAGATCAACCTCCAGGAACTTGATCAGATGTCTCACACGTGCCAGCAAGTCGGTGTCCGCCTTCGAGGTCAGCTCACAGTAGGCTCGCTGTAAAGAGACGGCCTGCTTGCGGAAGCCCTTCCCGATGCCCAGGTGCAAGCGGGCCTGCCAACGTTTGAGGTGTTTCCTGGGCTTGAAGGTGGGAATCGAGTTCGCAAGAGGATGTCTGGGACGGGCGTTGCCCTCGTTATCCAAATCCACCCTCAGGCTGTTCTGGCGACAGCCCGGCACATGGTCACGGAAGCGTCTAGACAGAGGGAGACGCATCGTACTGTTGACCCTCTTGCGTACCTTGGTGATCGGCGGCGGCGAGTGAGGAACATCTGTGGCAAGACAAAGGTTCTCCGGAAGACGTTGCCCTATGTCATTAAGAAGAGCGAGAGCCAGCGCCCTAGACATGACAGGAGGCACCGCATTGCCTACAAGGGTGTATCTGTCTTGCTGCCTGTCTCCCCAGAACTGGTAGCTAATAGGATAGCTCTGGAGCGCAGCGCATTCCCGAACGGTCAGATGACGATACCAGCCTCCTCCCCAGACGAGGAATGCCTCGCGGCCTCTTCCGGACTGGTAGGCGCAGATCGTGCGAGCGGGCAACTCGTTGCGCTCCGGGATGGCCATGAAGCCGTAGAAGGAGTGCCGTTGCTTCTTCGCCTTGATGATCTCATAGTCTTCCTTCGAGATCGACACTGGGTTGGCTTGCTCGGTGAGATCTTTGGCCGGGATGCTGAAACCGTAGTTCGGGTCGATCACGGGAGAGCGAGTCTGGATTCCTGGAGCCGGTAGCGCCTTAAGGACTTCGCCAAGGGTCTTCCATGGCTTCTTCTCCCCCGCTGGATGCTTCGCGTGAGTAGTTTGTGGAGTAGGGAAGGAGCCGCAGAAGACTCGACGACGTCGTTGGGGAACTCCAAAGTCAGCGGTGTTGACTTCAAGTCGGACCGGAATCTCCAGGTGCCCATCCCGACCGATGCCGAGCTTCCTGAGGGCGATGCGTTCTGGCAGGTGGCGTAGCAATTGGGGAACGTTCTCCATGATCCAGTACCGAGGCTGGAGAACATAGACGAATGTCAGGAAGCGCTTGACCAAGGCCAGACCCTTGGTTGGGTCACTATTGCCGCCCCGATTGCTGAGAGAGAAGAATGTGCAGGGCGGGGAGCCTACGAGGACGTCTACCTTGGGAAGGCTGTAGGGGTCCAAATTCAGGATATCCTCACAGCGGACATCGACTTCGGGATGGTTCTTCTTGTGGGTATCGACGGCGGGTTGCCAGTTGTCGATACCCCAGAGGACTTTGTAACCGGCCTGACGGAAGCCCTCAGAAAACCCGCCTGCTCCGCAGAACAGGTCCCCGATCGTCATCGGTGTGGGGGGTTGAATAGCAGAGCCTTTCCCATCCACACCCGGCTTAGGAGAGACCACAGGTTTAGCGGCTACAAATACATCGCTTGAGGAATTAGTGGTCATCACAGGGGCCTTATTATACAAGGTCTCGTAGTGCTTGCCTAGATCCTAGTTTGGTGCAACACGTAAATCCTAAAACCTCGGATGCGCCCGCCGACAAGCCGCCTTCAGATGCTCCGCGCTGACGTGAGCGTAGCGAGCCGTCGTGAGGACGGACGCATGGCCGAGCAACTCGGATAGGACCCGCAGGTCGGCACCGCCCTCCAAGAGCGACGTCGCGCAGCTATGACGGAGTTGGTGCGGCGTCACGCGACCCGAAATCCCCGCCCGCCGCGCCGCGGCCGCCAGCCGCGAAGCGAAGCCTCCTCGCGTGAGCGGTCCGCCGCGGCCGTTGAGGAACAAGATGTCGCCGGCTGCCGGGAAGCGCACGTCGCGAGCCTCGATATAGCGCCTCAGGGCGGCCGTAGCCCTCGGCCCGAACGGGACGAGACGTTCCTTGGAGCCCTTCCCGATCACGCGCACCCAGCCCTCCCGGAGGTCGACCTGCCCGAGACGCAGGCCGACCAACTCCGAGACCCGTAGCCCCACCGCGTACATGAGCTCGATCATCGCGTGGTCGCGCAGGGCCCCGAACTTCCCGCTCGGGGGAGGGCGAAGCAGGCGGTCCATGGCATCCGCGCCCAACGGTTCCGGGATTCGCTGCTTGAACCGGGGCAGACGCATCCCGGCGGTTGGGTCGGCCAGGGCGCGGCCTGACGCGGCCAGGTAGCGGTGAAACTGCCTGAGCGCCATAGCCGCGATGAACAGCGACGCCGACTTGAGGCCGTCCTCCTTTCTGCGCTCCAGGTAGGCCAGGATGTCCTCGCGCGTCGCCCCTTCCGGGGACCTGCGCCTCGCCTCCAAGAAGCGCAGGTAGCCCCGTATCTGGTAGCCGTAGCTCTTCCAAGTGCAGGGCGACAGGCCCCGCTCTACCCGGAGATGCCGCACGAACTCGTCGAGTAGTGCGGTCACGGCTTCTGGCCCCCGCCCAGGTCCAGGTCGGCCTCGAAGAGCAACTTGCCCTTGCCGTCAAGCAGCTCGATTCGCGTGACCTCCCTGGCCTTGGAGCCCGGCCCCGATCGCATGATCGCCCGCGCCGCGCGCATTGCGACCAGTCGGCCGTAAGCCTCAACCTCGGCCTCGCGCCGCTCGGTGAACAGCGTCGGGTTCTGCGCCATGCTCAATCCTCCTTTGAACTGGCGCTCAAGGCTGCCGAGCGAGCAATCGAAGCAGCAGTCGGACAGCTCGCTCTCGGGCGTCGGGTCGGTCACGACCCAGAACTTGTCCTCCGGCCCGAAGCGCATGGCTCAGGCCCCCTGGACGACTTTCACGCGCTTCTTGTCGTCCTTCTCGACCTTCCAGCCCTTGCGCGTGTAACCGACCATGCGCGCGCGGACGTTGGCCGCGAGGTCCCTGCCCTTGGCCGCGTCGCCCGCCTTCTTCGCCAGCTCGGCCGCGATCTCGGCGACGGTATGGCCGCCGGTCGTGAGCATCGGGTCGATGATGGCCGCCAGGGAGCCCTCCTTCTTGGCTCCCTGGGGCTTGGCGGCGGCCTTCTTGCCGCCCTGCGGCTTGGCAGCCTTTTTCTTGGCCGCCGCCGGCTTGTTCGCGCCTTTCTTCTGTCCGTTTTTCTTCGCCATGCCCTCGTTCCTCCTGTTGGTTTCGATCGACCAGGCGCAGCCGTGGCATGCGATCCCGGCGATCCGGTCTTTCCTGAATAGGAGCCTGCCAGTGTCGACGTCGGCTCCGCACTTCGCGCAGACCATCAGCGCCCTTCGGGGCGAGCCTTACGCCGGAGCGCCTTCGCCGTCGCCTTGTCCTGGCGCTGGCGCTCGTTGAACTCGTAGGTGCCGTGGTCCACCCCGATCTCCACGGCCCGCGCGGCTTCCTCGCGGCTGAA
>PFUL01000123.1 GCA_002790095.1 Elusimicrobia bacterium CG_4_9_14_3_um_filter_62_55 | reverse complement strand
CGGCGCCGCGTCGCCGATCGCTGCGCGTCTTTTCGAGGACCTTGGGGCACGCGTCTATCCGATTGGAGACGCTCCGAACGGGGCAAATATCAATCGGAATTGCGGCGCGACGGCTCCGGAGGCGATGCAGAAGGAAGTGCTTCGCCGGCGGGCTCACTGCGGCATCGCTTTGGACGGGGACGCGGATCGCTGCGTGCTCGCCGACGAGAAGGGGCGCCTGCTGGACGGGGATGCCTTGATCGCCCTGTCCGCGCTCGAATTGAAGCGTGAAGGTCTGCTTAACGGCGACCGTGTGGTCGTGACCGTCATGTCCAATTTAGGCATGATCAAGTTTTTAGAGGAAAACGGGATCGGCCGCGTCGAGGTTCCGGTCGGAGACCGAAACGTCACCGACGCGTTGGTCGCCCACGACCTCATTTTGGGCGGAGAGAATTCGGGACACGTTGTGTTCCGACGCTTCGCGCCGACCGGAGACGGTCTCCTAACGGCGCTTCAGACGCTCGCGGCGTGGCTGCGGCGCACAGGGCCCCTCAGTCGGATCCGCAGCCTGTATAGGCCGTATCCGCAGATCCTCAGCAACGTGCGCATCGCCCGGCGGGTTCCGTTGGAGGGGCTTGCGGATTTCAACCGGGAATTGGAGCGAGCAGAGAAGGACCTGAAGGATTCGGGCCGCGTTTTCGTAAGATATTCGGGAACCGAGCCCGTCTTGAGGATTTTGGCGGAAGGACCCGACGCCGCATTGGTGCGCCGGATCATCGAAGATCTCGGAAGGACGTTCCAACAGGAAGCGAATAGGACGCAGGAAGGAGTTTAACACCATGGCCATCAAGCTCGGAGTCAACATCGACCACGTCGCGACCCTTAGACAGGCCCGCCGCGAAGTGGACCCGGATCCGTTGGTCGCGGCCCGCGTCGCCCGACAGGCGGGGGCGGACCTGATCGTCTGCCACCTGCGCGCCGACCGCCGGCACGTTCAGGAAGAGGATTTAAAAGGTTTGCGCAAGATGCTGAAATCCGGCATGCACGTCGAACTTTCGAGCGCGCCCGAGATGGTCCGCATCGGCGCGAAGATAAAGCCCGATTGGGTCTGCCTCGTTCCGGAGACCCCGACGGAGATCACCACCGAGGGCGGCCTTCAGGTGAAGGGCGCCCAGGCCGGCCGCATCGAAAAGGCCGTCAAGCAGCTTAAGAGGGTCGGCATCGGCGTGAGTCTTTTCGTGGACCCCGAGGCGATTTCGGTGCGCATGGCGCACAACTTCGGAGCCGACGCGGTGGAATTGTGCACGGCCAGCTACGCAAAATCCGTCGGCAAGCACAAGCAGCGCACCGAGTTGGAAAAGCTCGAACTCGCGGGCTATCTCGCCACGGAGCTTAAGCTGGAGCTGCACGCCGGGCACGCGCTCGACTACAGCAACGTCGGACCGATCGCTCAGATTCCCAACCTGAGCTGCCTCAACATCGGATTCTCGATCATCGCGCGCTCCGTCTTTACGGGCTTAAAGGGCGCGGTTTCCGAGATGAAGAAGATCATCGTTTCGGCTCGGTAACCGCTTCCGCTATGTGCGGAATTATCGGCTACATCGGTTCTCGTGAGGCCACCCCCATCCTGATGGAGGGGCTTAAACGGCTGGAGTACCGCGGCTACGATTCGGCGGGAGTGTGCCTGGTCAACGGCGCTTCCTCTCTTCAGATTCTCAGAGCCGTAGGCAAATTGAAAAATCTCTCGACCGCGATCGAGGAAGTCCGGCCGAAGGGAACCGTCGGTCTCGGTCATTCCCGTTGGGCGACGCACGGGAAGCCTTCGCAGGCCAACGCCCACCCGCACGCCGACTGCACCGGGAAACTCGTCGTCATCCATAACGGCATCATCGAGAACTACATTGAACTGCGGGAGCGTTTGGCGAAGAACGGTCATTCCTTCGCCTCCGAAACGGACACGGAAGTGCTGGTGCACCTGTTCGAAGAAAAGCTCGGCGAACTGACGAAAGGCAACGCCGGAATCGCCCCGGACCTGCGCGAACCCCTGTTTTTCGAGGCCACGCGTCAGGCGCTTCAGGAAGTCCGCGGGGCCTACGCCGTCGCGGTCATGTGGGCGGAAACTCCCGGGACCCTCATTTGCGCGAAGACGGCCTCTCCGCTGGTCGTCGGTCTCGGGGAAGGGGAAAACTTCCTGGCCTCCGACGTGCCGGCGATCATGGATCATACGCGCAAGGTCGTGTTTCTCGAAGACAACGATATGGCGGTCCTATCGAAGGACAAGGTCTCGTTTTTCAACCTGGCCGGAAAGCGCGTCGAAAAGAAGCCTACCATGATCTCCTGGGACCGCACGATGGCCGAGAAGGGCGGCTATCGCCATTACATGCTCAAGGAGATTTTCGAGCAGCCGAACACCGTGGCCGACACGCTGCGCGGGCGCCTGCATCCGCTGACCGCGGGCGCGTTGGAGCGCGAGGCCGGGATGGCCGCGCACGATCTGAAGAAGGTGAAGCGCGTGCAGTTTTTGGCCTGCGGCACCGCGTACCACGCGGGTCTGATCGGAAAATACGTCGTGGAGCATTATGCCGCAATCCCCGCGGAGGCGGAGGCCGCCTCGGAGTACCGCTACCGGGATCCCGTCGTGCAGAAAGGCACGCTCGCGGTCGCGATCTCTCAGTCCGGAGAGACGGCCGATACGCTCGCGGCGGTCAAGCTGGCTAAAAAGGAGGAGAGCGAGGTTCTAGCGATCTGCAACTGCGTCGGTTCGGCTCTGACCCGGATTGCCGACTACAATCTCCTGACCCGATGCGGTCCGGAATACGGGGTCGCGTCGACGAAGGCTTTCGTCGGACAATTGACGGCGGTGTTTGAGTTCGCGCTCCATTTGGGTTTTGAGACCGGGCGTCTCTCCGAGTCCGACGCCAGGGCGATCATCGACCAGGCGGTCCATCTGCCCGCGCTGCTTGAGGAGGCGCTGAAGCTCGATAAGCAGACGCAGGAACTCTCCAATATCTATCACAAGAAGCGGGACTTCCTTTACATCGGTCGGCATGTCAACTTTCCGAACGCGCTCGAAGGAGCGTTGAAGCTCAAAGAAATCTCCTACATCCATGCGGAAGGCTACGCGGCCGGGGAAATGAAGCACGGTCCGATCGCGCTGATCGATGAGGAGATGCCGGTCGTCGCGATCGCGACGAAGGGGCGCGTCTACGACAAGATGCGTTCGAACATCGAGGAAGCGAAGGCACGGGGGGCCGAGGTGATCGCGATTTGCACGAAGGGCGATACGCGCCTCGAAGGACACGTCGATCATATCCTCTACGTCCCCGAGACCGACGAATTCCTTTCTCCGATCGTGAACGTCGTTCCGCTGCAGCTGCTCGCGTACCACATCGCGAAAGATCTGGGATGCGACGTCGACCAACCGAGGAACCTTGCCAAGAGCGTCACGGTCGAATAAGCCGGCTCTCATACCGGCGGTCGGTCTCGACGTCGTCGAGATTTCGCGCATCCGCGATTTCGCCGAGCGCAACCCCCGGTTTCTCACGCGTATTTTTTCCTACGACGAAATCCGATACTGCCGAGGCAAAAAACTTCAATGGCAGCACTTCGCCGTCCGGTTCGCGGCGAAGGAGGCGGTCTGGAAGGCCCTCGGGCGCGACGGGTTGAGTCTGAAATCCATCGAGATCCGGCGCGACCGACTCGGCCGGCCGAGCGTGGCGATCGAGGGGCGCGCCGAGCCCGGCATTGCGATTTCATTGTCGCACGGGACAAACACGGCGATGGCCGTGGCCTTGGCGTCTTCGGAGTTGTCGTGAAGCCCTCCTCCCTGTCCCTCGCCGAACTGAAGGGCTGGCTCCCGCCGCGTCCGGCGGACGCGCATAAAGGACGCTTCGGCCACGTGCTGGTGCTTGCGGGTTCCCGCGGGATGATCGGAGCCGCCGTGCTTGCCGCCCGCGGCGCGATGCGGGCCGGGGCCGGTCTGGTCACACTGGCGCTGCCTGAAAGCCAGGTGCCGGTGGCCGCCGCGCAGATCGTCGAGGCGATGACCTTGCCCCTTCCGGAAACGTCCTCGGGGGCGCTGCGTTCCGATTCGGTCGCGATGATCCTCTCCTCGCACGAACGGCGAGGCTACACCGTGATGGCGCTGGGACCGGGCATCGGCATTCGCTCGGAAAGCCAGAAGGCCGTGGTGGGCGCGCTCGATTCGATCAAGATCCCCGCGGTGATCGACGCCGACGCCCTCAATGTTCTATCGATGGTTTCCCGCAAGGAATCGCGGCGCCTGCTCGAACGGCGCAACGCCCCTTTCATTATCACCCCCCATCCGGGGGAACTCGGCCGCCTGCTCGGGATGAAGGCTTCCGAGATTGAGGCGGACCGTCCGGAGGCGGTGCTCCGAGCGTTCGAGACCTTCGGCGGAATCTGTCTGCTGAAGGGCAGCCGAACCTTGATCGGAGACGGCCGCCGCATCCACGCGAACGCTTCGGGAAACGCGGGGTTGGCGAAGGGCGGGTCCGGCGACGCGCTGACCGGGATCATCGCCGGGCTTTGGGCGCAGCGCCTGATCACCTCGCCGCACGATTGCGGATTCGAGGCGGCCTGCTTGGGCGCCTATCTTCATGGGTTCGCCGCCGACCGCGCGGCGAAAGAGAAAACGGTCAGGGCTCTGTTGGCCTCGGACGTGATCGAAGCCCTGCCCGCCGCGTTCAAGAAACTGGGCGGGTGAATGGATATCGAGCTTTGCCCCCCACTGCTCTAGCCCTGTCAATGAGCAGCTTCCAAATTGCTCTGCATGTAACGAGCTTATGGGGTTCCCGAATGCGAGGAGATTTCCCGTCAGAACACCCAGGGAAGAAGCGTCCAGGCGCTCAGGGCGTTGTAAATCCAATGAGCGGTCAACGGGATCCAGAGATTTCCCGACCATTCGCGCAACCCTCCGAGCACGAGCCCGAAGAAGAATGTCTCGAATAAGAAGATCCCTCCGCCGTCGACGAACGGGTAGAGGTGGCACAGCGGGAAGAACGCGGCCGTCAGCAGGATCGCGGCGGCCGGACCAAGGCGCGCCCGTAGCGCCCCGAAGAGAACGCCGCGGTGGATCACCTCCTCTGCGAACGATCCCAGAAAGAGCCAAACGACGCCGTTCAAGAGAAACATGGGATCCGACAAGGAGAGTCCGGGCTTGAGATCGAACGAAATCTTGGTCCACCAACCGCACTGGGCGACAATGTCGCTCCGGCGGTCAACGGCGACCTCGAAAAACCAAAATTGAAAAACGGCCGCAAGTGCTGCCGCGACAAACGGCAGGACGAGTTGCCGTAGCGGAACCCTCTTCCATCCGATGTCCGCCGGCGAAAGCGCAAGCCGCCTCATCCCCCAGTATGCGAGCGCGGCGTAAACCGCGGTGCGGAGGGCGTATCCCAGCGCGCATAGAAACGCATAGCCGTTTTCCCAATTTTGCAGCAGCGGGACGCGGTCGTAGACCCAGAGAACCGGATAACGGTCGTAAGGCGCGAGATACATGAGGGCCGCCACGGCCGACAGCTTAAGATAGAACGAGCGGTCGGACCCGGGCACGCTGAAGGTACCCGGGTCCTCCGCTCGGGATCCGAATATGTCCCCCATCAACGAACCACGACCGGCGGACTGATGAGGATCGGCTTTTGCTTTGGCTTATCGGGGAATTGCGGCGGTTTTCGTGGCGGTCTGCCTCCTCGACCCTTCGCCGATCCGGTGCTTTCCTTTACATCGTCGCCGCCCGTTCCATTGCCAAAGTTCATCGTCTGGTCAGAGGCCAACAAAAAAGTTCCGAGCAAGGCGAATCCCGCCACGAACAACGGCCACCCGGACTCCGGCTCCCCGCTATTTTCCTTTCCGGCAGGCGCAGGAATCGGTATCGAATCGATACCGAAGCGCCACTTCAAGACCGCGGATCGTTTCAATAGCCGCTTTCTATCGCCGTATCCGCCCCGGACCGGCGCATCTCCGCTTTCCACGGCGGCGCCGCCGCTTCCGGCCTCGTAAAGCCGATGGAATCCGGCCTCGGCAGCGGTGAAATTTCCATCTTGAACGGAATGCGAAATTTCCGCGGCCTGAACGCCCAGATGTCCCAAAGTATGGGCAGATACGCTGAGCCCGGCTCCCGCCGCGACGACAAACGCCGCGGCCATCAATATACTGAAGAAGTTTATCCGCATAGATATTCCTCCACAAAGGCAACGAGGAGACGGTTGGGAAGGAAAAAGTCCCTTCTATAGTCCCCTCTGGCCTCACCCGATTGAGGTCGGGTCGTGGATACCCCGAGGCCAATTCCCCGGGCTACAGAGGATGCCGGCGTCCGCCGGAACTCATTGTTGTATGCTCTACTATGCCCGGGCATTGAAGTATGCGCGTGGGGCTTTCGTCCCTAAGGCTCGCGGAATAAGGCCCACTAAAAATTAGGCCTCTCACTCTTGACTTGGGCCGCCTCGCGGCGGCCGGATTCTCACGGGGAGCAGGGGGAAAGCGCCGCCTCGCGCTCTGGACCGTTCCTTAAGATCCCGCGGGAGCGGCCTGCGCCTTTTGCTGGGACTCCTGCTGCTTCCCTTTATTGCAGTTCTTGCAGCCGCCCGCTTGCTTCTGCGCGCCTTGCATCGCCTGCCCGGCTTGTCCTAAAGCCTGCTGCATCGCCTGGGCCATCTGCTGCTGGCGTTGGCTTTTCGAATTCTCCTTCTCCTTCGCCTGCCGCATCGCCTCTTCCTGGCGCGCCTGCATGCGCTCGAAGGCTTTTTGCGCCACGTCCGAAGTGTTTTGGGAAAGCTCGGCGGCCGACTTGCTGTTGGCAACCTGGGCGTCGGCCCCCGACGACGACAGGGAACTCGTCCCGCTGACGGCGCCCGCAGGCGCGGCGACCCCAGACGCCGAATCAACGCCCGATTCGCCCTGGCCGACGGCGCCCGTGGCGGTGATGCTGTTGTTCAGCGTCATGCCGCCGAAGTCCGATTCCAAACCGCCGCCGGTATTCGCGTAGGAGAATTTCGACGAGGTCGTCTGCAGCTGCATCTGGGGCTGGCTCCCGCCGCCGCCCGAGGCGCGGGAAAGCGCTTGCTGGGGCCCAAGCGCGCTCCGCTGCGCCGTCGAACCGGTCTTCGCTCCGCGCAGCGTATTGTCGCGCTTTTGCCGGAGATTCTTATCGTCCTTTTTTTCGTCGAAGGCGGGCCCCGATAAATTGAGCTTCGCGTCCACGTCGTCGGAAGGATCCCAACCCATCACGTGCGCGATGAACTTGGAGTGCGCGGCTTCCGCCCGCGTCACGACGGCGGTGATCGCGGCGTATTCCTGAGCGGCCTTCAATCCGGCCAACAGCGCGCCTGATTGGGTTCCCGGGGGAATCTGCACGGCCAAAATCGATGTCCGTATCGCGGCGAGATCGCGTTTGGTGGCGGCCATTTCCCGCTCGAATTCTTCAACGTAAGGGTCGACCCCGACGCCGACCCCGTCGCCGACTCCCGGCACGCGCTTGGGCATCGCCTTTGCCGAGCACAGTGCGGGCGTGATCAGCGCCGCGAACGCCAAGGACAATAGGGAACGGTTCATAGGACTATCTCTCCACTTGCAAGGATACCCCTTCCGGGGCGTGTGTCAAGGGACCGCAAATCGTCATTTACCTGGAATTTACTTTGGATTTTGCCCTACTCTCCGCCGAGCCCTCACGCGAGTAAGCTAGAATGCTCTCCGTGATTCTTCCATCCGAGTCCGACACGCTCGCCCTGGCTGCCCGGCTCGCGAAGAAGTGCCGAGCGGGTATGGTGATTTGTCTCTACGGCGATTTGGGGGCCGGCAAGACCACCTTTGTGCGGGGGTTTCTGCGCGCGCTCGGACACAAGGGCGTCGTTCCGAGCCCGACCTTCGCTTTGGTGAATGAATATCCCCGCTTGAAGCCCCCGGTTTTTCACATGGACCTCTATCGCGTCGAACCGGGCGACCCTTCGAACCTCGCGTTGGCGGAATACTTTGACGATGAGGACTCAGTTGCGTTGATCGAATGGCCCGAGGCCGTCGAGAGCCTGCTTCCCAAGAAGCGGGTGGAAATCCGTTTGACCCACCGCAAGGCGGGGGGGCGTACGGTCCGCGTTCGGGGGGCAACCGCGTGAAGCTGCTCGCGATCGAATGCTTGGGAGACGGAGTCTCGGTCGCCGTCTCGACGAAGCCGGGGAAGGTGTACCAGCGAAAGGTCAAGGCAAAGCGGCAGGACGAGAAACTCGTCTCGACTTTGGACGGCGCGTTGAAAGCCGCGAGGACGAGGCTGGACGGGATCGACGCGATCGTCGTCGCGTCGGGGCCCGGCCGCTTCACTTCCGCGCGCATCGGCGTGACGTTCGCGAATACCCTCGCCTGGTCTCTGGGCAAGCCGATCGCGGCGGTGACGTTGTTCGACGCGTTCGCCGAGCGGCTGAGCGCGGAGGGGATCGCGGACGGTGATTACGCGCTCGCGTTTCCAGCGGTGCGCGAGGAGTGGTACGTTCAGGATTTTCGCTGGACGAACGGAGTCTGTTCCGCGCGGGGAGATCCGCGATGGGTCGAATCGGCCCGCGGCGTCCGCACTCCGGCGAGGCCGATCGAAGCGCGGGACCTGCTCCCGGTCGCGGCGCGCCGGATGGCCGAGGGAACGCCGCCGTTTGCCGAAGCCGTTCCGCTCTATCTGAAGCCCGCGAGCTACTTGAAAAAGTGACCTTGTTATTTCGCGAGGCTTCCGGGGCCGACATCGACGCGCTGTCGGCGATCGAGGACGTTGGATGGACCCGGGCGCATTTTGAGGCGGAACTGGGACGCGGCCTCCTCGTCGCCGAGGACGGGGAGCCCGTCGGTTTCGCCGCGCTGCGGGAGGTCGCGGGCGAGGCTCAGGTGTACATGATCGCCGTTCGGCGCCGATCACGGGGGCGCGGAATCGGGCATCGCCTGCTTGAGGACGCCCTAAACCGCGCCAAACGCGGCGGATGCTTCCGGGCGACGCTCGAGGTGAGCGAAAAAAATACAGCGGCCATCAGGCTTTACGAGGAATTCGGCTTTGCGATTGTGGGGCGCCGGAGCAAATATTATAATGACGGTGCGGACGCCCTCCTGATGGACGCCTCCTTATGAAAAACATTCTTCGCCCCACGGCCCTGCTGGTCCTGTTGCTCGCTCCTGCGGCGTTCGCATCGACAAAGGCGTCCTACAAGCATTATCTTAAAGCGGTATTGCTGAGCAATCGCGGTGAATACGCCCAAGCGCTGCAGGCCTATGAAGCCGCGTTGTCGCTGGACCCGGAATCGGCCTTCCTGTATAAGAACGCCGCAGAACTGGCGCTGGAGGTCGGGAGTGTCGACCGCGCCCTGGCCCTCGCGGAGCGTTTCGCGGAGTTGTCCCCCGAGAATCCCGACGCGTACCAATTGATCGGAAACGTCCACTGGGCCAGAGGCGAACTGGGCGCCTCCCAGTCCGCGTTCGAGAAAACGCTGGAGCTCAAGCCGGGGCACGAAGAGGCGTTGTTCGCGTTGGGCAATTTGCTCGGCGCGCAGTCGCCGGAGCGCGCGAAGCGGTATCTCGATGACTATCTGAAAGCCAACCCTGACGACGCTTCCGAGGCGCTGTACCAGATCGCCCTCATCGAGCAGAAGGCAGGACGCAATGACGAGGCCATCGCGCGCTTCGAGGCGTCGATCGAGGCCGACCCCGACAACATGCAGTCGCGCTACAGCCTCGCGCAGTTGTACGAAATACGCGGCGACACGGCGGCGGCGCTTTCCGCGTACGAGGGCATCCTCCACCGGGATCCCAAGAACGTGGTTCTGCTCAATCATATCGGGGAGATTTCGTTTTTGGTCGGCAACACCGACGCCGCCCGGGGCTTTTTCGAGAGGGCGAAGTCGATCATGCCGTCGCATCCGGCGACTTGCCTGTGGCTCGCGCTGATCGCCGAACAGGCGGACCGCTTCGAAGAAGCGGCCGCGCAAATCCGCGACAGCGTCGCGCTGAACGAAGACGCGAGCCTGAACCTACGGTTGAGCTACTACCTGACCCAGGCGAACAAGCTTCCCGAGGCGGTTGCGGTGCTTGAGAAGGGGTTCGCGCGCTGGCCCGAAAATGAGGACATCGCCTATTTCCTGGGGCTGGGCTACGACGATTTGAAGAAGCCGCAGAAAGCGGTCGCGATGATGACGAAGGTGCTTTCGCTTCGTCCGGACCATCGCGACGCGCGCTTTCAACTGGGCGCGATTTACGAGAAGCTCGGCGACATGGCGCAGGTAGAGCTTCAGTTCAAGGAATTGCTGAACGCTCACCCCAACGACGCCTCCGCGCTGAACTATCTCGGCTACTCTCTCGCCGACCGCGATTTAAAGCTCGAGGAGGCCGAAGGTTATATCCGGAAAGCGGTGGGGCTTCAGCCCGAGAAGGGCGCTTATTTGGATTCGCTCGCCTGGGTTTTGTTCAAACGCGGAAAATCCGAAGAGGCGCTTGAGATTCTCGATAAGGCGGTTGCGATGCTTCCCGATGACGAAACCGTATGGGAGCATCTCGGCGATGTTCGCGATAAGCTTGGACGGATCGACGGCGCCTGGGCCGCATGGAAGAACGCGCAGGCGCTGGGATCGAACGGAAAGAATCTTCCCGCCAAGCTTTCCCGGGCGGAAGGGGCTTGGACCCCCGGAGAGCTCGGAAAAAAGTATTTGGATTACCTTTCAAACTCTCGGGGGACTTTCGAGAGTTTTGGAGGCCCCTGCGAAATCCTGGGAAAGGTCGCGGGAAAGGAGTTCAAGTTTCAGGCGATTCTCCACTACCGGGCACCCTGGGGATTGAGCGTCGACGTGCTCGGCCCGATGTTCACGCCGATGATGCGGATGGCCTTCTCCGGTGAAGACGCGTTCGAAATGGACCCGCTGAAGATTGAGGGAGTCGATTCCGACATGCTGCAGGAGCGGGTGTATGAGTCGCTGCTGTTTTTGCGCGCGTATCTGGAGGGGGGATTGTTTCGCGGAAGCGAGGCGCAATTCCGCAAGACGTGGCGGCGCTCGCGGGTCGACACGGCTTCCCACAGTTTCGTGCTGGATAAGCCCAAGGTCCGGCTGAGTTCCCTGCGCGCGATCGCCGCGCCGGGTTTGGAGCTCGAACTCGCCGATTACAGGCCTGCGGAAGGCGGACGGTGGGTTCCGTCCCGGATGACGCTTACCGGAAAGGGATTTTTATTCGACTTTAAAATCCCCGCACCCAGCGTTCGCTTCGGCGGGGAGAACTAAAGCGTTCCGATGCCTGTTTCCGTTCAGCAGCCGTGTCCGGCCAAGGTCAATCTGTTTCTGGAGATTACCGGCAAGCGGCGGGACGGATACCATCTGTTGGCGACGCTGTTCGCGAAGTTGAGTCTTTGCGACGATTTGTTCGTCGAAGCGGTCGAGGACGACCCCGCGTTCACGCTTGAGGTCGTCGACGAGATCGGACAGGGGCTGAAAGCCGAACGGGATAATCTCGTCCTGCGGGCCGCGCAGGCGTTTCGAGACGCCTTCGGTCTCCGGATGGGCGCGCATTTCACGCTGACCAAGCGCATACCGCTGGGCGCCGGCCTCGGCGGCGGATCGTCGGATGCGGCTGCGGCGATGATCGCCTTGGCGCGTTTGTATCGGATCGACCTCAACCGGACGCGGATGTCGAAGCTGAAAAGGGTCGCCGCGGCGCTCGGCGCGGACATCCCGTTCTTCCTCCGGCACGAAGGGATCTGCGAAGGGTACGGAATTGGAGACAAACTAAAGCCTGTCACCACCGAAAAGGGTCTTCCCTGGATGATCCTTGTTTTTCCAGGAGTTTCCGTGGCTACCAAGGACGTTTACGGCCGCCTAAAACGCCCGGATCGAGCCGCTCGCTTGACGCGTCTTTCCCATCTTGATAAACTCACGAGAAAGCTAGAAAAAGGAAGGCCAATCTCCGAATGGGAGGGGCTTCTCTTTAATCGCTTGGAAGATGCGGTCCTCGATTCGCATAACGAGGTCCGGCAAGCGAAAGACATCTTGAGGCGTTTAGGGCTTCAAGGCGTGTTGATGTCGGGGTCCGGTGCTTCGGTCTTCGGCTTCGTTCGTTCTCGCGAAGAAGGCGAGCGCGTTCTGGCAAAATTGAAGGGGTATCCGTGGAAGGTGTTTCTTGCCTGTTGTGTCGGGTAAGTTCTGCTGCGTTGCGGAGGCGTACTAATGGAAATCACCGAGATCCGGGTCCACCTGCGGGACGAGGAAAAGCTAAAGGCGTTCGTGACCGTCACGTTCGACAATTGCTTCGTCGTACGCAACATGAAAATTATCGAGGGCAACAAGGGACTGATCCTTTGCATGCCGTCTCGGAAACTTCCTAACGGGAATTATAAAGATGTGGCGCACCCCATCACGATGGATTTTCGAAAATTCCTAGAGGACCAGATCATGGCCGCCTACCAGGAAGAGGCTAAGAAGGGCAAGCCGATCTCAGGAGGTGGGCCGCCGGACTGATCCGATTTGATCCCGGATAGTGTAATGGTAACACACCTCCCTTTGGAGGAGGTTTTCTAGGTTCGAATCCTAGTCCGGGAAGAATCAGCCCCCCAATAATCCCATGAAAAGCCCGACGAAAAAGAGCGTCCGTCCCGGATCCCTCGGCGTCTTGATTTTGGCCGCCGGAAAAGGGACCCGAATGCGTTCGGAACTGCCGAAGGTCCTTCACCCTATCGGCGGTCGGCCGATGATCTACTACCTGCTGCGCTTGGCGAACGCGCTCAAGCCGGAGGGGATCGGCCTCGTCGTCGGACATGAGATTGAGCGCGTGAAGAAAGCGGTGCTCGACGGCGTCAAGGATTGGGGAATTTCCCGTCCCGTGACCTTCATTCATCAAAAGGAGCAGAAGGGTTCGGGCTCCGCCGTGCTGGAATCGATGAGCTTCCTCAAGAAACATCAAACGGCTATCGTGACCTGCGGGGATTCCCCGCTGCTTACCTTCGATACGATGTTCTCCCTGCTCAGCGGGCATCGCAGCGAAAAACATCAGGTTTCGCTTTTGACGGCCCGCTTTCGCGATCCGAAGGGCTACGGCCGCATCGTCCGGTCTCCGATGGGCGAGGTCTTGAAGATCATCGAAGATTCGCATTGCACGCCGAAGGAAGCTGCGATTAACGAGATCAATTCGGGAACCTATTGTTTCGAAGTTGAACTGCTCACCGAAGCGGTCAAGAAGCTCGTCCCGAAGGGCTCCAAAAAAGAGTTCTACCTCACCGATTGTCTCGAGCACATTCGTTCGGAGGGCGGGCGGGTCACGGGTTTCCCCAGCCCCTCCCCCGAGGAGGCCTTGGGCGTCAACACGCGCATTCATCTCGCCCAGGCGGAGCGGGTGCTCAACCGTCGGGCGCTGGAGCGGTTGATGCTTTCCGGCGTTTCGATCCTAGACCCCAACCACACCTACGTGGACGTGGACGTGGAGATCGGTCAGGATTCCGTGATCCATCCCGGCACGATTCTTCGGGGGAAAACGAAGATCGGAAAGGGCTGCGAAATCGGTCCCTTCTCGGTGATCCAGGACTCCCAGATCGGCAACGAATGCTCCGTGATCAACTCCTACATGGAGGAGGCCCGACTTCACGAGAAGAGTTCCGTCGGCCCGTTCGCGCGGCTTCGCCCGGGAACCATCGCCGGTCCCCGTGCCCGCATCGGAAATTTCAGTGAGATTAAGAATTCTCGGATCGGATACGGATCCAAGGTCCCGCATCTCAGCTATGTCGGCGACGCCGACATCGCTGAGGACGTTAATATCGGCGCGGGCACGATCACCTGCAATTACGACGGTGTGAAAAAGAATCCCACCACGATCGGAGCCAAGGCGTTCATCGGTTCGAACGTCAATCTCGTCGCCCCGGTTAAAATTGGGCGCGGCGCGACGGTCGGAGCGGGCTCGACGATCACCGAGGACGTTCCCGACGGAAATCTCGCGATTGCGCGGGAGCGTCAAACCAACAAGGTGAGAAAATGACGTCACAAGGGACAACCATGGAAAAAAAGCCGCCGCAGCAGGCCGCCGCCGAACCGAAAGCGTTGAAGGCGAGTCCCTCCGTCGGGCCGCTGAAGCTCTTTTCCGGAAACGCGAACCGCCCGCTCTCGGAGAAGATCGCGAGTTATATAGGGACGACGGTGGGCCGCGCCGAGGTGGGCCGCTTCGCCGACGGCGAGATCAACGTCCATATCCAGGAAAACGTCCGAGGAAAGGACTGTTACGTCATCCAGCCGACCTGTCGTCCGGCGAACGAGAATCTGATGGAGCTTCTTATCATGATCGATGCGCTGACCCGCGCGAGCGCGGGGCGCATCACCGCCGTTATTCCGTATTTCGGCTACGCCCGGGCGGACAGGAAATCCTCCCCGCGCGTTCCCATCACCGCGAAGCTTGTCGCGAATCTCATTTCCAAAGCAGGAGCGGAGCGCGTCATCACCGTGGACCTGCACGCAGGACAAATTCAAGGGTTTTTCGATATTCCGCTCGACCACATTTTCGCAATGCCGGTCGTGTTGGAGTACTTCCGAGTGAAGAAGCTCGAGGATGTCGTCGTGGTGTCCCCGGATGTCGGCGGGGTCGAGCGGGCGCGCGCCTTCGCGAAGCGTTTGAAGGCGGGGCTCGCGATCGTCGATAAACGGCGCCCCAGGCCGAACGAAGCCTCTATTTACAACGTCATCGGCGACGTCGAAGGAAAGATCGCGATCATCGTCGACGATATGGTGGACACGGGGGGAACCCTCACGAAGGTCGCCAACAAGATCAAGGACCTCGGCGCAAAGAAGGTATACGCCTCCTGCGTGCACGGGGTCTTGTCGGGAAGCGCGGCGGAACTCGTGGAAAAATCGTCCCTCGAGGAACTCGTGCTGTCGGATTCGGTTCCTCTGCGCGGTCAGAGTTCCGGAAAAATTACGACGCTGTCGATCGCGCCGCTGTTGGGCGAGGCCATCCTGCGCAACCATCAGGGCGAATCGATCAGCGAACTTTTTGTCTAGACATACACTAGGAGTCATCTATGGCGGAAATTAAAGTCTCGGCCCAAGAGCGGCCGGAAAAAAGCACGAACAAGAGTCTTTCCGATCTTCGGGAATCCCGGAAGATCCCTGCCGTGATCTACGGGGGAACCAACGGCGCCGCAATCGTGGCCGTTGATGAGAAGGAACTTCTGGACGGTCTCAAGAACGCGGGACACAACGCGATCATTCACTTGAAGCATGGGTCGAAGGACGACACCGTGATTCTCAAGGAACTCCAGCGTCACGTCGTCACGGGCAAACCGATTCACGCCGACTTCGTCCGCGTGGACATGAAGCAAAAGGTCGAAATCGAGGTTCCTTTGCACGTTCACGGTGAGGCGCCGGGCGTTAAGCTGCAGGGCGGCATTTTGGAGCACATTCTGCGCGTGCTCGAAGTCCGCTGCTTGCCGGGCCGGATCCCCCAGGAAATCCGGGTCGACATTTCGACGCTGGAGATGGGAGCGGGCATCCACGTCAAGGACCTCGTGATCCCCGAGGGTGTCGAGGTTCTCGCCGATCCGGAGCAGCCTGTCGTCCATATTGTCCAAGTCCGGGTACAGGAAGAAGCTAAACCGGAAGAGGGTGTCGAGGGCGCGGCCGCCCAGCCCGAAGTCATCGTCAAGGGCAAAGAGAAGGAAGAAGGCGCCGAAGGCGAAAAGAAAGAAGGCGGAAAGTAGCCTCCTTTGTCCGTGCCGGCGGCTCGTATTCGCTTGGTCGTCGGTCTGGGAAACCCGGGTTCTCGCTACGAGAGAACCCGGCACAACGTCGGGTTCCGCGCCGTCGATCGTTGGGTCGACGGCGCGGGCGCGTCTTGGGAAGCCTCCCCGGTGGGCGAGGGCGAGGCGGCGCGGCTTGTGTTGGAGGACGGCGAGGCGGTTTGGGCCGCGAAGCCGCACACCTTCATGAACCTCTCGGGGGATATGGTCCAGCCGTTGGCCCATTACTACCGCATTGCCTCCGAGGAAATTCTCGTCGTCTCCGACGATATGGAGCTTCCTCTTGGGAAGCTGCGCATCCGGCCTAAAGGGTCGGCAGGCGGCCAGAACGGGCTTCGTTCGATTCTCGAGCGCCTCGGGACCCAGCAGATCCCCCGACTCCGGTTGGGAGTCGGCCCCCGCCCCGAAGGGATGGATGCCGCGGCGTTCGTGCTCAGCCGTTTTGGGAAAGGCGATGCGGGCTCCGTGGAACGAATGATCGAACGGGCAAGTGAGGCGATTGCCGCGGTCTGTCGCGACGGCGTCGAGCGGTCGATGAATTCCTTCAACGGGAGCGAGCCCGCGTGAGCCCTTGGTTGACGATCACGGTCGGGCTCTTTTTCTTTCTCCTCGGACTCGGCTACCTGTACAAGCCGTCGGTGATCGAACGCATTAACGCGATCCTGCGGGAAACGCTGCTCAACGATGCCTATATCGCGCTGGAGCGGCGCAAGTGGGGGGTCTTCTTTTTGCTGCTCTCGCTTCTCTTCCTCTATTTGGGATACGCTTCACTCTATGGCCCGGTCTGAATTCGGCAACGCGCTGTCGGACTTCGCGGAATCCGCGCTCGACGCGGTGCGGCGCGTCGACGCCGGACTCGACGCGGAAGTGTACTGCTACCGCGGACGCGACCGCGGGGTCGAACTGCGCGACGGCGCGGTGGAGTCGATTCAGGAATCCGAAGAAGCCGGCGTCGGTTTGCGGCTTTTCAAGGGAACCCGGATGGCCTTCTCGTTCTCGGGCGGACTCGAAGAGCGCGCGCTCGACGGATTGGTGCGGTCCGCGCGAGAGCAGCTTCCTCATTTGGTCGACGACGAATATCGCGGGCTCCCGGGAGCCGTCGCACCCGCGCCCGCGCCCGGCTTGGAAGAATCCCTCAATGATCCGTCTCTGTTCCGGCGGCCGCTCGCGGAGTCGGTCCCGCGTCTGGAGGAGGCGCATCGCGCGGCTTCCGGACGGCCGGGCATCAAGAAGGTCCTTCAGGTGGGCTACGGGGAAACCGTTTCCGAAGTCGCGATCGCGAGCACGGCCGGCGTAAGGGCGTTCGAGACGGGAACCAGCGCCGGCGTCGGTCTCTATGCGATGGGCGAGGACGGAGGCGAGATTCAGGTCGGCTCCGCTTCGCTTTCGGCGCGAAAGGCGGCCGATCTAGACTGGGATCGCGTCGTGAGCGAGGCGGTTTTTCGGACGACATCTTTGCTTCACGCGAAGAAGCTGCCCTCGAAGCGCCGCGCGGTCCTATTCGACCCTTGGGTCGCGGGGGAGATCCTCGATTTGGTCGGCGGACCGATGGTTGCGGAGGCGGTCCAGCGGGGCCGTTCCCTTTTTAAAGGGAAGCTCGGGGCGCGCGTCGCGAGCCCGGCGGTCTCGTTGATCGACGACCCGCTGCTCCCCGGTGGAGTCACTAGCGGGCGTTTCGACGACGAGGGCGTTCCCACGAGGAACAAGATGATGATCGAGGACGGGGTGCTTCGCGATTACTTTTACGACTCCTATACTGCCCGTCGCGACGCGCGCGCGTCCAACGGCTGCGCGGGGCGTTCCGGATTCAAGGGGCTGCCCGGTCCCACCTCCACGAATTTCTTTCTAAAGCCCGGGAAGATCAGCCGGGACTCGCTGATTCGGGATACAAAGGACGGAATTCTCGTGTTCGAGATCATGGGCATGCACACGGCGGACCCCGTTTCCGGAGAGATGTCCGTAGGGGTCTCGGGAGTCGCGATCGAGAACGGGGAGATCGTTCACGGAATTCGCGGGGCGATGCTCTCGACAAATCTTCTGGATCTCTTGGCGGGCGTCGATGCGGTCGCCGACGATCTCACCTTCTACGGCGCCACGGCCGCTCCGACCTTCCGGGTGTCCGGCCTTAGCGTCGCGTAGTTCCTAGGCCGGATGTCCTTATAGCCCCGGTGAAATCCGGCACAGCGGGGCTTCCGCCCCGCTAGGCCGGATGTCCTTATAGCCCCGGTGAAATCCGGCACAGCGGGGCTTCCGCCCCGCTAGATTTCTTCGTCGACGACGATGTCGACATGGGACGCCCCTGAGCGGACCTTTCCGCGGTGCACTCCGCGCAAATCCCCGCGTTCGGCCGCGCCGACTTTTCCGTGACGGTTCACGTAGACCTTTATGGTCAAGGGTCCGATCCAGGATTTTCCCGGAAGAACGAGGTCTCTCTCCCCGATCGAATACTGCAGAGGAAGACGGGGGGCGATGATGCGTTTGATCGCCACCGGAACGCCGCCGTCGTTGAGCGCGACGAGGATCAGAACCGTGTTGGGCCTATCGAAGCGCGCGTGCAGACGCGGGGAAGCGGTAATGCTTCCGGAGAGGGAGAGGGAGAAGGAGCTCCCGAAACGGCCGCAGCCTGCGGAGGCGAGCCCTAAAGCGAGGGCAAGGGAGACGGCGGTTCGGGCAGTTCCGCGTTGATAACGGCGATGGCTTTCCAAAGGTAGACTCCCGCGACTAGAAACGTAATGAGGCCGAAAAAACGGATGGGTTCCGGGACGAACAGTGCGGCGATCTGAAGTGCGACGATCGGCGTCTGTGCGAAGACGCCGACTTTATAGAGCGAGGGAAAATCCAGGCGTCCCGACTGGAAGCCGTTGATCAGAAGTCCCATCAGGGAATAGATCAGGGCTGCCCCGTGCTTCCAGATGAAGAAAATCATCCAGCCGACGACGAAGCCCACCGGATAGAGCAAAAACGGAAGCTGCCGGGAGAGGCGGTCGTAAAAGGCCGGATTGAGCACGAGGGTGTCCCCGGCCGCGAATTTGTCGAGAGCATGGGTGTCTACGCCGTCGATCGCGAACCCGGGGAAGGATTCCTCGGACCGGGCCTCGAGGATGGGGCGGATTTTCGCGACGTAGAGCGCGTTGCGCGTGAGATAGGCGAGCGCGCGCTTTTCGCGAAGTTCTTCGGTCCCCACCGGGGTTTCCCGGTCGGCGTCGAAGGCGATGACGATTTGTTTCGCGTCAGGATGCCGGACGACGAGTTCTCCCTTGACGGGACTGGAGATCGTTCCTTCTGAAAGCGTGATTTCGGGAAACGAATCGCGCGCCCACGCAAGCGAAGATCGCAGTTTCGGCACGATCTGAATGGACATCGCGACGACGAGGCAGAGGGCGAAGACGGTGGAGAGCATGCCGAGAAAGGCGCTCGCGTTGGCGAAGGTGCGGCCCGGGACTTCGCGGTAAAACTTGAAATCGACGAGACTGCGAACGAGGTCGAGAGGATTCATCGGAGTCCCGTCCAAGGCGATTCCGCCTGCTTCAGACACCGATTCGTCCATCGCGCCGCCGTAAACAGGTAGTCGGAGAGGCGGTTTACATAGACTTCGATTTCCGGCGGATATTCTCCGGAACCCAGCGCGCAGAGGGTGCGTTCGGCGCGTCGGCAGGCGGCGCGCGCGGTATGCAGCGCGGCCCCTGCGGGCGACCCGCCCGGTAAAATGAAGCGGCGAAGCTCCGGCAGTTCCGAGTCCATTCGGTCGATTTCGCTCTCGAGCGCCGCGGCGGCGTTCTTCGGAAGCGATCCCGCGTCCGGATCGCCCTTTTCCGCGCTGAGAATCGCTCCTACGACGAAGAGCTCGTTTTGAATTCGCGTCAGCGACTGCAGAAGAGAAGCGAGGGCCCGCCGCCGCGGAAGCTGCGCCAGGGCGGCGCCGATCGCGCAGTTCAGTTCGTCGATTTCTCCGTACGCGCCGACCCGCGGATGATGCTTCGCGACGCGCTTCCCGCCGCGGAGACCCGTCTCACCCGCATCGCCGGTCTTCGTATAGATCTTCATCCCAGCCAGTTTACAAAATGCACCCCGGGGTCGGTCCTCAAGTTGTTTAAGTTGTTCAAGTTATTTGGTTTGGTAAGATGATGTTTCTTTGGGATCGGCGAATTTCTTGAACAACTTAAATAACTTAAACAACTTGAGGACCGACCCCGAACGGGGTTTTGGATGATCGCGTTTCTGTCCAAATTGAGCGAGCGGTGCGTTCCCGGGGCGTTTGCCATCGCGATCGGACTTTCCTTTTTGACCTTGGGCGCGGCCGTGATTCTCACGCCTTCGGGTCCTGCGGCCGTGGTCGGATATTGGGGAGACGGCGTATGGGTGCTGCTCACCTTCGCGATGCAGATGTGCCTGATCGTCGTAACCGGTTCGATTATCGCCGATTCGCCTCCGGTGCGCCGTACCTTGGACGCGTTGGCGCGGATTCCTAAAACCGGCCGCGGAGCGGTGGTCATGACCGCAGCGGTCTCGATGGCATTGTGCTGGATTCATTGGGGTCTCGGCCTGATCGCGAGCGCCTTTCTCGCCCGCTCCGTCGCCCGCAGAAATCTCTCGGTCGACTACCGACTGCTCGTTGCGGCGGCGTATTTGGGAATGGGCGGGGTTTGGCACGCGGGACTCTCGGGTTCCTCCACTTTGCTTGTCGCCACTCCCGGGAATTTCCTGGCGGACCGGATCGGGGGCGTGCTGCCGACCTCTGAGACCGTTTTTTCGGGCTTTAATATCGGACTGACGCTGGCTACGTTCGGCGGACTCTGTGCCATGTTTTGGACGCTTTATCCTAAGCGGAAGGAAGACGCGATGCTGTTGGGAGCTGAGGCCCGCGCGCGGCTCGTCGAGGACGCAGGGTCGGCCTCCTTGGGGAAGAACGCGAACCGCTGGTTGCGGGCGATCGAGTTCGGATACGCGCCCTGCGCCGCGTTGGGTGGGCTCGGGATCGCAGCCGTAATCTTGGCCTCCCGGGGGAAGGGTTTCTCGCTGACGCTCGACAACTTGAATCTGCTGTTCTTGTGCGCCGCCGTGCTGCTGCACCGGTCGCCCGCCGAATTCGCGCGGGCCGCTGAGCGGGGGGCCGGATTCGTGCACGGCATCGTGATTCAGTTTCCGCTGTATGCCGGGATGTTCGGCGTGATAAAGGGCTCGGGCCTGGACCAGGTGCTTGCGGAGGCGTTCGTCGCGTTGTCCACGGCGAGGACCTTCCCCTTGGCGGTGTATTGGTATTCGGGGTTGCTGAACTACCTGATTCCCTCCGGAGGCTCCCAGTTCGTGGTGGAGGCGCCGTACATTTTTGAGGCGGCGGACCGCCTCGGCGTCTCCCAAGCGAAGACCGTCCTCGCCTTCGCGTGGGGGGATATGGTGACCAATTCGATCCAGCCGTTTTGGTGTCTACCCCTATTGGCGGTTGCGAAGTTGGAATTCAAGGATGTCCTCGGAGCCCTGATTCCGGCTTTTCTGCTCTGCTTGGCTATCGGCTCGATCGCCTTCTTTTTATAGGCGGCCCAATCCAAAAGAATCTATCTCGGCTCATTAAAACCGCTTAATTTAGAAAGATAATTATACTTGACTTACCAGGTCAGGTATGTTATGCTATGCCCGAACCCATTTAGGAGGGATTCCTCATGCCGCCGCTACTTGAAGTCCACGACCTTCACGCCGAAATCGCCGGAAAGCAGATTCTCAAAGGTCTCTCCCTGACCATCCAAAAGGGCGAAGTTCACGCGATCATGGGGCCCAACGGCTCCGGAAAGTCCACCTTCTCGAACGTGCTGATGGGCCATCCCAGCTATAAGATCACCCAAGGAACGATCCTGCTCGAAGGGGAAGACGTGACCGCCCTCGCCGTTCACGAACGCGCTCTTAAAGGCATGTTCCTCGCGTTCCAGTATCCGACCGCGATCCCCGGCGTTTCCGTCGCCAACTTCCTGCGCACCGCGCTCAAAGCCGTGCTCGGCGACGAAAAGCAGGCGGTGAAGACCTTCCGCAAGCTCCTGCGCGAGAAGATGGAAATGCTGAAGATGGACTCCAAGTTCGCGACGCGCTACGTCAACGACGGCTTCTCCGGCGGCGAGAAGAAGCGCCTCGAGATCCTGCAGATGGCCGTGCTCAATCCCCGGCTCGCGATTCTCGATGAAACCGACTCGGGACTCGACATCGACGCGCTGCGCGTCGTTTGCGAGGGAATCAACACGATTGCCGCGAATTCCGACGAGAAGGGCGTGCTGCTGATCACCCACTACCAGCGCATGCTCGATTACGTGAAGCCCGATTTCATTCACGTGCTTCAGGACGGCGCGATCACCAAGTCCGGCGGCCCCGAACTCGCGCTGGAACTCGAAAAGACCGGATATTTGTCCGCAGTGTCGGCGACGGCGTAGGGAGGTTCCATGGCGACTGAACAGAAGAAATCGTTCGACTTGCGAGAGGACTACGGGACGAAGTACGGCTTCAAGGATCCCGAGAATTTCGTCTTCAAGGCGCGCAAAGGACTCGACCGCAAGATCGTCGAGGAAATCTCCTGGATGAAGAAAGAGCCGGGCTGGATGACCGAGTTCCGTCTGAAGGCCTTCGAGATGTTCGAGGCGAAGCCGATGCCGCGTTGGGGCAACTGCGACCTGCTCGACATGATCGATTTCTCTGAGATTTTCTACTACATGAAGCCGTCGGAAAAAACGGAGAAGAACTGGGAAGACGTCCCCGAAAACATCAAGAAGACCTTCGAGAAGCTGGGCATCCCTCAGGCCGAACAGAAGTTTCTGGCGGGCGTGACCGCTCAATACGAGAGCGAGGCCGTCTATCACGCGGTCAGCAAGGAACTCGATAAGAAAGGCGTGATCTTCACCGACATGGACACGGCGCTGCGCGAGCACCCGGATATCGTCAAAAAATATTTCGCCACGGTGATTCCGCCGACGGACAATAAATTCGCCGCGCTCAATTCGGCGGTCTGGTCCGGCGGTTCCTTCATTTACGTGCCGAAGAATACGAAGGTGGACCTGCCGCTGCAGGCCTACTTCCGCATCAACGCGGCCCGGGCCGGACAGTTCGAGCGGACGCTGATCATCGCCGACGAGGGGTCGAGCGTCCACTACATCGAAGGCTGCACGGCGCCGAGTATTTCCGAGGACGCGCTTCACTCCGCCGTCGTCGAGTTGATCGGCATGAAGAGTTCGCACATTCGCTATACGACGATTCAGAACTGGGCGAACAACGTCTACAACCTCGTCACTAAGCGGGCGATGGCGCACGAGAACGCCTTCGTCGAATGGGTGGACGGCAACATCGGGTCGAAGCTCACGATGAAGTTTCCGGCGGTGTATCTGGTGGGCGAAGGCGCCCGGGCCGACATCCTGTCGGTCGCGTTCGCCGGAAAGGGGCAGCATCAGGATACCGGCGGGAAGCTCGTGTTCGCCGCCCCGAACACTTCGGGGACGATTATTTCGAAGTCGGTTTCCAAGGACGGCGGACGCGCGAGCTACCGCGGACTGATCAAGACCTATCCGCAGGCGACGGACGTGAAGGTGAACGTCCGCTGCGACGCGCTTCTGCTCGACGACCATTCGCGTTCGGACACCTACCCGACGATGGAAATCGACGGAAAGCGCGCGGACATCGGCCATGAGGCCTCCGTGTCCAAGATCGGCGATGAACAGCTCTTTTATTTGATGAGCCGCGGCCTTTCGGAGGCCGAGGCGACCTCGATGATCGTCAACGGTTTCTTCGAGGCGTTCACCAAGGAGCTTCCGCTCGAATACGCGGTCGAGCTCAACCGCCTCATTCAGCTCGAGATGGAGGGTGCGATCGGATGATGACCTTGATTCAGGAGCCGGGGCGCGAAGCCGCGCTCAGGCGGTTCGAACAGACCTCCGCCCCGGAAAAATCCGTCGAAACCTGGCGTCGCCTGCCGTTCGACAGTTGGGGTATCGACCGGTTTACGGCCGAAGCGGCCTCCGGGCCCGTAACGGAGCTGAGCGGGGGCGCGGGCGCCGAACTCGCCGTTCTTGAAGACGCGGCCGGGGCGCATGAGGCGCTTTTGTCCGCGTCGTTGACGGCGGGCTGCGCGGGTCCCGATTTCGCCAAGTTTGAAGCCGCGAATCTCGCCGCCTGGACCGGCGGCGCGTTTGTCCGGGTTCCGAAAGGGAAGAAGATCGAGGAACCTATCCGCATCACCTTCCGCCACGACGCGTCGAAGCCCTTTCAGCTGCCGCGCGCGTTCGTCCTTCTTGAAGAGGGCGCCGAGGCCGTGATCGTCGAAGAGCATATCGGCGGCTCGTCGTCGTCGTTGTCGTTCGCTCAGGCCGAGGTTCGCGACGGGGCGTCGCTGCGCTACTTCTACACGCAGGAACTCCCTCGGGACGCCGCGCATTTCTCCCATCAGCGCGTGACGCTGGGCCGCGACGCCCGGCTCGATCACACCTCCATTTTGATGGGGGCGAAGCGCCATAAGAGCGAGCTCGAAGTGATTTTGAACGGACGCGGCGCGCACAGCGATCTGCGCGGCGTGCTGTTCGGATCCGGCGAGCAGTTCTTCGACCCCCATACGCAGCAGCTGCACCGTGCGTCGAACACGACCAGCGACATGCACTTTCGGGCGGCGCTCCGGGACAAGGCGCGATCGATTTATACCGGCCTGATCCGCGTCGAACGGGACGCGCTCGACTGCGAGGCCTATCAGCAGAACAAGAACCTGCTTCTTTCCGACGATGCCCGGGCCGACAGCACCCCGGTGCTCGAAATCCTGCCGGACCGGGTCGCGTGCAAGCACGGAGCGACCGCCGGACCGATCGATCCGAATCAACTGTTCTACCTCGCCGCGCGCGGCGTCTCCCCGGCCGAAGCCGCAGAGATGCTGGTGATGGGGTTCTTCGAACCGGTGCTCGAACGTCTGCCGTACGAGGACATGCGTGAGCGGCTCCGTGCGGCCGTCGCCGCGGAGGCGGTGCTCTGATGGGCGTCAAAACGGCCGTTTGCAAACGCGGAGATGTTCCCGCCGGCGGGATGAAAATCGTTTCTTACGAGGGCAAACGCGTCGCGGTTTGCGACGTCGCGGGGACGCTGTACGCGATCGAAGACCTGTGCACGCACGACGACGGCCCTCTCGGCGACGGGTCGCTCGACGGCGACCAGGTGGAATGTCCCCGACACGGCGCACGCTTCGATGTAAAAAACGGAGCGGCTCTGCGCATGCCCGCGATCGTCCCGGTCCGGACTTATACGGCGACCGTGGAGGGCGACGAAGTTTTTCTTAAGGGTCCGCGATGAGTTTCTCCGCGAAGGCGTTGCGAGAGGACTTTCCGATTCTGGGGCGGAGCGTCCGCGGCAAACCGTTGGTGTATCTCGACAGCGCCGCGACCAGCCAGCGCCCGAAGCAGGTCGTCGACGCGATCGTCTCTTTCTACGAAAACCATAACGCAAACATCCACCGGGGCGTGCACGCGCTCGCGGAGGAAGCCGAAGCGCTTGTTGAGGCGTCGCGCGCGAAAACCGCGAGATTCATTGGAGCTCCGGACCCTGAAACGATCGTGTTCACGCGCAACACCACGGAATCGATCAATCTGGTCGCCCAGGGCTGGGGCCGTAAGCACCTGGAAACCGGCGACGAAATTCTCCTCACCGAGTTAGAGCACCATTCCAATCTCGTTCCATGGCAGCGGCTCGCCGCGGAAACCGGGGCTGAACTGCGTTTTGTGCCCGTGACCGACGACGGCGTCGTCACGCTTGACGCCGCGCGCGCCGCGATGGGTCCGTGCACGAAAATGTTCGCGTTTACGGCGATGTCAAACTCCCTGGGCACGGTGTTGCCCGTCAAGGAGTTGATCGCCCTGGCGCACGAGAAGGGCGCTCTCGCGCTGGTCGACGGCGCCCAGTGGGTTCCTCACCGGAAGACGGACGTGCGCGCCTGGGACGCGGATTTCCTCGCCTTTTCCCCGCACAAGATGCTCGGCCCCACCGGATTGGGCATTCTCTACGGAAAATCGCGTCTGCTCGAATCCATGGACCCGATTCTCACCGGCGGCGGGATGATTCAAGAGGTTTTTTACGATCGAGCGACCTACGCGTCTCCGCCCCACCGTTTCGAGGCGGGAACGCCTCACCTCGCGGGAGCGGCCGCCTTCGGCGCGGCGATCGATTACCTCGAAGCCGCGGGCATGGACGCGATCCACGCGCACGAGTCCGCGTTGGTCGCCAAGGCGCTGGAAGTCCTTCATGCGGAAAGCGAGGTTGTCGTTCTCGGACCGAAGGACGCTTCGCTTCGGGGCGGCGTCGTGTCGTTTAACATCGCCGACCTGCATCCCCATGATGTCGGACAGGTGTTCGATATGGAAGGCGTCGCGGTCCGCGTCGGGCACCACTGTTGTCAGCCGTTGATGCGCAAACTCGGCGTCGGCGGAACGGCGCGCGCGAGTTTTTATCTTTACAACACCTTGGAAGACGTCGAGGCCTTGGCTCGGGGACTCAAGAAGGTGAAGAAATTCTTCAAGGTCGGGGAGCCGGCCAAGGTGACGCAGCGTGGCTGAAGGGGATTTGGAACTTCAAGATCTTTACCGCGACGTTCTCGTGGATTACTACCGCGACGCGACCTACAAGGGACGTCTCGAACCCCACGACGTGCACGCCCATGGGGTCAATCCGGTCTGCGGCGACGAGATCGAACTGACGCTGACGGCCTCGGGCGCCACGATCGACGAGGTCAAATTTTCCGGGCATGGCTGCGTGATCAGTCAAGCCTCTTCGTCGATGATGTGCGAGGCTCTGGAAGGGAAGACCTTCGCCCAAGCGCGGGAAGTCGCGGGCTCGTTTAAGCGCTTCATGCTCGAAAGGACGGCGACCGCCGCCGACCTGCACGCGGATCTCGAGGAGGCGTGTGCCCTCGAAGGCGTGCGGAAGTTTCCGCTGCGCATTAAATGCGCGCTCCTCGCGTGGAACACTCTCTTGCAGGGGCTCGATGCCAGCGGCGAGGGTCTCAAAGATTCGGAGTACCAGGAGAAACCGATGTGCGATACAGGGACGAAGGCGTCGCCCGCCCCAGAGGCGTCCGCGGCGAAGGAATTGACGTTTAAACAGATCGGCGAGGCCATCGCCCCCGTCGAGGATCCCGAGATTCACGTCAGCATCTCCGAGCTCGGGCTCATCTACGGAGCGGAGATCGGCGAGTCGAAGGACGCCTCCGGAAAGCGGGTCAAGCTGACGATGAGTCTGACCTCGCCGGCGTGTCCTTACGGGCCGATGCTCTTGGCCGCGGTGCACGGGGCGCTGGCGAAGCTCCCCCACGTGCGGGACGTGGACGTGGATCTTTCCTTCGATCCCGTGTGGGATCCCAAGACGATGGCGAGCGAGGAAGCCAAGGACCAACTTGGGATTTTCTAGAGGAGGAGGGACGCGATGCTGAAGATATCCAGTTCCGTCGAATACGCGACCCGCATCATGGTGCGGCTTTCCGAATTGGGCGACGAGGAGACCGCCAGCGCGGAGCGCTTGTCGGTTTCGGAAAACGTCCCTCGCGACTACGTCGATCAAATCCTGCAGCGGCTTCGCCGCGCGGGGCTCGTTTTGAGCCGCCGCGGAGCGCTCGGAGGCTACCGTCTCGCTCACGCGCCTGGGGGTATTTCCATCGGCAACATTCTGCACGCCGTCGACGACGGGGTTTTCGAGTCCGTCTGCGACAAATACGCGGACGGTTCGAACCAATGCGCGCACACCGAAGGCTGCTCGATCCGGCCGGTTTGGCGCCGGCTGGAATTGCTCGTCGACGATTATCTCTCCAAGGTTTCGCTCACGCAGTTGACCGAGACCGAGGATTGCGTGAGTTCCCGGGTCAGCGCGTTGTTTGAAGCGGCTCCCTGAGGACCGGTCCTTGTCCGCCCGCGTCGAACTTCACTGCCACTCCACCTGCTCAGACGGGACGCTTTCTCCCGCCGCGCTCATCGTCCGCGCGAAGAAGGAGGGCCTGCGCGCTCTGGTGCTGACCGATCACGATACCGTCTCCGGCTTCGAGGAGGCGCGCGAGGCCGGCCTCGCACGGGGCCTGCGCGTGGCCTGCGGCATCGAGATCAACACGGCCGAGGGGGGAAATACCCACGTGCTCGGCTACGGCATCGACCCCGCTTCGACGGTGCTGGCCGGCAAGCTGGTCGAGTTCCGCAAGCGGCGTCGAATTCGAATCCGGCGGATAATTGAAAAGCTCAACGAGCGGGGCATTGTGTTGACCTACGAGGAAGTCGTCGGCGATTCCGTGGACGAAGATTCGATCGGACGGCCGCATATCGCCGATGCGCTGCGCCACCGCAAGGTGGTGAAGAGCCGGTCCGAGGCTTTCGAGCGTTTTCTGGCGCCCGGCGGAGAAGCCTTCGTCGAATCGATGGGGCCGTCGGTCGCCGAGGCGGTCGAGGCGATCCGCGAGGCCGGGGGGTGGTCGTCGCTGGCGCATCCCGGAACCGTCGAACCGAATGCGGATTTCGAGGGCTGGGTGGAGGCGGGTCTCGGAGGGATCGAGGCGTATTACGGCTCGCACACGGGGCCGCAGGTCGAGAAATTTCTCGCGATCGCGAAGCGTTACGGCTTGGCGGCGACCGGAGGGTCGGATTTTCACGGACCCGGCACCGGTCGTGAGGATCTCGGGAAGAGTCGTCTCACCGAAGCCGCGTTCGCCCAACTCGAGAGCCGCTTTAATTTTCTTTCCTAACGCTGGAACGCGCGGGCCGTGAAATCCTCGACGTTTTCATGTATCCTGTAGGCGCGCTGGAGTCCCGAATGTCCGTCGTTAAGAAACGCCCCCTCTCCCTTCCGGAACCCAATTCGAAGCAGCTTGACGCCGAGATAGACCGCCTCTGCGCCGCAGGCCTCGAATCGTTGGGCTACGGAGAGGAGCAGTTGGAACTTCTCGCGAAGAAGACTTGGCAGATCAACGCGCTGAAGAAGGAGCGCAACGTGGTGATTCCGGCGCATGTCTACCAGCGGGCCGAAATCCTCGCCGGCGTCGCCGACCTCAAGGGGGATTCCTACAAACTTGCCAAGGACTGCACCCAGGTCGATGCGGATGTCATCGTTTTCTGCGGCGTTCGCTTCATGGCCGAGACGGCGAAGATCCTCAATCCGGACAAGGAAGTCCTGCTTCCCGCCAAGGAGGCCGGCTGCTCGCTCGCCGATTCAATCACCGCCCAGGATGTTCGCGCGATTAAAAAGAAGCATCCGGGCCTGCCCGTGGTCAGCTATATCAACACGACCGCGGAGGTGAAAGCGGAAAGCGACGTCATCGTCACCAGCGCCAACGCCGTAAAGATTCTGGAAAAGGTCTACGCGGAGCATCCCCGCGTGATTTTCCTTCCCGACGCGTGGATGGGGCGCAACCTCGCCAAGCAGATGGGAAAGAAAGTCGGATCTGAAATGATCGTTTGGGAAGGCAAGTGCATCGTACACGAAAATTTCGACGCCGGGTCGGTGAAGTTCTACCGGAAGATGTACCCCGGCGTGCGGATTCTCGCGCACGCCGAGTGCTCTCCGGCGCTGGTCGATACGGTGGATTTTGTCGGCGGCACCGGCGACATGCTTCGCTTCGTTAAAGATACGGCCGCGCCCCACTACATGCTCGTCACAGAGTGCGGGCTCGGCGATCTCGCCCGCACCGAAATGCCCGACAAGCATTTCGTCCCGATGTGCCGGCTATGCCCGTACATGAAGGCGATCGATCTCGACCGCATCCTGCAGGCGCTGGCCGATCCCAAGCCCTCACAGCGGATCAAGGTTTCGGCGCGGATCGCGCGGCAGGCCCGGCTGTCCATCGAACGGATGTTCGAGCTGGCCGAAGATTCCGCTCAGCGCTAAAGCCGCTGGCCGAGCTTCATGAACAGTCAGTGTCAGGCCGTCACTTTGTAACTTTTGCCTCGACGCCCTCGTGAAAGTTGCAAAATAACAACCCGGCACCGCGTATTCAAAAGTGACGGCCTGACGCCGCTCCCGGTTAAGCAGAGGGGAACCCGACTACGCCAGCACTTCGCCCAGAAAGGTCTTCATCGCCTTCCAGGACCGCTTGTCGGCGGCTTCGCGGTAGACGGTGCCGAAGCCCGGGTCGTTCGCCTCGGGGTTCGTGAACGCGTGCATCGTGTTGCCGTAGGCCAGCACTTCCCAATCCGCCTTGGACTCCGTCATTTCCTTGGCGAAGGCAACGAGCTGTTCCGGAGGCGCCATCGGATCGTCGTAGCCGTGCAGCGCCAGAACGCGGGCCGTGATGTCGGCGTTCGGAAGATTCTCCGGGGCGCCGAGCAGGCCGTGAAACGAAACGACGCCTTTCACGGCGGAGCCGGAACGGGCGAGATCGAGCACGCAGAGCCCGCCAAAGCAGAAACCGATCGCGGCGATCTTGTCTGCGTTGACCGTCGGATGCTTCTTGATCGCGTCGACCGCCGCCTGGATGCGGCTTTTCAGCATCATGCGGTCGGTGAGAAAAGGAGTCATCAACTGGGCGTTCTCGTCCTTGTCCTTGCCCAGGCGCGCGTCGCCGTACATGTCGATCGCAAAGCCGACATAGCCCAGCTTGGCGAGCGCTTCGGCCTTGGCGCAGGCGAAGGCGTCGCGGCCTGCCCAGGCGTGGGCGACGAGCACCGCGGGGCGCCTGCTCGCCTTCTTGTCGTCGTAGGCGACCCAGCCTTTGCAGGAGGTCTTGTCGTGGGTGTAGAGAAGGTCCTCGGTTTTCATGGAAAATCCCCCGGTGTCGAGTCGGGGGATTCTAGCGCATAGAAGGCGGGAAGGCTAGGTCAGCCGCCGGGCGCGAGCAAAGTCGCGCCGAACACCACTCCCTTCAGATCGGTGCCGATCTGTTTGAGATTATACTTGGCGCTTTCCCAATTTCCGCGCCACAGATCACGGCCGACCTGGCCGCCGTCGTAGACGACGGTGCCGAGGATGCCCGCTATGGTGCCGGGACCCGGGACCGCGGAGAGCGTCGAGGCCGCGTGAAAGTGATCCGCGTCAGCGACGTCGGCGACGGTGACGCCTTTGAGGCCGTACTTGTCGATCAGCGCCTTCTCGCCGCCGTACCGGGCGTTCTTGAGAATCTGCCACTCGATGAGAGCCTTCTTATAGCGCTCTGGGGCTTTCTGGTAGACATGGTCTAGGGTGTCGTGACGGAAGTTCGAATCCTTCACGATGCGTTCGGCCTCTTGATGAACCGCCGCGAGCACCTGCCCCTGGCCGCCCGAGAAATAATCCTTCGCTTCGGGCTTCTTGAAGAGATCGATGGCTTTGGCGTTGTTCCAGAAACGCTGCAGCGCGTTCGGCGGGGTGTAGGGTTCGAGCGGTTTTCGCGCCGCCGCGGGCGGGGGAGCGAAGGTCCTGAGCGTCTCGTAGAGATGCGCTTCCTTACCCGAGGCCCGATAGGCCGCCGCCGCCTGCTGGGGCGTTCCCCCGGCGCCGGGAACCATGCTCGCCATGATCACCGGCGCGCCGCCTCCCGCGAACGGCGCCTCATCGACGGCGCCGACGCCGAGCATCTGCGCGATCTTCGTCATGCGGGACCCGATTTTCGCGCGCTGGTCGGGATCGAGCTTCTCCGCCTCGTACTTCTTCGCCAGTTCGGCGGCTTCCGCTTCGAGCTTCGCGCGCAGGTCGGCGGGAATCACCGGCTTTTCACCGGGGAGGTAAAGCGTCTCTTCGTCTTGGAGGCCGAGGGCGTCGAAGGCGCGATAGCGTTCCTCGGGACTCGCGATGCCTTTCTGGACGACGCGGATGAAGGGCATCCCGTTGGACATCTTTTGCCACGCCTCGAGGGACTCGGGGGAGGGCTTGCTTCCCTTCAGGGCTTCGATGCGCGCCTGCGTGGCGATCTCTTGGACGGGCGTACGTGCACGAAACGCCGAGCGGACATCGTCCGCGAGTTTCGCGTGGAGATCGATCTCCTTGGTTTCGGCGCGGGCGTCCCCTGCGGGAGGCCGTTCGTCTTCGGCGACGAGGGCCATCGGCGTCAGCAGGACGAGCGCGGCGAGAAAGGCTCGCAGGGGCATGCTCCAGTATTGGCTCGGAATCTTTGGATTTCAAGGGCATTTTTTGGGTTTTGGAGGCCGCGCCGGGAGGGTTCATTTTCAGGAGAGGCATGCCCTGGCTGTTCGCGCGGGTGTCGGCGATTCCGCGAGGGCTCGCTGGAGACGCCCGAATTCGGGGTACAATAGACCGATGCTCCCGCTGTTTGCCGCCCTCGCCTTGACGGTATCCCCCGCCCGCTCCGCCTCGAGCCCGGAGTCCGCGTGGGCGGTCCAGTCCGAGTTCTTCGACGGCGGAGCAGCCGCCGTTCTCTCCGCGTCCGAGACCCCCAGGAAGGCGGATCTTAGACTTTCCCAACTCGCCGACCTGCTTCGCAGCGACCCGGCGGCGCTCGACTCGCTGATCGCCGCGTTGACCGAGCGGCTCGGCGAGCGCGGGCAGGCATGGCTGACGTCCGAACGGAAGAAGGCGTTGGAGGAAGCGCTCCGCAAGGCCGACGTTGCGGCACTCGACCGCTTTCCCGTTCTCACGGCCGCCGAGCTTCTCGCGGCGGCAAAGGTTTACACGGCGCGCAAAGGACCGATTCCCCCGTTGACGCCGCCGGCGTCGTTCGATCTCGCGTTTCCCGGAACGCCGGTGGACCCCGCCCCGGGAGCGTTTCTGACGCCGTTGGGCAACGGCTTGTATTACGGGGACCGTTCGTCTTCGGGAACGGGATCGGTGTTCGGGGACGCTGAACGGCTCGCCGCGGCGCTGAATCTGCTCGCGGACAACGACCCGTCGGCCCCCGCGACCGCGGTGCGCTACCGCGGGGCCGACTACCGCACGGTGCGCGGGCTCGTGGACGCGATGGTCGCGGCGGGCGCGTCGATCGGCGTACGGGACATGGGCTACTATGCTAATTTCGGCGACCTGTACTTCGGGTTGCCGGGAAACCTTCGGGGCGTCGAGACTCCCGTCTACGTGGATACCGGCCTCAAGCTCTCCAACGGTAAGCGGCTGATCGTACCGGTCGCGCACAGCCACCTCGCGATCGAATGGCGCGGGACCGTGAACGCGGATTTAACTTTCTTCTTCGGCATCGACGGCAAGGCGTCGTTTCGGGCGAACGGAACTTTGGATCAGCATTGGGCCGGCGGCAGGACGATCGCGTCCTATCTCGGAGCCGCCGCGACGGACCTGCTCGCCCGCGCCGCCGACGTCCGTCGGCATCTGGCGGCGAAGGCGGAAGCCTTCAAGCTGCCGATGGGGGGATACGGCCCCTTGGGCGACTGCAACGACGTGCACGCGTTCGTGACCGGCCGGGCCGCGTATCCGATGATGCGCGAACCCCGATACTTTCAGGGTGCGGGTCCTCTCGACGGCCTTTCGGCTTCCTTGCCTTATGATGTCGGAAACCCGCCCGACCCGCGCCGGGTGCTGCAATCGCGTCCGTTCGACTCGGTCGATGACGTGCCCTTCCCTGAGGTGCGCGAAGTCTACCGGGCGATCACCGCACTATCTGCGGCGACGCGTTGAGCGATCCCTACGCCCCCGACGCCGTGATGCCCGAGGGGCGATGGATCCGGGGGAATTTCGCCGGAGAAAAAATCGAAGCGGGCGAGCGGCGTCCGCTTCGCGTTATAAGAGGCGCCCAAGCCGCCCCATTCTCTCCCAAAACCGGCGAAATCGTCGCGGCGAATTTCCGTCACGAGGGCCGATTCTGGATCGTCAAGTTCGATCCCAGCGCCGTTGAGCGCGTCATCTTTCAGAAGTGGGACTTCGGGGAGAAGCGCGTCCGGTTGGGGGCGTTGGGTAGGACGTTCGTCGATTTCGAACTGCTTCACGTCGCTCACACGGAACTGCGCTTTAAATTCCGCGAGGGACGGGGGGCGGTTCTATTTGAGCAGCGCGCTTACGAGCCCGACGAAGCCGCGGCTCCGTCGGGAGACCGGATCGACGACGCTGTGAACTCCATCGAGGCGGTGAGCGCGAGGGGGGAGCCCTTCGGCGTCTGGGGCGGGCTGACGAACCGCTTCGTTGCGGTGCGTCGCTTCAAGTCGCTGAAAGAGAATTTCTTCGAGCGCGTGATCCGGGAACGTCGCGTCGTGGAGCAATGGGATCTGCTGATGGACGACGGGCGCAAAGCCCGTCTCTTCGAGCGCGCCGTCCGGGAATCCGACTCGGACGGCCTCGAGGTGCTGTACCACCTCTTCCGCCGCAGCTGCACCACCGAGGCGTTCCGCCTGATCGATTCGGAGATGAACTACGGGTACCGAACCTGGCGAACCTTTTTTCGCAGAATCCCCCATGTGCCGGAGCTCTATCTGTGGGCACGCGGACTGCTGAAGCCCGGCGGTGGAAGCAGGATGCCGCCGTTAGGAGAGGAAAAGGCCGAGTGGCGGGCCGAACTCCGCGACCGTCTTAAACGCGATCGCCAATAGGGACCTGGTCCCTATCCTTCTAAGGTTTTTTTGGTCCGGCGTTCGGCGGAGAGAACCGTATTATAGAGGAGGTAGGTCACCGTCAGCGGTCCGACGCCTCCGGGGACCGGCGTAATGAAGGCGGCGCGCCGGCGTGCGGACTCGAATTCGACGTCGCCTTGGATTTTACGGCCATCGGAGGTGATGCCGGCGTCGATGACGACGGATCCTCGTTTGATCCAATTCCCGCGGATCAACCCCGGTCGGCCGGCGGCCGCTACGACGATGTCGGCTCCGGAGATGATCGTGTCGAGGTCCGACGATTTTGAGTGGCACAGCGTCACCGTGGCGTCGAGGCAGGAAAGCAGGTGCGCGGCGGGCTTCCCGACGATGTTGGACCGTCCCACGACGACCGCATGCTTTCCCGGGACCGATACTCCCGTTTCGCGCAGCAAGCGGATGATCGCGTGGGCCGTGCAGGGAATCAACGCGTCGGATTCTTCGATCGATTCGAGTTTCTTCTCGCAGTACAGCCTTCCGAGATTGATCCGGGTTACGCCCTCTACATCCTTTTCCGGGGCGAGCGCGTCCGTGAGCGCGTTCTCGCTCAGGTGCGGGGGAAGAGGAAGCTCCAAAATGATCCCGTCAACGGCCGGGTCGTCGCCGAGGTTTTTGACGATGCGGAGCGTCTCCGCTTCGGTAATGTTCTCAGGGAGCGATTCCAGCGTGCACTCGATGCCCGCGTCCTTGCAGGCTTGGAGTTTGCGGCGCAAATAGATTTGAGAGGAGGGGTCCCCGCCGACGGCGATGACCGCGAGATGCGGGGGATCCCCGCGCACTTCGGCCAGCGAACGCGTCCGCCGCTTGAGCTGCAGTAGGAGTTCCTCCGAGGCGGGCTTTCCTTTGAGAAGGGTCATCGGGCTGGTTTTTCCAAAAATTTGAGCGCCCGGTATAGAGGTTCGATCGTCGTCGCGCGCATCCGGTGCCGCTTTGCCTCATCGAGCAGCGGCTTCAAGATCGCGTCGGCCTCGGTTACCCGACCGGCGCGCAGATCCTGCGCCATCGAATTGACTTGGGTGGGAACGGCGAGACAGCCGCGCGCGATCCTGGCTTCCATGTCCCGGTGCAGCGGTTTGAACCCGGCTCGGGTCGCGATCGTCACCGATTCCTTAAGAACGAGGCGTACGAGTTCGCGCAGCGCCGGTTCCGAGGCGAGTTCCCCGTTAGTCCGGTCGAGAAGCGCTCCGATGGGATTGACGGCCGCGTTGTAGACGAGTTTCGTCCACAGGAGGCGCTCTTCCGATCCGACTGTTTTTACTTTCCATCCCGCTCGCGCGAGCAGCGCGTGGGCGGTTTTGACCGCCGCCGTGTTGGCGCCGGAGCGTCCGAGCAGGATGTGTTCTCCGCCCGAGTGGACGACGGCGCCCGAGGGGGTTCGCATCGCGGCGATGTAGCAGCTTCCGAACACCGCGCGGGAGCGGCCGAAGGCGCGGCGCATCGGGACGACGTGCGCGAGTCCGTTGAGGAGACTCACGACGATCGTTTTAGGGCCGACCGCGCCCTGCACCGACCGGACGGCGCTCTCGATCACGGGGGCTTTGACGCAGAAGAATACGGCGTCTAAGGCGTCGGACTTGCCTAGGGAGGAGGCGACCCGCGTCCAGGCGTGTAGTTTGCGGCGGCCGATCGTGAGCCCCCTACTGCGGATGCGCGCCGCGCGCCGGGCGTCCCGGGCGACGAGGCTGACTTCGTGTCCGGCGTCCAGAAGGCTCTCGGCGAGCAGTCCGCCGATGGCGCCGGGTCCGACGATCGCGATGCGCATCCCGGCATTCTACAGAAAAAGAAAGACCCGGCGCGCGAGCGCCGGGTCTTTCTTTTAGTCGTAAGGCTTTCCGCTTAGGCGTTGACCATCTTGGCTTTGGAGATGTCGCCCTGCTTGTCGAGGAAGTACAGGAAGCCCTTCTCCTTCTTGATGCCGACCTTCTGCACCTTCTTGGGCTTGCCGCCCTTCTTTCCGCCGCGGGCCATCTTCGCGCAGGAGACGTCGCCCTGCTTGTCGATGTAGTACAGGAATCCCTTCTCGCGCTTCAGGCCCAGCTTCTCAACTTTCTTCGCCATTTAATGTTTCCTCTCGTCGTAAAGTCGCCGTCTTTCCGACGGCGTTTCGACTTATTTCGTCGAGATTATCACAAAGTCTCGTCGGAACGCAAGTGTTTTCTCGTCGGTGCTCCGACGAGGGATGCGACATTATCGGGCGGACGCGAAAAAACCCGCTCGTCGGGAGCGGGTTTTTCCGCGGTTGAAAGTGCGGCGCTTCAGCGTTTGAACAGAGGAATCTGAGATTCCTCCGGGCGGATGATCAACTGTTCCTTAAGCCAAGCGTCCACCAATCCTTTCGAGAAACGGTACTGCCGGCCGATCCGGGACGCGGGTATTTTCTTTTGACGGATCAAGTTGTAAATCTTGGAACGTCCCATCCCCAGGTAGAGTGCCAGGGTTTTGATGTCCATGACTTCGGGCGGCGGTCCGATGAATTGCTTGCGCGAGGCGCGCTTCTTTTTTCGGGGCATGCTCTACTCTCTTTTGCCGGATAGCGGCGGATTGTCTCGATAGGTTATATTAAGTGTTGTCTATTGTCAACGGTTAGACTTGTCTCACGCAAGATGAGCCTGAACAGACGCCTGTTTCTCACGCAAGATGAGCCTGAAGCAGGCGCTGTAGGGCGTCGGCGCGGCGTGC
>PFUL01000023.1 GCA_002790095.1 Elusimicrobia bacterium CG_4_9_14_3_um_filter_62_55 | reverse complement strand
GCCGCGTCGAAATCCCCCGAGACCGCGGGAGCGGCGCAAACCGAACACAAGAGAGCGACGGAAAGGAGTTTCATGGGTTTATTATGCCCGAGCGGCCCTCACTTTTCCTGAGGCGAACGGACTATAAAATCGCTCAGACGCCGGACGCGGCGCGGCGCTTGTCCCACTCGCCGGGCCACCAGGTTTCGTTGGCGTGGAGCAGGAGTTCCTTCTTCGTCTGGCAGGTTTCGATGAAATCGCGGACTTCGTCGGACTTCCAGGCGTCCTGATAGCGCGTCCAGCACTCCGAAATCGAATGTTCGATCACCGACGCGGGCGCGAAGGGCAGGGCGTTGAGCAGTTTCGCGCGGCCGTTGGGCACGACGAGCACCATCGCCTGCGGGCTTTTCAGGCGCGTCGTCATCTCGGTCAGGATGTCCCACGGATAGATCGAAAGCTTCACCGGTTCTCCCATCGCGGCGGCTCGCTCGCGAAGCCGGTCGGCGGCCCTGGCCCACTCGTCTTTCTCCAGGCCGAGCGTCGCCCAGGCTTCGGCGGCGCGTCCCAAGCGCATCATCGGCCCGGTCACGAAGGTCCGGCAGCCGAGATCGGCGGCCATCTCGTAGGCCCGCGCGATTTCGTGCACGTTGATCCTGTTCGGCACAAACACCCATTCGGGCTGCAGATCCCGCCTGCCCAAGCGCTTGAGCACCGCGACGACGTCGTCGTAACGGCCGCCGGGACGAACCTTGTCGAAGGTTTCCCGCGTGGCGCCGTCCATCGAGATCTGGATGCAGTTCGTGTGAATCGACTTCAGATAGTCGGCCTTTTCCTCCGTGATCGGCAGGCCGTTGGTCTCGAGCTTCAGTCCGACGCCTCCTTGATGAAAGATCTCCGCGATCTTCCAAAAGAAGGGGACGGCGAGCGGCTCCCCGCCGCCGAAGGCGGCGTACGGGATGCCGGCTTCGACGACTTCGCGCGCGAATTTCAACGCGGCCGCCTCACTCATCTCATCGGACCAGGCCTTGCCGGGACCGCTCTCCTCGCAGCAGGTAAGGCAATTCGCCTCGCAGCGATTGGTCAACTGCCACGCGAGAAACAGCGGAGAGCTGTAATCGGAAACGGAGGCGCCGTCGATCTTCGATTCGGTCATGGTCTCAAAAGGAGAGGCCCCTGCGGGGCCTCTCGTCTAAAAATAGAGGAAGGGGGCGCCGAAGCGCCCCCTTCCGACGTCTTAGGTGAAGCGGATGTAGGGTTGCGCCATCACGCGCTCGGAAACCTCTTCCATACAAGGCTTCGTCCAAACCCGCTTCTCGTCAGTGGTCTTCTTTTCCACTTGGTTGTCTCCTTCCTACCGCTATTTGCCGATCGCAAGGAGATCGCGTCCGGCAAGATTGATCCAAGCGTTCGATTCCGCAAGCCGCGACGGGTCCTCGAGGACTCGCGCGGCGGCGGCTTGGACTTCCGGGGCGTCCCAAGCGGCCCGGTAGTCGCACCAAGCCTCTTCGAGACTCAGTTCCTTCAAATCAGCGCAGGTAAACGACAGGGCGGCGGCGACCTTCACGCGTCCGTCCGGCAGCACCTGCAGCGTCGCCGGGGGCTGGAACAAACCGTCCGCCAACCCTTGCTCGATGCTCCAAGGAAGATAGCAAAGTTCCATCTTCTCTTTGTAAGTCTCGTCGAGGGCTTCAACGCGGCGTTTGAAAATCGCGTATTGCTCGGCCGTCGGCTCGAGCCGCTCCCACAATTTCGCGGCGGTGCCGATGCGCATCAGCATCCCGGTGTTGAACCGGAACGCGCCGAGTTCGGCCGCGAGTCCGACGACGGCGTCGATCTCGTGAATGTTCAGCGCCGTCGGCGCGAAGGTGACTTCAAGCGGCATTCCCGCTTCCACGACCGCGCGGCAGCCCGCGACGGCCTTCGCGAGCGAACCGTAGGTGCGCTGCTTGCCGTAGGTCTCTTCGGTCGCCCCGTCGAGACTGATCTGCACGGACCGGATCGGCAGTCGGGCGAGACGCGCGGCGGCGTCGGGGGTCATCAAATGCCCGTTCGACTCGATCTTCAACTGCACGCCCCCGCGGCCGAGGATTCCTGCGATCTCCCAGAACCAATCGACGATAAGCGGCTCTCCGCCCGCCAGCATCACGTAGGGAACTTCCGCCGCGACGATCTCCTCGGCGAGGCGTACCGCCTGCGCGCGCGTCAGTTCCCCGTCGAGGGCCTTTCCCGGCGCGGAGTCCGTGCAGCAGTGCAGGCACGCGAGATTGCAGTCCCGCGTCAACTGCCAACTGACGAACAGCGGGGCGGAAAGGGCGTCTATTCTCTTCACGCCCTCCCCCACGCGCGCAGCAAAAGTCCGCCGGTAAACGCGGCGGTCCCGACGATGTAGCAGACGACGATGTAGCGCACCGCGGGAATGAATTCGCGCGGCGTGTCGTAGGTTTTCACCGCTTCCTTCCCCGAGAGCACCCACAGCGGCACGGCCGCGAGTGCGGCCAAGGTCGTCGCCGGGAACAGCCCCGCCGCGACTCCGGCGACCGGCACCAGCAGGCCGACGGCCGCGAAGCCGAGATAAACCTTCACCGCATTGCGCCGGCCGACGCGCACGCAGATATTGCGTTTTCCGACGAGGCGGTCCTGGTAAAAGTCGGGGATCGCGTTGACGACGGCAAGCCCCATGATGAGGAACCCGGGAACGAGCGACGCCAAAAGCGCTCCCCACGAGAACGCGTGCGTCTGAAGGTGCAGACTTCCCAGCGTCATCCACGGTCCGTAGGAGAGAGCGATCATCGTCTCCCCGAGTCCTCGGTAGACCCAGCGGATCGGCGGCCCCACATAGAACACCGCGGCCATCCCGCCGAGCAAGGTGTACATTACGATCGGCCACCCCCCGTCCTTGGCGAGGTACAGTCCCATCGACGCGGCCGCGGCGAACGCGGCGATGCCGAGCCAAAGCACCCAATCGGGGATCGGATCCTCGTCGTCGGGGTTGAAGACTCGATCGGTGCCCATCCGGGAATCGAAGTATTCGTTGAACGCCTCGACGCCGACCACCGAAAGGAAGATGCCGGAGAAACCGGTCCAGAAGATCCGTGCGTCGAACACCCCTTCCATGGCCCGGGCCCATGCGGCGCCGAGCAAGTAAGGAAGCAGGCCGGCGTACAGGAAGAACCGGTAGCGGACGACGCTGAAGATCTTCAGCACGCGCAGCGCGGCGCTGGGACTCTTCGTGTAATGCGGCGGATCGGCGACGACGGCTTTCAGCATTCCCGTTTCCTCAGCTCGCGAGATGCACCCAGCGGTGGAGTTCCGAAGTCAATTTCGGTTCGACGGCCATCCGTTCGACGAAATCCTTCACCTCGGGGCGCTTCCAGGCCTCCTGGAAGTTTTCCCACACCTGGGTGACGGAGTCCTTGCGCAGATCGCCGCACGTGAACGGAAGCGCGTTGATCAGCTTGACCAAGCCGTTGGGGAGGATGATAAACAGCGCGGCCGGGTTCTTGATCCGGTAGCGCAGCTCCTCAAGCAGACCCATCTCGTGGAAGTAGACGCGCATGCGCCCTTCGTATTCCCGGGTTTTCTGATGCAAAGTCGCGAAATACTTCCGGTATTGCTCGTCGGAGGGAACGAGCAGATGCCAGGTCTTCACCGCGTTCCCGGTGTACATCGTGCGGCCGGTGTAGAACGAGTAGGCGCCCATCTCGTAGGCGAGATCGACGGCCGAACCGATCTCGTGGGTGTTGAACTTGGTCGGCGAGTAGTTGATCTCGATGCCGACGCCCGCGTCCTTCAGATTCGCGACGCCCTCGCGCATCTTGTCGAAATCCCCATGGATGCGGATCTTGTTGAAGGTCTCGCGCGAACCGCCGTCCATCGACACCTGAACGGCCTTGATGTTTAGGTCCCGAAGCCGCTTCGCCGCGTCCTTCGTGAGGAAGTGTCCGTTCGTCTCGAGCTTGAGCTGCATTTCGTGCTTCGAACAGAACTCGACCATCTCCCAAAAGTGGGGATGAACCATCGGCTCTCCGCCGGAGAACGACAGGTACGGGACCTGGAGATCGGCCAACTGCTTGAGCACGTCGAAGGTCTGCTCCTTGGTGAGCTCGTCCTTGAACGCCTTGCCGGGGCCGCTTTCCTCGATGCAGTGCAGGCACGCGAGGTTGCACTCGTTGGTGGTCTGCCACGCGACGTAAAGCGGCGCGCCGAGGTCCCCCGAGCCCGTGTCGGCCGGAGAGACGGACTCGCTCTGGAGCACCTTCCCCGTACTGGAGGCTTTCTGAAGCTTTTCGGTGACCGCCTCGGGCATTACTCGACCAACAATCCCTTGGTCTTCAGCTCTTCGATGAACTCGGCCGCGTCCTTCTCGATCGACCCGTCCTTATCGTCGAACTTCACCTTGAGCCGCTCGATGACGGCCTTCGCGTCGCCGCCCTCGGCGGCGATCTCCTTGACCACTGCGGAGCCGGTCTGGCTCAGCGTGTACACTTTCTCGGAACGCGTCTCGAAAAGGACGCCGCCGAATTTTTCCTCGCGGAACTTCACGTATTGAGCGAGTTTCATCGTTCTCTCCTCCGGTCGCCGGCTCCGTTCGGGCCGCGCCTCGTAAGCCTCGCGCTCGACGATCCATTCCATCTTCGAGCGCAGAAATTTTCTCAGTTCCCGTCCTTCGATCGCGGCGGAGACGTCCTCGCGTTCGCTGGGGCCGGCCTTGTACTCGCCGCTTTCCCAACTGCGTCGGACGAGCTGTTGATACAGGTTCTCACCCACCGTCAGAACTCCCGCTTGAACATCAGTTCCATGAAACCGCGCAATTCGCCGGCGACGGCCTTCACCGGGAGCCGATCCACCATCGGCAGCAGTTCCTCCATCAATCCCCGCGCCAGCGTCCGGCTCGCGTCGAGATGCCCCCCGTTGCGGAAAATCCGCATCGCGTCGGCGTGGGCGGCCCCGTTGTCGCGGGAGGCGCTCTGCCAAAGCGCCAGAAACGCCTCGCGGCTCTTTGCGTCGTCCATCGCCAGAATCCCCGGCAACGTCAAACGGCCGTTGTGCAGATCCTGGCCCGGCGGCTTTCCGGCGACGGCCTCCGACAAAGTGAAATCATGAATATCATCGACGATCTGGAGCAGAATTCCCGCCAAAGATCCCAACCGCGCCGGCTCGCCGTCGGCGTGCTCGAGCGGACTGTGCGCCGAGAGAACTTCCCCTCCCCACGCGAACAAGGCGCCGGTTTTCCGGGCGGCGACGCCGCAATAGCCCTCGACCGACACGTTCAGACTGCCGCAGAGAAATTCTTCCTGCAGCTCTCCCACCGTCATCTCGTGAACGGCGCGGGAAAGCGAGCGAACCGCGTCGGCGTCGATCTGAACGGCCTCGGCCATGCCTTCGGTAAACGCCAGATCGCCCAATAGGATGCCGGTGCGGTCCCCGAACCGGGCGTTCGGAGTCGGAACGCCGCGGCGCGTGAGGCCTTCATCGATGCAATCGTCGTGCAGCAAGGACGCGTTATGCACCAGTTCGATCGCGCGCGCGACGCATTCAGAAACGCGCTCTTCGGCGCCCAGCGCGCGGCCGAGCAGCAGGGCATAGCGCGCGCGGAGCATTTTCCCGGGACGGCCGACGTATTCGGCGAGATGGTCTCCAACCCGGGAACCGAGGGAGGCGATTCGGCGATCCAGCCCTTCCCGGACCCGAGACAGCGATGCTTCAACCGGATCCAGCGTCTTCACAGGGATATTCTACGGATTTAGCCCCATCCAGGCAATTTTCCCGCCTCAACACCGCTTGAAATGCCCCCGGAGTGAATCGGCGTTAATTTCAGTTTTATTTGAGATCGCCTTGACTCTAAGAAATGCCAAAACATCTATCCTAAATCGTAGGAGGCGATCTTTGACCCGTTTTGCCGACCTGTCGCTTAAAACCCAGAGACTCTCATGACCCCGCGCCAACCCGAGATCATCCTGCTGTTCCGCCCCGGCTGTCCTTTAGAGGAACGAGCCCGGGAAAACCTGCGGATCGCGATCCGACAAACCGGCGAAGCGATGATCTGGCGCGAAATCCATCTTGGGGAACCCACGACGCCCGACCCGTACACCGATTATCCCTCTCCCACGGTGCTCATCGACGGCGTCGCCCCGGAAGACCCGCTCCGATCGCCGGGCGCGGGCGGCGGCGTTCGCCCGCGCCCTCCATCGATCAAAATGCTCGCCGAAGCCTTGGCTCGCCGCGGCTATCCCGGCTGGTTCTGAACCTCGCCGCCGCGCCCTGCGCTTGTCAAACTCCCGCCGCCGATTTACACTCATGGGATGAACATCGCCGTACTGCTTTTCACCCTCTGCCTTGCGTCGCCGGCCGCCGCCGCTCCCCCGCCCTGGGCGCTTTCCGCACCCGCGGACGATCCGGATTCTCCCGCGGTCGCAAAAGCCTGGCAGGCGTTGGCGGCGGGCCTCACAGAGGAAGGGCTCGCGCTGATGAAGCAAGCGGCCGTCTCCGCCCCCGACGACGTCCTTATCCAGCGCCAATACCAGATCGCGATGAGAAACGCGGGGCGCTACGAGGAATTGCGCGCCGAGTTTGAAAGGCGCCTCGCCGAACGCCCGAAAGACGCCCGGGCCCATCTCCTCGCTGCGGAACTGGAGGCGAAGGTCGAGCGCTACAAAGAATTGGTGCGCCGGGGCGCATCGCTCGCCCCCGCGGACCCGTGGCTGGCCTCCAGCGTGAAACTGCTGCCCGTCTTCGAGCGACTGGCGAAAGGCGGTTCGCCGAAAAAAGCGCTCTCGGAATTGGAAGCCTACGAGAAGCCTCCGCGCAACCTCGCCCTTTATCGGGGAGCCTTGTTCAACGCCTATTTGAGCGCCGAGCGCTTTGACGACGCGCGCGCCGTCGCAAAAGCCCTGATCGATCAGTATCCCCACTCGGCTCAAGGGCATGTCCTCGCGGCATTCGCCGCGGCCGCTCACGGCGACGACGCCTCGGCGCTGAAAGCGATCGAGGACGGCCTCGCAATCCGGGACGCGGTGGATTTGAGAGTTCTCCGCGGGCAGGTGCTTTGGGCGCGCGGCGATCGGGAACGCTCTTTGGCCGAATTCGATCGCGCGACCCGCTCGCCCAAGGACGATTCCTGCTGGGAATGCGCGATGATCATCGCCTACAACTATCTGGGAGAGTTCGCCAAATCCGCCGCGCTCGCCCCGAAGGCTTTCACGGATCGGCCTTGGGACGCATCCGTCCGCGCCGCCGCCGCCGCCGCGATGCTGCGCGTCGGAAAGATCGACGAGGCGGTCGAGACCGCGCGCGCGATTTTAAAACTCCGTCCCGGCGACTCCAACGGGGAAATGACCCTCGGACTCGCGGCCTCGATCCAGGGACGCTACGAGGAAGCCCTCGAGGCGTTCTCTCGCGCACTCAAGGGCAACCCGGACAATCCGGCGATCCGCGCGGCGCGCGCGCTCACGCGCTTTCACATGGGACGGCAGCAGGAGGGTCTTCAGGAACTCGTGGACGCCCTCGTGGACGCGCCGACCCATCCGGAAGTGCTGGAAGCGGCGGTAACCGTCGCGACGGCGTTCGAACAAGCCGACACGATTTTCGCGTCGCTCGCGTCGCGTGCGGCCTCCGAGCAAACCGCGGTCGACCCCTTGGCGGCGTCCGCGATGCTGTACGCCCGCCGCCGATGGTTTTCCCACGCGCGCGCTGATCTCAAACGCGCGTTCGACCGCGTCAACGACGACCGCACAGGCGCGCTCGTGAAGCAGACGAGCAATCTGGTGGAGGCGCTGGAAAAATTCGACAAGGAGGGCTATCCGCTCGATCACGCGGACCGTCCGCTCGTGCTGGCACCCGGAGGCGTGGACGCGCATTTCCCCCTGCTCTACGCGGCCGAGGACGCCCTTTGGGTCGGACATCCGTGGCGCTCCCCCGCGACCCGCCTTTGGGTCGATGAAGCCACCGCCGATCCGCGGACGCACTTCGAATGGTCGGGCGACGGGAAGAAGGTCTTCATCTCGAGCGGTCCCGTGTCGGAGATCGACATCGACCGCGGCACAAGCCGGATCCTGAGCTCCGCTCCGAAGGACGGCGAGACGATCCGGCTCGCCTACTCACGCACCCACGATCGGCTCACGCGGCTGGTGGAGCGAACGGTCGACGGCGCTCCGAAACTGGAACTTGAATGGCTGGATTCGAAAACGGGGGCGGTCGTCGACACCTTCGACAATCCCGTCCATTTCCCCGGCCGCTACACCTCCGCGAACGGAAAATGGGGCGTCGAGCATTTGGGCGCCGTCTTTTTCGACCCCGAACTCACGCGCGTCTTCTTCAAAGACGACTCCGAGGAATCGTTCGGCCTGCACGGAGCCCGGCCGGCCCTCTCGCCCGACGGACGAAAACTCGCCTTCGTCTTCCAAGGACGCCAACTTCGCCTTTACGACCTAAGGACCGGCGAACTGGAATCGCTTGTGTTCGCGGACTCCCCGACTCCGGGATACGCTCCCCTCGACCGCATCATCGCCGAAGGACCCGTTTGGGACCCGGAGGGACGGCATCTGTTCGCCTCCGTCCTCGACAAATCGTCGATGATGTCCGTCGTGATCGACCTGAAAAAACGCGTGTATTGGAGAAGCTCGGTTCTGTGGACGCACGCCGCGTGGGGACCGACTGAAAGGAAAAAGTAGCGCTTTCCGCTAGACTTGAAGCGGGAAGCGCTCAAGCACCGCTTCCCAGGCCTGACCGACGTCGCCCCGCTCCCGGAGCGCCGTGTTGAAAACATCCATAAAATCGTCGAGAGCGGCTTCCTCATCCACGTCGCCGAGACGCTCGACCCGCTCGAGGCCCTCGCGAAGGGGGCGTTCGAGCTGGTTGGCTCCGATTACGACCTCTTCGGCGAAACCCTCGTCGGCCTCTCCGGTGGATTCAAAAAGAAGCACGAGCTTGCGCGCGGTGCGCAGGCGTTCCATGTACTGCTGCACGACTTCGTCGCCGAGATCCAGCACCCGGTGGACGAAGTACGGCTGCTCCGGAATATCGTAAAGGCGAAGCCAGCAGCCGATCAAGGTTCCGCTGGGCAAGGTAAACAGTTGAAACCAAATGTCGTGGCGAACCCCCTGAAAGCGCTTGGGCTGGGGGACCGTAATCCGCCAAGCCGGCACCTCATCGTGAAAAAACAACTCTACGGTCTTTTCTCCGCCGGGCTCGGACATTGCGATTAGCTTATCAAAACCCCGAACCCTTTTTGCGGAATGTCGCCGCTCCGGCCGTCGGATTCCGCCGAACCGATGCGGAATGTAACAACCGTGTTACCCGCACTTACGCCCGTGTGAATTGACGCTCGGAACTTGCAGGGGTATAGAGAATCGAACACGGAATACCTTTCGTCCATAGCAAACCGGGGGCGACCCCGGGACGCAAAGCCACGGAGCGTAGACGGATCGCTCGCCGGGCTGCCGATCGGACCCGACCCTCGCAGGAGTGGTTAACGGTGAGCTATCGGCGGCCCAAATCGAAGCTGAGAATCCCGGCCCTCACGGCCGTGCTCTTGCTCACGGCGAACCTCCCGCTCCGGGCCGACCCGTACGAACAGCTTTCCGAGAAGATCGCCGCGGCGGCGAAGAAAACCGGCCTGCTGCGCATCGCAATTTTGCCGTTGAAACCCATCAACGACCGCAGCGTGCAGAGCGGGATGATCCTTTCCGAGCGCATCGTTTCGCGCATGGCCGCGATCAAGGGCATCGAGGTCGTCGAGCGGACTCTGCTGGAAAAAGTCCTGCAGGAACAGAAGCTCGGCAGTTCCGGCGTCCTGAACCAAGAGGAAGCGAAGGAAGTCGGACGCATCCTCGGCGTCGACGCTTTGGTCACCGGGACCTACACGCCGCTGAAATCGAACCGGCTCGAGGTGCATACTCGCCTCATCGACGCGGAATCCGCGCGAATCCTCGCCGTCGCCGAAACGCGGGTGAACAAGGAGTGGAAGGACGACTTGTTCGCCATCGGCGAACAGTGGAACATCGAGGCCCCCGATCTCGGAGACTTCCCCGCCCCGCTCGTGAAGGCCTTCCCCGACGCCCCGATGTCCCTAAGCCGGGAAATGTTTCGCGACGCGCCCCGCGACACGGGATCCTGCGAGGGCTGGGAAGAGAAGGTCGACCGCCTGCAGGAGAGCATCCTCGAAGACAAAGCCCGTTTCTGGGCGAGCCGCCTGCTCGACCCGCGCTTCGACCGCCGCTCGATCACGCGCAACCCCGGCTCCGAAATCCGAAACATGAGCCTCCGATCCCGCTTCTACGACCGCACGAAGGAACTCTACAACGCCACCTACCGGGACGGCATCGACCTCGCCCAAACCGTGCGCATCGACAACGTCAAAACCGAAGTCGACCTCCTCGTCGACCGCTGTTATTGACTGGGGTCAGACCCCAGTAAAAGTTAGCCTATCGGACCCTGCCGAAGTGGGCCATACGACCCTGCCTGACACGGAAAAACGCCGATAAAATTGAGGGATGTTACCGGAGCGCATGTTCAAGGCGCTGGCGGGGATTTTGGCGTTGTCCCTATGCTGCCAGCCGCCTCTACTTGCCGCCGGGAAGCTTGTCTCCGCGCAAAACGCGCCTGCGACGGCTTCTCCGGTCGGCCCCGCCGTCCTGCCGGGGCTATCGGAATCGTCATTTAAATTAAGCCTTTCAGCTCCCTCGCTGACCCCGACGGCGCTTCCCGATTTGACGCTCCCGAAACTCCCCACGGCCAACCCCGCCGCGAACGCGTCCCCCTCCCGGTCCGCCGCGCGGGCCGTCGGGGAATCTTCCATCCGGCCCGTCCCGGGGCGCCTCACGCCTCTTTCCTCCCCAACGCGCCGGGAATCCTTTAAGAAAAAAGCCGCCGGGATGGGCGTCCAGTGGGAAGAAGTCAAGACAGTGGGCGATCGCATCGCCGAAACGGGAAGCGCCGCAGATTCCCATGAGCACGGCGGAAGCATCGAAGCCTTCCTCACGGGAGCGCTTCCGGC
>PFUL01000142.1 GCA_002790095.1 Elusimicrobia bacterium CG_4_9_14_3_um_filter_62_55 | reverse complement strand
CCTTGAGTCCCGAGCGCGCGTCGGGGTTCACCACCTCGAGGTCGAAGGGGCCCGGCGGGACGGTCTGGTCCACCGAGAAATGGACGCGGACCTTCGTGGCGTCGGCGATCCAGGTCACGCTCGTCACCGTCACCCCGCCAAGCGTCGCCCCTCCACGCTGGAAGGAGACGCCGGGCGTCTGGATGAAGCCCGTTCCCGAAAGCTCGATGTCGTAGGTGGTGTCGACCGAGGCGTCGACGATCCCGGCGCCCGCGCCGACCGTATCCGGAGTGATCGCGCTGACGGTCGGGTCGGGATTGCTCGAGGTGATGATCCGGTCGAAGACCACGTTACCCCCGACCGTGTACGCGACCGGTATCGGATCGGGGACCGTCACCATGCGGGGCATCGTAGGCCAGGAGTGGCCGGCGCCGGTCTTCCACGTCGTGTAGGTCCATCCCGCCGGGGAGTTGATGCTCGTCGAGCCGCGGGCGTATTTCAGGTCGCCGTTGGGCATGACGTACACGACGACGATCTCGTCGCTCGCGCCGTTCTCGAGGAAGGCGATCGCGGGATGCTTCACGGCGTTCGTTTCCGTGGCCGTCCCGCCGGCGTCGTCTATGAGGACGTTCTTGACGGGCCAGTTTCCGGCGGACGCGCGGCGCGCGTAAACGAGGTTTCCCAAGCCGTCCACGTAGGCGACGTGAACCACCGAGGAGTTCGGCTCGGAGACCATCGACACTCCGTAGCCCTCGGTATTGAAGTTGGTGTCCACGGTATTGAACTGCATCTCCTGCACCTCGTACGTGGCCCCGTTGTAGAGGTCGAAGAACCAGCGCGCGGAATCCTTATCGTCGCGGTAGGCGACGATCGTCTTCCACGTGCCTCCGTCGTTGACCGCGACGACGCCGGCGAACACCTGGGTCGGGTTCGGACTATCTTTATTGTTGTCGGCGCCACAGACGGTCGTGGCGCCGGAAAAGGTCCCCCCGGCGCTGGCGCCCGTCTGTCCGATGAACCCGAAGTAGTCCCGACCTTGTCTACAGTTGCCGCCGGACACCTCGCAGCTCCATCCGCCGGCCGCGTAGCTGATCGAGCCCGACTCGCTCGTGCCCAGCAGCGCGATCCCGCCGGACATCCCGGCCCGGTGCTGTCCGGGCCAGGAGTTCATGCTGCAGTTCAGGCCGCGCTCGAACAGGGAGCCCCAACTGATCGTCCCGTCCGGCTGCAGCGTGCCGCGCTTGAGGAAGAGCTTGTTGTAGGGGGTGCCCGGCGGGGAGATCGGGGGGTCCCCGTCGCCGACGAGGACGAACACGCGGCTGGTCACCTCGAGGTGATAGACGGAGCCCATCTCCCCCGGGTTTTGGCCTCCCGACTCGTCTTGGACCACTTCGGTCTCGGCCGTCGTGAAGTTCACGCCGTCGGGAGAGAAGCGGTAGACGAACTCGCTGCCGTTCGAGTAGAAGGCCCAGTAGCCGTAGCCCTTGTGATAGACGACCCGGCTGCCGTTGGAGAACCGGGTGTCTCCCGCGCTCACCGAAGCGGCGGCGCCCAGCGCCGCGCGCGGCAGCAGGCAGAGCAACGCCGGGAGCAGGGCCCCGGCGATCCAGCCCCCCCTCCGCCTCCGGCTCGATTCCCGCGTCCGGTGTTTCATCAAATCGCGGCGGCGCCTCTAGCGCATCCCGGCGCCTTGCCTCTCCTCGGCGATCCGCTCGAGCGCCCGGCGGATCGCCCGCTTCGCCCGCGGGTCCTTCTCGGACGCGCCGGCCGCGCGCAGCGCGGACTCGGCCTGAGCGCCGCCCATGCGGCCCAGCCCCTCGGCGGCCGCGGCCCGGACGGAAGGCCTCCCGTGCCGCAAAAGCGCCGCGCAGGAGCCGGCGGCCTCCCGGGCGCCCAGCCGCCCCAAAGCCGCGCAGGCTCCGGCCCGCTCCCTGGCGTCCGCCGAGGCGAGCCGCTCGGCGAGCCGCTCTCTCGCGCGCGCCCCGCCGATCCGTCCCAGGACCTGCACGCAGGCGCCGCTCACCCGGGAGTCCGCGTCGCCCAAGGCCGACAAGAGGGCCTCCTCGGCGGTCGTCCCGCCGAGATAACCGAGCGCCAGCGCAGCGGCCTGCCGCACGCTGGGCTCGGGATCGCTCCGAAGCGTCTCGGCCAGGGCCCCCTCGGCGCGCGGATCGCGCAGCAAGCCCAGACTGTCGGCGGCCTGCGCCCGGACGGCCGGGCTCGGATCGCGCAGAGCCTGGATCAGCTCCGGGACCGCGGCGCGGTCGCGGCGGGACCCGAGCTCCTCGGCCCGGGAGCGCCGCCGCGCGGCCTCCCGGTCGGTCGCCGAGGCGGCCCGGCCCACGGCGCGGGCGGACCGGGCGCCGGGACCCTTTCCCGGACCGGCCGGCGCGCCGAACGCGAGCGCCGGCCCCAGGGCTAGAGCGGCGAGGGCGGCGAGCAACCCTAGAACGGCGGGCGCCGCGGCGCCGCGGGCAGTTCCCGCGTCCCGGCGCACGCGCGTAAAAAAGTCTTTTCTATCAGCGTTCGGCATCATTTAGACCGGCCGGACCCGCCCGTGCCCCCTCAGGGGCGCGGTTCGTCACCAGGAAGCATCAAGGGAAACGCCGCTTCAGGTGTGACGCGCGTGTTGCGTTTTGGGTACGGTGTCCCGCCTCCACGGTACTGCGTAGGTCCTGCCCTTTCGGGCGCCCCCACCGACGGGGGCCGTACCAAGATTTAGACCGGCTTTGGTACGGGGTGTACCTGCGGAGGATCAAAGCAGAAGCGGGAGAACGCGGACGCGTCCGGGCGTGAGTGAGAATTGAAGGGGGTTGAGCGCGACGGCCGAAGTCGTGCGCGACGGCAGCGCGCTCACGCGCACCGCGAAAGAGAGCAGTTTAGGCGGCTTCGGGTCGAAGGTGGCGATCGCGAACGCGGCCTGACCGCGCTCGCGTCCCGGAGTGCGCAGCTTCGGCGCGAGTTCATCGAGGCGGTCGAGGTAGGCGAAGAGCGCGCGCAGGCCCGGAAGTTTCGAAAGCGACGCGGCGCGTTCGGATTCGGCGCGAACCCCGCTGCGGATTCCGCGCGCGAGTTCGGAGGGCGCGACCGGACGGTTCGCGGCGTCTCTCATCTCGAGACCGGAAAAACCGCGGACGACGGCAAGCGAGCCGGCGCGCGTGAAGGTTTCGTTTTCGGCGCGGGCGGGGAGCGCGAAGGCGAAAATAGAAACAGCCAGGAACCCCGCGAACGCAAGGACATGCCCGGCCCATCCGGTGACTCGACAGTTCCGGCTCAAAACTCCCCCCCCCAAAATAGAGCCCGACCTCGCCAACAATCTTACCCCTCTATCCCGAAGATTGCAAGCCGAGGCCGAGCCAGAACGAACAGTGACCGCTAAAGTGATTGTGTTCATCGTGTTCGGTGGCCGGGCGGCCCCGTGACCGGGGTCCTTGGCTTTGCGCCCCCGCCTTGCGGCGAGTTTGCCGTTATCGCTACGAGCGTCCGTCTTCGCTAGTATAGCCCGCGGACTTGATTTGTCAAGACCCACGCCCTTGACAGCGCAATCCCCTCACGGCTTCGGCCGCGGCTCGCGAACGACGCAGGCAGCGGCGATTTCTCCCCTGTACGCGGCCCAATAAAGCCTATTGATCTCATCGAGCCACCTCAAGCGAGTCGCCGCCGACCAAGAGGCAAACTGCCGCTGCGCTTTCGGCGAGTAAATCTGGAGGATGCTGCGATCAGGCTTCGAAAGCGGGTTCACCCGTTCTCCCTCTCCAACTTGCTTTCGAGAGCCTTCAGGTCTTCACGGTCCTGGGGACGTCCCGCCAAGCGCTTCAGTGTGATGAGATCCCGGAGCGAGACCAAGCTCACCGTGATGCCGTCCGCGTTCACGATCTTGCGCCGCGCGTAAGCTTCCTCGAACGGAATTCGCTCGACGACGAAGACGTCCACGAGTTCGTGTTGGCGCTCCTGGTGAAAAAGCGAAAAAACGAGCATCCCCTTTTCTTCGACCCACGAACGGCGCTTTTCCGGATCAGCGAAGTCTTCGAGCGGAACGGGAGGCTTCGGTAGATACCCTTGCGCCTTGACGACCGACAGAAAGCGCTCAACGTTTTCCCGCTCGAGATCGACGAAGATATCCAGGTCGCCCGTCGCCCGCACGAACCCGTGCAGCACGACCGCCACGCCACCGACGACGAGATAGCGAACGCGAGCCTCTTCAAGCGCCTCAAACGCGCCAGCGAAATACATACCCAAAGTATAACGTACGGGAATGTCTACGGCCAGCCTGAGACATTCTTCACAGGGCCGACGAACCGGCGCCTCTGCGGCGCCGTCGGGGCGGGTGACTGGCGTCCGCGAGCCCTATTGGACGGGGTACGGTCGCTGGGGGAAA
>PFUL01000168.1 GCA_002790095.1 Elusimicrobia bacterium CG_4_9_14_3_um_filter_62_55 | reverse complement strand
TGAAGATTCCTATCTAAAACCGCGTCCCGACCTGAAAGCTGCCGTCGGCGTCCGTGCCCCGGAGTCAGGAAATTGCTTCGTCGTAATAGCATCCGATAAGGAGGAAGGGCAAACCGTGCACGAGACTCGGTATCGCAGCGCCATCGAACCCGGCATCAAGGCCGCCGGATTCAATCCAATCCGCAATGTGGATGGGAACCATCCGAATTGGTTCATGGAGATGATCCACCATCTTCGGACCTGCGAACTTGCTGTTGTCGATCTGACGGACCTGCGACCGAACTGTATTTGGGAGTTGGGAATTCTGAATGCATGGGATGTCCCTGTAGTACTCATTCAGCCCAAGAACCTTCATCTGCCATCGGACATTTTTTCGCAGCGTGTCTCCGTGTTTTATCGGACCCAAGAGGATTCTGAACTTGCGACTCTTGAGAATATCCTGACGGAAAAAATCAGGTCTGTTATGGACCACCCCGAACGTGGACGCTTCTTGCCTGGACTCGCCAGATCAGCCGCAGCGTCAAAATCACATCCAGCCGATGCAAGCGTCCTGTTCACTGATTTTGAGGAAAGGTTGCTCAATGAGCTAAACGCCACGGGACGAATGCGCCTTGATAACGCGAATCGCTTACATACAAAGAGACTAATCGACCTCGGGCTCATTCAAGAAGTTCCATTTTCCTCTGACTTCTTGGGCTTCCCCAAGGAGCAGTTTGGAGTTGAGCTGACTTCGCGGGGGAAGGATTTATTCTCCGGCCGGACCAGTGCTGGCCCAACCCTCTCGACAGAAGCGCGGGAACTGCTCCTGGAAGCAGTCAAGGATAAGAATGGAACCATTATGCGGCTCGGCTCGTTGGGTGGGATCCGTGTAATCACCAATAGGCGAGAATTCGGCACACAGGGAGATGCGCGGACTGAAGCCAAGTGGATATCCATCGTTGACGAGCTTCACAATGCTGGGCTCATTGAGGATCGTGCCGGGAAGGGAGAGCTTTTCTTCCTCACAAACGCGGGATATGAAGTCGCAGATTCGCTCTCAACGTCCGCGGCGACTGGCATCAAGAGGTAGGCATTCATGTCCCTATCAAAACCAATACAGGTTCGAAATCGCTTGGCGTTCCACCTCAAGGTCACCTTGCTTGGCTCCTCCCCTCCTATCTGGCGCCGCGTCCTTATCCCCGGCAACCTCACCCTCGCCAAGCTCCACGACATCCTTCAACGCGCCATGGGCTGGACCAACAGCCACCTCCACATGTTCGAGGTCGGCCCGGACCGCTACGCCGAGCCCGACCCCGAGTGGGGCGACGTCGGCGACCACCACGCCATCCGCCTCTGCGACGCCGCGCCCCAAGCCGGCGACAAGTTCGTCTACATCTACGATATCGGCGACGGCTGGCAGCACGAGATTGAAGTCGAGGAAATCACCCCCACCGACGGCAGCCAAAAGATCGGCCCCGTCTGCCTCGCCGGCGCGCGGGCCTGCCCGCCCGAGGACTGCGGCGGCATAGGCGGCTACGCCGAACTCCTTGAGGCCCTCTCCGACCCCAAGCACGAGCGGCACGAGGAGTTGTCCGAGTGGATCGGCGGGGAGTTCGATCCCGAGGCATTCGATTTGTCCGAAATCAATAAGGCGCTCGGACGGCGCAGGAAATGACCGATCCACAGAGCAAACCTGGCGGTGCGTCCGAAATCGTCCTCTACCAGACCGAGGATGGGCGCAATCGCATTCAGGTGCGCCTGGAAAATGAGACGGTTTGGCTGACTCAGGACCAAATGGCGGAGTTGTTTGGAAAAGCCAAGTCCACCATCAACGAGCACATCAAAAACACCTACGCGGAAGGAGAACTGGCCCCTGAGCGGACGATGAGAAAATTCGGAATTTCCGAATTTTCTACCAAGCCGACCAACTTTTACAACCTGGACGTCATCCTTGCGGTCGGCTACCGGGTGAAATCTCCGCAGGGCACCCGCTTTCGCATCTGGGCCACTGAGCGCCTCCGGGAGTACCTCATCAAGGGCTTCACCCTGGACGACGACCGGCTCAAAGGCCGCGACCGGCTGGCCGACTATTTCGACGAACTGCTTGCCCGCATCCGCGAGATTCGGGCGAGCGAAGCCCGCGTCTACCAGCGCATCCGGGAGATATTCTCTCTCGCCAAGGACTACGTCGAGGGCCAGAAAGAGACGCAGGTCTTCTTCGCCACGATGCAGAACAAGATGCACTACGCGGCGGCGGGCCTGACGGCCGCGGAGATCGTCCGGCGCAGGGCCGACTCCCGCAAAGCCAACATGGGCCTTACCTCCTGGAGCGGCACGCGGGTTCTCAAGCGCGACGTGACGACGGCGAAGAACTACCTCAGCGCGAAGGAAATCGACACGCTCAACCGGATCGTGGTCATGTTCCTGGACCAGGCCGAGTTCCGCGCCCAGCGCCGCCAGGACATCATGATGGGCGACTGGACGGCGTTTCTGGACCGGTTCCTACGCCATACGGAACTGCCCGTGCTCCCCGACTCCGGCAAGGTGAGCCGCGAAGAAGCGCAGGCCTGGGCCAACGATCAATACGACGCCTTCGCCGAGCGCCGGCGGCTGGAAGCGGAAACCGCGGCGGAGGGGCGCTACCTGGAGGACCTCCGCTCCTCGGCCAAGACGCTCGAGGACAAGCGCAAGAAGCTGCCTGGCGCAGGTAAGAAGCGAGGCAAGAAGAAGAAACGGTGACCGCCAAATCCAATAAACCGACCGCCGCCGACCGCCGCCGGTACGTTTTGGAACTTTCCAAACGACAGGCGCAGGTGCTTTCCCAGGCGGCCGAGCTCTTCGCCCGGTTGGGGATCGGCCAATTCGACAAGCTGGACCGTTTTTTCTGGGATTCCGCGCAGCAGGCCCGCGATCATCTTGACGCCCTACGCCTGCTCAAGAACGGCTCGCTTTACGCGAGTCCCAGCATCCGCTCGCCCGAGATCAACGACGATTACCGCGTGCTTTACGATCTCCATCAGGTCATCCGCCACCGGCTCGCTTGGGACCGCGATCCGAACCCCGGAGCATTTCACGGCGTCGCGCACGACAAGCCCATGCAGACCAGCAAGGACGAGCCGTTGGCCCGCATCGCTCAAACCGGGGAGGCCCGCGAAGACATGGTCCAAGGCGATGAAGTCTGCCGGAGCATGAAGCTGGAGCGCAAACCCAAGAATGGCTCCAAGCGGAAGAAGCGGTAGCGGAGCGAGTGCGAGCCGTGAAGAAGAAAGACGATCGAGACATCGAAAGGGCGGTTCGAGCGATCCGCCCGTTGCTCCGTGAGCTGGAGGCGGCCAAAAAGCGCGCCGCGAAACTCGGCCTGTTCGTGGAGGATCGGGACCTATTGGCCTGTCCGCGATGCAAACTGGAAGAGGACGTCTCTATCGAGGGGATGCTGCTGGTGACAAAGCCTTCCGACAGGAGCAAGGATACGGGCCTGCGCTTCTCCCCGGTCAAGCGAGCCCGGAAGCATTGGCTATGCCCGGGTTGCGGCGCTCGATTCGCGGCGGAGAGCCAATGAAGCTCCTGTACGCCACCGATCTCCACGGCAGCGAGGCCCGGTACCGGAAGGTGCTGGCTCTCGCCCGCAGCAATGGCGTTTCCGCCATCGTCAACGGCGGCGACATGCTCTCGATGGAGGACGATCTCCATGTCACCCAGCGGAAATTCATCGTGGGGTTTCTGGCCGACTACTTCGCCGAGTGCGAGGCCCACGGCATCCATCATCTGGCGCTTCTGGGCAACGACGACCTGCGCATTCACGACGAGACTTTCGACAGGATTTGCGCGAAGTCCTCGCATACCGTGAACCTGGCCCAGAGCCGCTTCGAACTGGGCGGCTTCGAATTCATCGGCATGAACTGGGTCGTGGATTATCCCTTCCGGCTCAAGGACCGCTGCCGCAAGGACCGCGAGGTCTACGTCTTCCAGCGGCAGTTCGGAACCGGCCTCTTGTCCAATGAGAAGGGTTTTGAAGAGCTGGATGATTGGCCAGGCCACGCCGCGACGCTGCCGACGGTAGAAGATGAGCTCAAAAAGCTTCCGACGCCCGCCGATCCGCGAAAGACGGTCTATGTGATCCACATGCCGCCCGCACGCCTGGGCCTGGATGTCTGCCAATCCGGGGAGAGGGTGGGCTCGGAAGCCGTCTACCGATTCATCGAACGGACGCAGCCGCGGCTGACGCTGCACGGGCATATTCATGAGTCGCCGGCACGCAGCGGGGTCTGGCGGGCCGAGGTCGGCGAGACGGTCTGCGTCCAGCCCGGTCAATTGCGCGGCGGCATGCTGAGCTGCGCCCTGA
>PFUL01000165.1 GCA_002790095.1 Elusimicrobia bacterium CG_4_9_14_3_um_filter_62_55 | reverse complement strand
GCGAACTCCTCGATGGTGCCGACGGCCTGCGCCTTCGGCTTGTTCTCCAGACGCATGCGGCGGTTGATCTCCCGACGCTCTTCGGCGTTCGGCTGCGGGACGATGGTCTTGAACATGAACCGGTCTTCCTGCGCCTCGGCGAGCGGGTAGGTGCCTTCCTGCTCGATCGGGTTTTGGGTCGCGAGCAGCACGAACGGCTTAGGCAGCTTCTCGGTCACCTTGCCGATGGTCACCTGTCGTTCCTGCATGACTTCCAGAAGCGCCGACTGCGTCTTGGTTTGCATGCGGTTGATTTCGTCGACCAGCAGGAGGTTCGCGAACACCGGTCCTTTCTCGTGGACCAGTTTCCGGACGACCGACTGACCGTCTTCGCTGGGCTGTTCCTGCAGGATTTCAGCGCCGAGAATGTCGGAGGGTTCCTTGTCCGGCGTTCCCTGAATGCGGCTGAAGTTCGCGCCGAGCGCGTCGGCGATGGTGCTGACCGTCGCGGTTTTTGCGACGCCCGGCAAACCCTCGAGACTGACGTGTTCCCGCGCGATCAGCGCGATCAGAATCGAGTCGACCATCTCTTCCTGTCCGACGATAACCTTCGCCACCTCGGCTTTGACGCGAGAGAGAAGCTCGGCGGTTTTTTGGACGTCGGCCTCCAGCTGCGCGTCGGCTTGCGGGGCTTCTGCCGGGGCTTGCTCGGACCCGTCGCTGCGGCGAACCATGCCGGTCATCCCGAGCATGCCGAGAGAGGAAAGGATCGCGGGCATCCACAGCTGGAACGCGAGGAGAGACGCGATCGCCAAAGTTCCTACTGCGAGCATCCCCTTCGGGGTGGCGAGCAGCGAATCGATCTTCACCAGCGGGTTCGTCCGGGTAATCGGCACGGCGACCGCTTGGCCGGCGCGGGAGCGATTCGCGCGGGAGAGGTCGGCGGGCTGAAGCCTGGAGGCCGGGTTGAGGTTCGCGGTCAGCGCGCGGCGGAAGCTGCTTCCCACGGTTAACGCTCCGTCGGAGCGCGTCCGGGTCCGCGTCATCGCGGCCTCGATCGCGGCGCCCGAGCCGTACGCGTCGGCGACGGAGACCTTGCCGAGTTCGGGCATCTGCTCGAGTTGAGCGCCGAGCGCGTGGGTCTCCGCGGCGACGGCTTGGGCGCCGGAGGCCGGCGCCCGTTTCGCCGCCGCTTTCACAGGGGAACTCTTCGCCGCGGGCGCCGAGGGAGCCGCGAGGATCGCGGCGGGAGCGGTCCGGGGGACCGTGACGGAGGCGATCGCGCTTTGCGGCGCGAGCGACGGCGCGCTCAGGGGCGCGTTGCCCGTCGGCAGAACCGCGTTCAATCCCGTCGGGAGGCTTCCCTGCATCGACAGGGATCCGACCGAGCCGAGGCTCATCGCGGTCGCGGCCGCTCCCGGACCCGTGAGGATCGCGGCGGGCGCCACCACGGAGGTCTTGCCGGTTTGGACCGCGCGTCCGAGCGTGGCGGCCGTCGCGGGCGGGGCCGCCGCCAGCACGAGCGCGCCCGCGAGGATCGTCGCGAGACTCGATTCGATTTTCTTAAGGATGTTCATTTAGTTCGCTCCTGATTCGGGATCAGCGTCGTCCCTTCTTCGCCCGGAATTCCTCAGCGAGGTCCCGGGCGTAGTCTCCATCGGTGTAAAGGGTGATCGGGCGGATGCGGTTGGACGAGAACGCTTCCTCGAGCCGCCGCTCGCGCGAGCGGATTTTAGAAGTCTGCTCGGCGCGATTCGCTTTATTCGAGGTGTCCACCTCGCGCAGCTCTCCGCTTTCGGCGTCGCGCAGAGAGACGAGCCCGACGTTCGGCAACGGCTGCTGTTCGGTCGGGTCGACGGCGCGAATCGCGCGGACGTCGTGGCGGCCGGCGATCTTGGCGAGCGGCCCGCCGAAATCGGGGGCGAGGAAATCGGAGATCACCGCGACCATCGCGCGGGAGGAGAGGGACTTTTGGAGGAAGTCGATGCCGGCGCGCACGTCGGTTCCAGCGCCGGTCGGCGAGATGCCGATCATGCGGCTAACGAGTCGGTGCGCCGCCTTCTGTCCGGTCGCGGGGGGAAGGAAGCCTTCGACGCGGTCTGAGAAAAAGATCGCGCCGACCGGGATATTTTTGTGAGCCGCGGTGAGCGCCAGAAGCGCCGCGGCGTCCTCGACGACGGTCCGTTTATCGACGCCCTTGCGGCCCATCGAGGCGGAATCGCTGACGTCGATGAGCAGCATGAGCGGCATGTCCTTTTCCTGCTCGTAGCGGCTGACCTGCAGTTTCTGGCGCTTCGCCGACTGCTTCCAGTTGATCTTGCGCAGGTCCTGATTCGTATAGGGGATG
>PFUL01000086.1 GCA_002790095.1 Elusimicrobia bacterium CG_4_9_14_3_um_filter_62_55 | reverse complement strand
TCGGCCGCGGCCGCCCCGGCGGCGGCCCAGCGGTGGAAGTCCCACGGCATGTGACGGAAGCGCAGAGAGATCTTCCCCGGATAGAGGGTTAGAACCTGATGGAGCGGACCCACGACCTGTTGGCAGGCCGGGCATTGGAAGTCGGAAAACTCGGTAATGACGATGGGCGCCCCCGGGGTTCCTTTTTCCCGGTAGGCCGGAACGCCGGGCTCGAACGGAGGCGTCATCAGTCGTCCGGCGGTCGCGATGACGGCCGTTGCCAGGAGTAGTCCGATTCCCGCGATGACGCGACGGGTCTGGGAATCTTTAGAGGGCATCGGCGGTATGATAACAACTTTGACGGATGGTCTTGCAAAGCGGGTAATCCGGTGGTATGGTAGAACTCGATGGCGGCAAAGGTTCTCGTAATCGAAGACGACGAAGGCGCTGCGGATTTGATGCTCGCGATCCTGCGCAAAGAAGGCCTCTCGGTCGACCATTCCGCCGATGGAAAAGACGGCGTGGAAAAGGCGCGCGTCCAACTGCCGGACCTCGTGATCGTGGATCTGATGCTTCCGCGCATGCACGGCTTCGAGGTCATTGAACGCCTGCGCGAAGACGCCCGGTTTAAGGGAATGCCGATTCTGGTCGTGACCGCGAAATCCTACACGCAGGATTTAGAGGGGGCGAAGGACGCCGGTGCGACCGAGTACATGACCAAGCCCTACGACATCGACAAGTTTTCCGAGACGGTAAAGAAGCTCCTGGGCGGAAAGGTATCGGAGGTCGGCGCGGCTTCGCGTTCGAATCCTTCGTCTCCTGCCTAGGCTCCGAAGAAAAAAGCCCCGCCCGGAATCGCCGGGCGGGGCTTTTTAATTCAAGTCTTGGGCGTTACGGGTTGACGAGTCTTCCCGCGTCCGGCATGCCGGCGCCCTGCTGTTCGGCCGGGAATTCCCCGATCGGAGACGCGGCCTCGCGAAGGGCCTTGCGGATCGCGTCGATGCCGTGGAGTCCGCGGGAAGCCACCGCGAGCGCCGCGAGTCCGGCGACGTGCGGCGTCGCCATCGAGGTGCCCGAGATGCTCTTGTACCCGCCGCCCATCCAGGTCGAGTTGATTCCGACGCCGGGGGCGATCACGTCCACCTCGGGTCCGCGGCTGGAGAAGTACGCGACGCGGTCTCCCGAGTCGGACGCCGCCACCGCGAGCGCTCCCGGGTAGGCGGCCGGAAAGCCGACCGAACCGCCGGAGTTGCCCGCCGCGCAGATCAACGCGACCCCGCCGTCCGCCGCGGCCTGAACCGCGTCGGCCAGCGCCTGGGTGCCTTGGGAGGCGCCGAGGCTGAAGTTCGCGACGTCCATCTTATTCTCGACGGTCCACTGGATTCCCTCGATCACGTCCGCGAAGGTTCCGCTTCCGCTCGCGCTGAGGACTTTGACGCCGTAGAGCAGCACGTCCGGCGCGACGCCCACGACTCCCTCATCGTTGTCGGAGCCCGCGATCGTGCCGGCCACGTGGGTGCCGTGTCCGTTGTCGTCCTTGAAGTCCGCGGCGTTGTCGATGGTGTTGAAGCCGCCGACGACCTTGAGGTCCGTGTGGGTGTGGTCGATGCCCGTGTCGACGACCGCGAGCTTCACGCCTCCGCCGCGCGTCGTTTCCCAGGCCTTCGCCGCGTGCACGCGGTCGATGCCCCAGGGGGTCTTTTGTTCTTCCGTCTCGGGCGCCGTTCCTTTAAGAGCGTCCGGGCGGATGTCGGCACGGCGATTGACCGGAAGCACCGGCGCCATCGCCGGCGCGTTGACGAGCCAGTTCTGGATGAAATCGTCTTCGACGCGCAGAACCTCGCCGAACGAGGCGAGACCCCGTTTGAAGCTCTGGAGGCGCGACTTCGGCATGACGACCGAGACCGCGTTGACCAGCCAGAGATTCTTTTGGGGGATGCCGCCGGTCTGACGGATGATGTTCATCCGGCGTCCGGTTTCGCTGCCCTTGCGGAAAACGACGATCTTGCGGACGATGTCGCCTTCGTTCATCGCTTGAATCTGGCGCGACTCGCCCTCCAGTTTCGTTTCGTCCGACGCGACGGCGGAGCGCGCGTTCTTGACGAAGCGGCCGACGTTTACACCTTGATCAAAGTCCGGAAGCCGTTCCTCGGCCTGCGCCGGAACGGAGAACGCGGCGCCGAGTACGACGGCGAACGCGATCGACAGGATACTGCTCTTTCGCATACAACCACCTCCCACCATGATTCGGGGCCACCAACCCCGGGTCTTGATCCCGTCAAGCGACGGGGACCAAGAGACCTATACCAAAGTGGGCCTTATGGGTCAAGCAGGTTTTTCGCGTTTTTTTTCGGAGGGGG
>PFUL01000146.1 GCA_002790095.1 Elusimicrobia bacterium CG_4_9_14_3_um_filter_62_55 | reverse complement strand
ATGCGGCGAAGTTGGGTGGGTTGAGTTATGCGGGGTATGGGTATTATTATCAGCAGTATTATCGGACTTATGGGGAGAAGGTTTCGGCGGTGTGAGTGAGGGGCAGTTCCTACGGCGCCGCGTCATTCTCGCCTTGGAACAGCGTCCTTAAAGCGGCTTCGGAAGCGCTGCTTTACCTGATACTCCTCTCGACGACGGCGCTCTTCGCGACCACCGAACCCTGGTCCGTGGCCGTGATGCAAATCCTGATCGCAGGCCATTTGATTTTGACGGCGCTTTTGGGCGATTTGCGCCTGGACGGCAAAGCCAGACGCATCCTTGCGGGAACCGCTTTAGCTGTCCCGCTGATGGGGCTGGTCCAATTGACTTCGCTGCAACCGGGCGATGCTCCGAACCTCCACTTCTTTTCCACCACTTCCTCTTGGGCGACTCAAACCGCGGTGCTCCTTTGGTTGTCCTATTTCACGCTGATCGTTACAACATGCGCGACTATTTCCGATAGCGACAAAGCTAAACGGCTGGCCTGGGCGATACTCGCCATCGGCACGATTTCCGCGCTGACCGGGATAGCGTTCAGAAACGACGCCGTTGCCTATGAACATTACCGGCAAACCTACCGTTACCCCATGCTGGGATTTCGGGAACTGACGCATCGCGGAACGATGCCGTTTGGGACCTTCGTTAATCGCGACCACGCGGCCTTCTTCCTGGCCCTTTGCGCCGCGGTTGGAATCGGAATCCTGTCGCAATCGATCTCGGATCTGCGCCGATTGGGGTCCTCTGCACGCATCGGCGATGCCGCCGCAAAGGCGGTGATGGCCCTGTGCGGCATAGCGACCATCATCTATGGCCTACTCGAGACCGGTTCCCGAGGAGGGATGTTTTCCCTCGGCATCGGGGCCGCTGCTCTCTCACTGGTCACCATCGCCGCATTCACCGGACCAAAAGCCAGGTGGAAACTCCTGGCCCTGGTTTTCCTCGTCGGGGGGGGGGGCGTATACCTGATTTATCAGAACCCATATTATCACCCCGTTCGCGACGGCGCTTGGATCCCGCAGTTGCTCGCTCGCTTTTCTTTCTATGAATCCGGCTGGCAGCTGATCCGCGACCAATTCCCGCAAATCGGTACCGGTCTTGGCGCCTTCCGCTATGCCTCCGCACCCTACCAACCCGAATTTATCGCCGGAAGAGTCCTGACCCATCTGCACTGCGATTGGCTTCAGATATTGGTCGAATTAGGAATCGTCGGATTAGCCATCGTCGGCGTCGGATTCGCTGCGGCATTTGGGACGGGAATAAAGACATGGGTCTCAAGTTCGCGCAAGCCGAACTTCATCGCCGGCGGGGCCCTCTTGGCGCTTATCACCGCCGCTATCCATATGTGCCTCGAGTTTCCATTGCGCACCTCTGCCAACGCGATACTCCTGATACTGGCCGCCGGCCTCTTTCTTCCTCCAAGGGGAAAAATCAAGGATAGTCGTCCGGCTTCGTGGGGCGGTCGGCGCGCCAAGTCCCGCCTTTTTGCCGGAGTGGTAATTTCCTGGGCGGCTCTCCTCCTGATCGGCTCGATACCGCCCCTCGTTTCCGAATTCCACTTTCACCGCGGCAAGAAGACCCCTCCCGAGTCGCAGGTCTATTTCTTCTCGCGCGCGTTGTCCTGGAGTGAAAACCCTCAATACGCGGTGCATCTAGCCCGGGCCTATATCGCTATGGCCGATACAGCGCCCTCCACCCGCGTGGTCCTGCTGCGCAAAGGGCTGCAGGTGATCGATCCTTTCTTCAGGCTCTACCCCATCGATATCAATGTTCGCCGCACGCATGCCGCCATTATGCGAAGGCTGCGATAGAGGCGCCCGAGCGGAATTCATATACTAACCCTATGATCGCCATCTCCAGACCTGTCACCGGCCCCGAAGAAATCCTTGCTATGCAAAAGATTTTCGAATCCGGTTGGCTCGGACTTGGCTCAACCGTCTATGAATTCGAAGAAGAATTAAAAAAATATCTTGGTGTCGGAAACGCGATCGCCGTCAATACGGGGACATCCGCGCTGCATATCGCTCTCGCTGGCTTCGGCGTAGGCCCCGGCGACGAGGTCATCCTGCCTTCGATCACCTTCGCCGCCTGCGTGCAGGCCGTCATTTCTCTCGGCGCCCGTCCCGTATTTGCGGAATCCCATGAAGAAAGCCTCCTCATCGATATCGACGATGTTGAAAAAAAACTCACCTCGAAAACAAAGGTCGTAATGCCCGTCCACTTCGCGGGCGCCTCCTGCGACATGCTGCGGCTGATGGCGCTAGCGGAGCAGCGGGGATTTAAGGTCATCGAAGACGCAGCCCACGCCTTCGGCTCCGATTACAAGGGCCGCAAGGTCGGAACCATGGGACATGCCGCCTGTTTCAGCTTCGACCCCATCAAGAACATCACGACGGGGGAGGGGGGCGCCGTCGTTCTTTCCGACGATGGCGTCGCCGAGGACATTCGCCGCATGCGAATTCTCGGAATAGACAAGGATACCTGGAATCGCTACAAGAATACGCGCGCCTACCTCTACGAAGTTGTTTCTCCGGGCTACCGCTACCACATGCCCAATTTTTGCGCGGCCGTGGGTCTGGAGCAGCTCAAAAAGCTCCCCGGATTTATTGCGCGCCGCCGCGAGATCGGGCTTCGTTATCAGAAAGCCTTCACCGGCGTTCCGGGGTTGACGCCCATCGCGCTGGATCTAAACGAAGTCGTACCCCATATCTACATCGTCCGCGTCGCGGCCGAGCGGCGGGATGCGTTTATGGAAGCCCTCAAGGGGCGCGGCGTCGGCACGGGGGTGCATTACATCGCCAATCACAGCCAGCCGTTTTTCTCGCAATACGCGAAAGAGCCGCTTCCCCGGGCGGATATTCTCTGGCGTGAAATCGTTACCCTGCCGATGCACTGCGCCCTGACCGATGCGGAAGTAGACACCGTCATTGAGGCGGTATTGGCTTTTTTCGCCAGCCCCGTCGCGAGCGCGGCTTAAGCCCTGCCTATGTCGGCCAATCCCCGCGTCAGCGTCTTGATAAATGCCTATAACGGCGCGGCCTTTTTGCGTGAAGCCATCGAATCGGTTTACGCGCAAACCTTCTCGGATTTTGAGATCGTTCTCTACGATGACGCTTCCACCGACGATACCCCCAATATCGCAAAGAGTTTTGATGATAAACTCCGCTATTTTCGCTCCGAGCGTCAGGTACCTCTTGGAGAAGCCCGAAACAACGCGCTTGAATTCTGCCGAGGCGAATTCATCAGTTTCTTGGATCAAGACGACCTCTATTTGCCGGAAAAACTTGCGCGGCAGGTTGCGGCGTTTTCGGAAGGTGTCGGACTTGTTTTCTCAAATTCCCTGAGGTTTTGGGAAGCGGACGGGAGGGAGGACTTATTCTATAAATCGCGGCCCCCTGATGGCGATGCGTTCAGGCAACTTCTGCGCGCGTACTATCTTCCGATTCACACCGTAATGATTCGAAGGTCGGCTCTTCCGAGCGACCGTACTTGGTGGTTCCCTGAACATTTTAAAATGTGCGAGGAGTCGGATCTGTTCCTCCGCATAGCGTATAAGTACCGCATCGCCTATGTTGATGAAATTCTCGCTAAATACAGAGTTCACGGTAACAACTACTCTTTGACCAACCGCGAAGACCTTATTAAAGAACCCCTGGAAATTATTGACCGCCTTAGCAAGCTCCATCCCGAGTTCCAGGAAGAATACGCTGAGGAGATTAGAGCTTACCGCGCGGACATTAAACGAGAAGAAGCCCGGGGGCATTGGCGGCGGGGGAATAGATACCGTACATGGCGATGCTACTACGAGAGCCTTCGCCTCAACCCGCGTCCGGTATTTCTTGCAGAGTTGTTCTTGAGTTTCTTCTTGCCGTACAGAGCTTTTCCTGCGATTAGGAGTGGGGTAGGACGGCCTCTTTAATTTTCCCTGATTCGGATGTATCTGCCTTAACTCCTATCCAATGAAAAATACACCGCTATCCCTGCGTGACATCTCATGCTTTCTACTCCCGATTTTCGTCGGCATGAGTTATCCGCTTCAGGTCCTTTCTGGCAGGCCTAGTGCAGCGACACTCTCGATATTGCTATGGCCGTTAATTTTCTTTCCCTCTCTAAAATTGAGACAGGATCGACCGACTCCCTCTGCAAAAGCACAAGGCACACCTACCTGGGATATCATCGTATTTCTCCTTCTATCGTTTTTTCTCTTAAATATTGCCATCACTCAATTTTCATTTGGCCCAACGACCTTGCGGCCGATCGCTTCGACTCTTTTCATGATTTCTTCCGCCGCACTGACCTATTTCTTTTTTTCGCGTATGGCCCACGAACGCCACATCCGGTGGTTTCTAAAAGGCGCGGTGATAATGGGGATCATTTCAGCGGTGTTTTTCGTCGTAGACACCGGTTATAAGCGCATCCTCAATCAGGCTACTCAATATAGCTACTGGGCCCATCTCTACTCGATTCATTCTGAGGACATTATTCTCGGCGATTTTGAGGCCAACACTTTCAGGATCGACAGTGCCTACCGCTCGTTTGGTCTGCTGGAACGCCACTCGACGTCCGCATTGTGGGTTATTATGGGTTTCTTCTCTTACTGTACTCTGGAGCAGCGGTTATCGAGTAGGAGAAATGCATTTTCTCTAACCCTACTTTGCCTGCTCTTTACTCAGAATTTTACTGCTCTTTTCACTTTTCTCGTCATCTCGCTTCATTTCAACCGCAAATTCTTTAGCTTTAAATCGATTCTCTATCCCTTGATCGCTGTAATGGCCGCGACAGTAATCTTTGATGCCGAGATGGTCCGATCCATCCTTGCTTTCATTTGGAGGATTATTCAGAGCCAGATATCAATGGTCCTAACTATTGATACCGTACTCAATCCTAATTCATTCAGTTCGCTAGTGATTCATGAGTTTAACCGCTTCATTTCGGAGGCAATGACACGCCCTCATCAATTGTTGATTGGTTTTGGCCTCAGCGCAAATCCTTACTACGGGACTTCCGGAGATGTTGGTTTCTTCGAATCCATTATGCGGATAGGACTCCCATTATGGTCAATCTTCACATGGCAAGTTGTTCTCGCATTTCTTAATCTGAGGAGGTCCGTAAATAAAAACCGCAACCTGGCTCATCGGAAGTCTATTGAGATCAAGCAATTGGGCATCTGCATTATCAGTGCGATATGGCTTATGGATTTGCACTATTCGTGTTGGATTTATAAAACGATCTTCCCTATTTTCTTCTTCGCAATTGCGCTTGCGCGCAGAAATCCGGATCCCGTTCCTCGTTCGCGTGCGATTTCCTCGAATATGCCATCGCAGCCTAATCCTGTGATTTGATTCCATCCAACCAGGCTAAATCCTCGCGTCTGCGTTTCGGGCGGAAAATTGCCCGTCTCGGAGAATTTGTATGATATGCATCGGGTATTAAAGAGTGGCGCCATGGAGAAATTGATGAAAGACCGCAAGGAAGAGGAAGCTGCGTTTCACGACCGTGTTCGGGACGACCGCGTAGAGCAGCGCTGGTCGCCTGAAGCGGAGACTGCAACTCAAGACAACCCATTGTGGTCAAATTTCAAATATTATGCGATTGAGCGTAAGAGTCTCGACTTTTACCGGAACTGGCTGACAACCAATGTAAAAAACAAGAAGGTATTGGATTTCGGGTGCGGAAACGGCGAAGAGTCCATCTTTGTCGCAAAAGCCGGCGGCTTTCCCACAGGAATTGATATCTCGGAGACAGCCGTTTCAAATTCGCGGAAGCAGGCGCTAGCCTCCGGCGTCGATGAGCAAACAACCTTTGCCCTCGCCGACGGTGAATCTTTGCAGTTCGCAAATGATACTTTCGACCTCGCGATGGAATACGGCGTCCTCCACCACATCGACCTGGATAAGGCTATGGCCGAAATCGCCCGAGTCTTAAAGCCAAGCGGAAAGATGATCTGCACCGAGGCTCTCGGCCATAATCCCATCATTCATCTTTACCGCAAACTGACGCCGACGATTCGGACAGAATGGGAAGTTGACCACATACTCCGGAAAAAACAATTCAAGATTTTCGATAAGTACTTCGGCAAAATTGAAATGCGATTCTTCCATCTGGCAACTCTTGCAGCAGTCCCTTTTCGACGTATCCCGTTTGTTTTTCGACCACTCTTGCGGACTTTAGAGTCCGTTGATGCCCTGCTGCTATCCCTTCCATGGGTTAAGTGGCAAGCATGGCAGACGGTTTTCATTCTGTCCGATCCGAAGAAGCATTAGCCTTAACTGATCCTCCTCGCGCCGCGCTTCCATGAGCTCCTACCATTCGGCAAATACATCCTTGGTGCGTGTCGCATTTTTTGAACCCTATCCGATGGGGTTAGGGGGCAATTTTCTAACCCAGCATCTCATCTTAGAGCGTCTCGATCCAAAACGCTTCAAACCCCTGATTATCGCCCCCGCGGATGGGGCCGCCTTAACACAGTTTCGAGCCATGGGAGTCGAATGCGTCGTCTTAAAGCCCTCGGGCGTGCTTGGAAGCTACGGCGGTGCGGCGCTGCGCACCAATATCTTCTGTAAAATTAAATCTGTCTTCGATCTCGTCCGCTATAACCTGCAAATTGCGCGCCTACTCCGAAAATATTCTATCGATGTCATCTATTCGAACTGCGTCCGCGCCCAATTATGCGTCGGATTGGGCGCTTTACTGACCCGAACTCCATCACTGCTCTACATTAAAGGTGAATTGGCCAATCCGATCATCGATCGCCTTTGCTACTTCCTCGCCTCCAAACTTCTTTTCTTTTGCGAATCCAATCGCGACGATCAATACCCAATCCTGACCCGTTGGTATGCCCGGAAAATCGATATCCTCCGAATCGGTATGGATACCAGTCAGCTCGAAGCCGTAGAAAACGCCGACCATACCGAGATTCGACGCGGATTGTCCATTAGAGACGACGCGCTCAACGCCGTGGTGATAGCGCAGCTTTACAAACCAAAGGGGCAGCACCTGGCAATCGAGGCCCTCGCCAAGCTCGTACTGGAATTCCCAAATCTGCATTTATACCTGCTCGGCGACCATGTCATCGACGAATACCGTCCATACCGAGACGAACTGGAAACTCAAATCGCCCGGCATCGACTTGAGAAACATGTCCACTTTACCGGCTGGCGCAAAGACGCCCTTGCAATTACGACCCAGATGGACATAGTCATCCATCCATCGCTTTCAGAAGGATTCGGCCGGGCTGTTCTTGAAGCCATGGCGCTTGGAAAACCGGTCATCGCTTCCGCCGTCGGCGGGCTGCGAGAAGCTATTAAAGACGGACAAAACGGATATTTAGTCGCCACCGGCGATGCGAAGGCGATTGAAAATCGATGGCGAGAACTCGCGAAAAACCCTTCGCTTAGAAAGAAATTGGGAACTGAAGCAAAGCGGACCGTTTACCGTGATTACCTTATCGACGATAAAGTTGAACGGTTGTCTTCAATTTGGCGTTCAATGGTCGGCAAAGACGGGCGCTGATGTGCGGAATAGCGGGAGAATTAGGATTTCATGGCGCGGCCGACCCGCGTGCCGTTCGGGCCATGGCCGATGCGTTGGTTCACCGCGGTCCTGATGACGAAGGTCTTTACTGCGAGGGACCGATCGGACTCGGTCATCGACGCCTGTCTATTCAAGATCTTTCCCCGGCCGGGCGCCAGCCTATGTGGACGGAAGACCGCTCTCTAACGATCGTTTTTAACGGAGAAGTCTATAACTTCAAGGAAATCCGTCCAGAGCTGGAAATTCTAGGATACCGATTCCTTAGCGGTACCGATACCGAAGTAGTCCTCAATGCTATCCACTGCTGGGGAATAGAGAAGGCTCTAGGGAAATTTCTAGGGATGTTCGCCTTCGCCATTTGGGATGCTCGAACGCGGTCCCTCACATTGGCAAGGGACCGTGTGGGCGTAAAACCCCTCTACTATCATAAATCTCCGAAACGGCTATTGTTCGGGTCGGAGATTAAAGCGCTGCACGCCCATCCTGAATTCAGTCGGGAACTCTGCACGGACGGGTTGGGGCAGTTCTTTTGTTTTGGATACGCGGTCGGCGAAAAAACCGTCTACCGCGACACATACAAACTGCCGGCGGGACACTTCATGTCGTTCGACGCGAAAGGCGATTCAACGCTCACGCGCTATTGGAGCATCGACAACATCGAAAGGGGCTCTTTTCGCGGCACCGAGAACGATGCCGTGGACCGATTGACCGAGTTGTGCGACAGCGCTTTCTCCTATCGTCTCGTTTCCGATGTCCCGGTCGGGGTTTTCCTTTCAGGCGGAATCGATTCGACCTTCCTTGCCACCTTTCTAAAGAAACGCCTAAATGCCGACCTGGAACACATTACTATCGGTTTTGATAATCCGGCTTTCGATGAGTCGGAAAAGGCAGCCCAAGTCGCGAAGGACCTGGATCTCCGGCATACAATCAATGGTATAGACGCCGACAAAGCGCAATCGGCCCTGCCGAACTTCGTCGATATTTGGGACGAACCCTTCGGGGACACCTCCGGGATTCCAACCTCAATTCTTTGCAAACTAGCTCGCGATAGCGTTAAGGTAGCCCTATCCGCCGATGGGGGGGACGAACTTTTCTGCGGTTATGATAGTTATCCCAATTACGATAAGCTGAGAAATTGGCTGAATCGATTCCCGTTCCCATTGAGGAAAGCCGCTGCCTCGACGATCAATGCCTTGCCCTATAGGGCGCTGATTTCAGCCGGCCTCTCGTTGCAGAATAGCCCCAGTTGGAACCCGCAATGGAGTTCTCGCCTGGAAAAATCCTTGAGGATAATGTCGGTTCGGGATGCGGCGGAACTAACCCAGGTGATGAATGAAAAGGGGTGGGAAACAAATTCCGTCGGCACGCTGTTAAACGCGGTGGATCCGGACGTGTTGACCGGTACGGTCTTCAAACGGACTCCTCGCGCGAATGGACGAAATGCCTTCTTCGACCACATGATGCGCACCGACTTTCAGGCCTTTCTCGCTGATGATATCATGACCAAGGTCGACCGAGCGTCTATGGCCGTTTCTTTAGAATGCCGCGATCCCTTGCTGGACCATCGTCTCGTCGAATTCGCTTTTTCGCTTCCACTCGAATACATTTACAAAGACGGCGAACATAAGCGCCTCATGAAGAGAATTCTTGCACCCTGGATATCACAATCCGTGCTTCAAGCCCCGAAACGGGGATTTTCCATCCCGCTTTATGACTGGCTTCGCGGCCCCTGGAAAGAACTCGCGTACCAGCATCTTTCGGTTCAAAGCGTTCGCCGCGTGGGCATTCTCAACGAGCAGGCCGTAACCGCTGAACTTGACGCCTTCTACCGTTACCGCGGAGGCAGAGCGGAGAAAGTCATGCTGATGCTGCTGTTCCAATTGTGGGCGGAGCGCTGGCTGTGACCGGCGACAACATGATCCAACGGCAAATCGGGGATCAAGCGGCTACGCGACTCTTCGGAACGACCGATGCTATCGAGCGGCTCAAGCTAGGGCCGATTCAGAGAAATTTTTTCTCGTTTTGTTTCCAGCTCGATTCCATCGACAAAAGCGACCACCGGAAGCTTTTCGTCAAAATACCCAAAACCGACCTCCGCCGCCGCGAGGCGACGATACTCCCGCTCAGCGATCAAGACAAGGCTCTCGCCCATGAGGAGGTAAAGAGCCTGCGCTTGTTAGCCGATCACTGGGACGGGAAATCCGATAATGTGGAGTGGATTAAGGTCGTAGACTTCCTCGAGGAATTAAACGCGATCATAACGGAACGCGTTGACGCGGTAGACGCTTTTTCAATCTTTCGATCGCTGGACTTTCGCAGCCGGCTCGGCAATTGCATTCAAGGGAATCGTTTAGCGGGATACATGGGCCGACTGGGAAGCGCCTTGGGGCGATTCCATTTGCAGCGCTACAAAACCGCGACGGTTTCCAGTCCTATAATTTTTCCAAAAATTTATTTTTATTGTCGGGAACTATCCCGTCAAACCAGAAATCCCTGCCTTATGAAAGTGCCGGCCGCTCTAACGAAATTGGAAAAATTGAGTTTTCAAACTGCGGAAACAGAGACGTTTAAGGGACTTGATATCCGCAATGTTCTAATCCGGGGGGATAACCTGTTCCTTTTGGATCCCGGGAAAATGAAGAGGTCCTTTAGGGAAGCCGATTTGGCGCGATTTATTATGACCTATCGGATTCTTTATTGGGGGAGCCCTTTGCTCTTGCTCCTCGGGACGCCGGGAGACAACGCGGAAAACAGCTTCGTTCGGGGGTATAGCAGCCATTTCCCCGACATGGATTCCAAGCTGCTTGATCTCTATGTTCTGAAAGAACAACTCAAGCATTGGCATACCGCGCTTGATTCCCTATCCCAAAAGGCTTGGTCTCCTTTGGTCAAATCTATAGCGGCGCGCGTCTATGTCAATCAATTTTACGAAAGACAAATTCTCCAACAAATGCGAAAATTTTGATGGTTTTTAAACGATGACAGATTACGAGAAAGATACGCTCCGCGCCTATCGCAGCGCCCAGAGGGCCGGCGAATATAAGCGCTACAATTCATCGGACTGGTCTTGGGGAAGATTCGTCACCTGGCTGGAACAGAGGGCTATCGCGCGCGAGCTTTCCCGGTATGATTGGACGGAGGCGGACAGATTGCTTGACATCCCATGCGGAACAGGCATTTTAGGACCGATTTTGCATAGATTTCCGTTTCGCATCACGGCATGCGACATATCTCCCGAGATGATGGTGTTGGCCCGCTCCGAATACCCGCAAGACCGTCTGGAAACCTGCACCCAGGGGGACATCACGAAAACGCCTTTTCCTAGGCAATCATTTGCGTGCGTTGTTACCTTGGGCTTTTTGCACCGAGTCCCTTTGGAAATTAAACGCGAAACCATACGAGAGATCGCGGCCCTGTCCACAAAACTCGTCATAGCCAGTTGCAGCGTCGATACCAAATTCCAACGCTTTAAGCATTCTCTCCTCAAGAAATTGCGTCCTAGCCATATTCCCGCGCCCTGTCCGATGGACATGGATTCACTTAGAGCCGAGTTCGCCGCACAAGGACTGCGCGTCGTTCGCGCTTTTATGGTCGCACCGCCATTTTCAGCCCACGCCGTCTTCGCCTTAGAGAAGTGAATCCGAAGACTTCGCTCAATATCGCATTCGTCATGCCCGACGGGCTGTCCGTCATGCTGTTCGCGAAAGGAATCATCAAATCCCTGCGGACAATCCCCAACGCCAAAGTATTCGTGTATTGCGACCCCGGAGAATACGCGCAAAGCATCGCTGCCTTGGGGGTCGATTGCGTTTCCATCCCGATGTATCGCTGGTTCAGTTTCGCCGCGGATTTGAAGTATTTGAATTGCCTTTACCGCGTCATGCGGCGAAACCAGATCGATGTCGTGTTCAATTTTTCCACCAAACCTAATATTTTCGGCAGCCTTGCCGCTAAATTCGCGGGTGTTGCGGAAAACTATTGCCATGTCGTCGGGCTCGGTTCCGGATTTGAATCGCCCAAGAATCCAGTCGGGAGACTGCTCCGGAGAATTTTCATCGAACTCTATCGCGTCGCTTGCGGATGCAGCCGAAAGGTTTGGTTTACGAATATCGAAGATCATCGTTTTTTTATCGACCGAAATCTGATCCCTAAACATAAGGCCGTACTCACTCGCAATTACCTTGACACGGCTGAGTACGCGATAGAACTAGTCGACGAGAAACGGCGAGAGAAATCGCGCGAACTTTGCGGGGTGATTCCGGGGGAATCTATTGTCATCATGGTCGCGCGGATGATATGGCAAAAAGGAGTTCGTGAATTCGCCGAAGCGGCGACGCTGCTAAAAGACTCCAATCCGAACCTGAAGTTCGTTCTCGTCGCGCCGCTTGAGCCCGGGAACAAGGATGCGGTGCCTGAATCCTATGTCCGCGAAATTGAAGCTAACGCGAATTTTATTTGGTTGGGATTTCAGCGTGATGTAAAGGCCTTGTACGCGGTTTCGGATTTAGCCGTGCTGCCCACATATTATCGGGAGGGGGGATACCCGCGCGCTTTGCTGGAACCGATGGCGATGGGCAAGCCGCTGATCGCCACGACCAGCGAGCATTGCCGCGCCACCGTCGAACAAGGAAGGAACGGCTTCCTTGTGCCCATTAAGGATTCGAAGGCGCTCGCTGAAGCGATCAAGCTCGTATTTTCAAAGGAAACCGACCGCGGCGAATTCGGACGCTTTTCTCTCCTGAAAGCAGCGCAGGAATTCGATGAAGCAAAAATTATTCCGGAGGCCCTGCGACTACTAGGTCTTCCTGTCGAGGATTTATTGCATGAACGCATCTAGAATTCCCTGCACTGCCGGTCTATGGCGATTTGCAATCTTGATTTTTCTATTTTCGGGATTCGGATGTACATCGACCGCTCCGTTAACTCGTTTTCGCCTGGGGATGTACGGAGTCTCCAGCCCGGCGCAACTGGTGCGCCTCAAGGGATTCGGCTTCAACTCCTTCTTCACGCGGGATAAGAATCCCGCCTTCCTCTCCATTCTGGCCCGCGAGGCCAAGCGCCAGAAGATGGACATGGTCGTCTACCCCGAAGGGGTTATCAGTTCGACCTTTTCCGCAGCCGCGAAGTCCTGGCCGATCGCGGCTTGGTATCTCGTCGACGAACCGGACGGAACGAACAAATTGTGGCCCGCCGAAAAACTCGCCGCGCTCGACGCCGCCAACAAGAAATGGTCCCCGAATCAGAGGACAACCTTCGTCATCGGTCAGGGCTCTCCTGCATTAAAATACGGAAAGATTTCTGATATCTTGATGGTGGACTGGTATCCCGTCCCGCATCTCCCGCTAGAATCGGTGGCGCAGCAATTGGATATCGCCCGCCAGGGTGTTCCTGCCGGAAAACCCATTTGGGCCGTTCTACAATCCTTTAACTGGAAGGACTATCCGCAGCGCAATCCGCGCAAACCCCGCATCGGCCGTTTTCCATACCACGAGGAAATCCGCTTCATGTCCTACGCCGCCATCGTTCACGGCGCGCGCGGAATCTACTATCTAACCCTGCGCCGCCCGGATGGCGAGCCTCGCACCCTCTTCGATTTTCCCGAACACCTAAGCCGCGTCACGCGCGTCGCCGGGGAACTGAAATCACTGCTGCCGATTCTAGACAACGGAACCCCGATTCCCGTCCCCTTCCCGTTGGCCGACGGTCTCGAAGCCGCCGCCTGGAGATATCGCTTTCGGGACTATGTGATTGTGCTAAACCGCAGCAAGATGTTTTCCATTCCCTTTCCAGAAGCTCTCCTCGACCGCCGCTGGCGCCCCCTCTTCGAGACGCGCCGCGACACGAAGGAACTCCTGCTCGAAAAAGACGGCGTCTTTCATCTGCGTTCCTACGATGTCATGGTCTTTGAAAGCCGCTTCAGCCTTCGGCGAACACCCGCAAAATGACCGACGATTTCTCGACCGTCACGGAACTGGAAGGCAATCAAGCCCATCTGGAACAACTGCGCGTCATCCTGACGCGCTACGAACTCGCGCGCCGTACGGCCGGAACCGGCGCCGTGCTCGAAGCCGCCTGCGGCTCCGGCCGCGGTCTGGCCTATCTGGCCGAAACCGCCGAGCGCGTAGTCGGCGGCGACTACACCATGGCCCTCGTCGAGGCCGCCCGACGCCACTACCAGGGGCGCATCCCCGTCTTGCGCCTCGACGCCCACCGCCTCCCGTTTGCCGACGCCTCGTTTGACGCCGTTTTGTGCTTCGAAGCCCTGTATTACTTCGCGGATGCCGACGCGTTCTTCCGCGAGGCCCGCCGCGTCCTGCGCCCGGGGGGGAAGTTGGTGCTCAGTTCCTCGAACCGGGAATGGGAGGGCTGTATTCCCTCGCCTTACAGCACCCGCTACCTATCCGCCTTGGAACTCGAGCAGTCCCTCTCGAAACTTGGATTTAAGGCCTCGCTTTACGCCGGCTTTCCCGCCGCCGTCTCTGAGCAGCGGGGCGTTCTGTCGCGATTGCGGCGCCTAGCCTCGCGTTCGGGGCTGATGCCCAAGACGATGGTCGGAAAGGCATTCTTGAAGCGTCTTTTTTACGGCCCGCTGCGCCGCTTAGGCCCCGAGATCGACACCGACATCCCGGTAGAACCCTTAATTCCGTGGAGCAGTTCCTCAGGGCCCGTTTTAAGCCATAAACTGATCTACGCCGTCGCCGAAAGGGAGTGACCTCAAGCCCTCCTATTTTCTATAATTACCTTTCATGGGTAAGCGATTTTTGGATCTTTCCGTGGCCATCCCGGTGCTGCTGCTTGCGACCCCGATTTTTCTGCTGGTCGCCCTCGCGATTAAGCTGGAATCCGCCGGCCCGGTCTTCTACCGCGGCAAGCGCGTGGGGCTCAACGAAACCCGGTTTACCATGCTCAAGTTCAGGACCATGGTCGCCGACGCGGAAAAACGGGGGGGGCCGTCCACGCCCAACGACGATCCCCGCATCACGCGCGTCGGCGCCTTGCTGCGCGCCACGAAGCTCGACGAGATCGCCCAATTCATCAATGTCCTGCGCGGCGAGATGAGCCTGGTGGGCCCGCGCCCGCAGGTCGAGTCCGATGTCGCGCGCTACAGCGCCGAAGAAAAGGCCCTGCTGTCGACGCCGCCCGGCATCACCGACTATGCGTCGATCCGTTTTCGCAATGAAGGCGAGATTCTCAACGGCAGCCCCGACCCGGACCGGGCCTACAACGAATTGATACGCCCCGAGAAGATCCGGCTCGGGCTTTACTATGTCCGCAACCGCTCCATTCCGACCGATCTGGAAATACTCGCAAAGACGGCCCTCGCGCTTTTGGGCTGCCGGGTGAAACTGCCATGAAATCACTGAAGACCAAGTCCGAAGCCGTCGCCAGCGAACGCATTTCGCGCATCTTCGCAAACAGCGCCGACCCGCTCGAAGCGCGGTTGGAGAACTTCCCGAAATACGCGCGGCGCAAGACGGTAACCCGCTATCTCGCGCTCTACGAAGTCTTCAAGAGGGTTTTGGAGGTCAAAGGCTCGATCATCGAATGCGGGGTGCGCAGCGGTTTCGGCCTGATGTCTTGGGCGCAATTTAGCGCCGTACTCGAACCGGCGAATCTGATGCGGCGCATCTACGGATTTGACACCTTCGCCGGCTTTCCGGATATTTCAAAGAAGGACCGCAACCCGCTTCTAAACCCCAAGAAGGGGGGACTCAAAGCCGATAGTTTCTCGGAACTGGCCTCGCTTATCGAGGTCTACGACAGCGACCGCTTCCTGGGGCATGTCGAGAAGATTCGCCTCGTGAAGGGTGACGCGATCGAAACCATCCCCAAATTCGTCCAGGACAACCAGCACCTGGTCGTGAGCCTGCTGTTCATGGATTTCGACCTCTACGAACCGACCAAGGCGGCATTGGAGGCCTTCGTCCCGCGCATGCCCAAGGGCGCCGTGCTGGCCTTTGACGAACTTGACAATCCCATCTGGCCGGGAGAAACGAGCGCGGCGCTGGAGTCCGTCGGACTGCGCAGCCTCAAAATCCAAAGACTTCCCTGGGATCCCTACATCGGATTCGCGGTGCTCGATTAAGCGATGCCCGCCTCCGCCCCGCATCCCGACGCAGCCCGCTGCCGCGAGTTCGCCCTGCACCTGCGGCGCAGCGCCATTCGCATGGTGCACGAGGCCCGCAGCGCTCATGTGGGCGGCTCCCTGTCGATGGCCGACCTGCTGGCGGCGCTTTACGGCTCGGTGCTCAAAATCGACCCCAAGCGCCCCGACGCGCCGGAGCGCGACCGCTTCGTTCTCAGTAAGGGCCACGCCTGCGCCGCTTTTTACGCCGCCTTGGCCCACCGTGGATTTTTCCCCGAATCCTGGCTGGAAACATTCTACCGGGACGGCGGGAAGCTTTCCGGCCACGCCACGCATAAGGGCGTCCCCGGCGTCGAGATTTCCACCGGCTCGTTGGGGCATGGGCTCTCGATGTCCTCCGGGATGGCCTACGCCGGAAAATCCGACGGCGCCGACCACCGCGTTTTCGCTTTGCTTTCCGACGGAGAATGCGACGAAGGCTCCACCTGGGAAGCGGCGCTGTTCGCCGGCCACCACCGTCTCGACAATCTCATAGCCATCGTCGATTACAACAAGATCCAAAGCCTCGGAGCGACCCGCGAGGTGCTGGACCTCGACCCCTTCGCGGACAAATGGACGGCGTTCGGCTGGGCCGTGCGGGAAATCGACGGACACGACATGGACGAAATCCTGAGCACCCTCTACTCGGCGCCCTTTAAGCCCGGCAAACCCTCCTGCGTCATCGCCAACACCGTAAAGGGCAAGGGCGTGGACTTCATGGAAAACAAATTGCTGTGGCATTACCGCAACCCCGATGCCGAGGAATACGCGCGGGCGATCGACCAACTGGAGGTCGGCGCGTGAGAACGGCTTTTCTGCAAACGCTCGAGGAGATGGCCTCCCAAGACGAGCGCATCTATTTTGTGACGGGGGATTTGGGATTTAGCGTCATAGAACCCTTTCGGGAAAAATTTCCCAGGCGCTTTCTAAACGCCGGCGTGGCCGAGCAGAACATGACCGGCGTCGCGGCCGGCATGGCCCTTTCCGGAAAAATCGTTTTTACCTATTCCATCGCCAATTTTCCGACTTTGCGCTGCCTAGAGCAGATTCGAAACGACGGCGCGTATCACGAGGCCAATCTCAAAGTCGTCAGCGTCGGCGGGGGATTTGCCTACGGCGCCCTCGGCTCTTCCCATCACGCTACCGAGGACCTCGCGGTCCTGCGCGCGATCCCGGGCATGACGGTATTGTCCCCGGCCGATCCCTTGGAGGCGGAACACGCGACGCGCGCCGCGGCAACGACAGACGGCCCCTTCTACCTGCGCCTGGGCAAGGCCGGCGAGCAGCGCGTGCATCCCGGCCCGATCGACTTTCGCATCGGGAAGGCCATCCGCGTGCGGGAAGGCTCCGACCTGACCGTCATCGCGACGGGATCGATCCTCAAGGCCTGCGTCGAGGCCTGCGCCGCGCTGGAAGTCGACGGAATTTCGGCGCGCCTCCTCAGCATGCATACCATCAAGCCCATCGACGCCGCGGCTATCGCGGAAGCCGCCGAGCAGACCGGGGCTATCGTCACCGTCGAGGAGCACAGCGTCATCGGCGGTCTCGGGAGCGCGGTCGCCGAGGTTCTTGCGCAGCATCCCGGACGGCGTCCTCCGCTCAAAATCCTGGGATTGCCGGACCGCTTCTGCCGCGATGTCGGCGGTCAATCCTATTTACTCAAGCGCAACAGACTCACGGCGGAAGGGATCGCCCGTGCCGCTGCCGCCGTTCATCGCGACCCCATCGACGCCACTGGAGTAAAACCATGACGCAATCCACCGACGCCCCCGCGCGCTTTCGCGTTCCCTTCGTCGACCCGCGCAAGGCCTACCGCGATTACAAGGACGAAATCGACGCGGCGATCGCCGACTGCCTTGAAAACGGCGACCTCATCCATCGCCGGCAGCTTTTTGATTTCGAGAGGGACCTCGCCGCCTACACCGGGGCGCGCTACGCGGTCGGTCTCGCCAGCGGCTACCACGCCCTGTTCTTCGCGCTGCTCGCCGCCAAGGTCGGTCCCGGCGACGAGGTCGTGACCGTCGCGCATACCTTCGCTGCGTCGATATCGGCGATCGTGCACACCGGTGCAACCCCGGTTCTTGTCGATGTCGCCGACGATTTCAACATGAATGTCGACGCCTTTGAAGCGGCCCTCACCGAGAAGACCAAGGCCGTCATTCCCGTACACCTCAACGGGCGCTCCTGCGACATGGAGCGCATCATGAAAATCGCCGACGCCCGCGGCATCGCCGTCATCGAGGACGCCTGTCAGGCCCTCGGCGCGACCTTCCGGGGGAAAATGTGCGGGAGCTTTGCGACGGGCTGCTTCAGCTTCTATCCCTTCAAGGCCCTCGGCTGCTACGGCGACGGCGGCGCGCTGATCACCGACGACGAGGCTGTCGCGAAGATGGCGGTTCGCTTGCGCTACAACGGCGAGGACAGGCAGACGGGGGAGTTCCACTACCACGGCTACTCGGCGCTGCTCGACAACCTGCACGCCTCCGTCCTGGGCGCCAAGCTGCGCCATTTCCCCGCCTGGGTCGAGCATCGCCGCGCCCTCGCCGATCGCTACCGCGCGGGTCTTGTGGGCGTGCCCGGACTCGGACTCCCGCATTTCGAGGGTGCCGAGTACCGCGACAGCTACCAGAATTACGCGATTCGCTCCGACCGCCGGGATGATCTGCGGGCTCACCTGAGCAAGTCCGGAATCGAGACCATCGTCAGTTGGGCCAAGCCGGTATGGGAGCATAAGGCCTTGGGTCTCGGCTCGCCCGATCTGCCCGAGACGCTCCGCATCTGCCGCGCGGTTCTGTCGCTGCCGATGAGTTCCGAAACAACCCCTGAACAAGTGGACCTTGTCATCGATGCCATCCGCTCCTTCCCCCGGTAACGCCGCCGCGCGCAGCACGCTGGCGAGCCGCTGCGAAACGCTGACTCAGTCGGAAATCCGCGCCATGTCCATCGAGTGCGAGCGCCTCGGCGGGGTGAATCTATCGCAGGGCGTCTGCGATATGCCCTTGCCGCGGCCGCTGATCGATGCCGCCGCCGCCGCGATCGCCGACGGACCCAACAGTTATACGCGCTACGACGGCATCGCCGAACTGCGCGAGGCCATCGCCAAGAAACTCTTGTCCTTTAACGGCGTGGAGGCCGACCCCGAGGGGGAGATCGTCGTAAGCGCCGGAGCGACCGGAGCCTTCTACTGCGCCTGCCTGGCGCTGCTCGATCCCGGAGACGAAGTGATTTTGTTTGAACCCTACTACGGCTATCATGTCACGACTTTGCGGGCCGTCGGCGCCGTACCCCGCTTCGTGCGGATGTCGCCCGGGGACTGGTCCTTTGACCCCGAGGCCCTCGCCGCTGCCTGCTCCACGCGCACGAAAGCGATCATGATCAACACCCCGGCCAACCCGTCCGGAAAGATCTGGAGCCGCGCTGAACTCGAGGGCCTCGCCGAGTTCGCCCGCTCGCGCGATCTCGTGGTGTTTACCGACGAGATTTACGAATACATCGCCTATGACAGCGTTGAGCATGTAAGCCCGGCCTCTCTGCCGGGTCTCAAGGACCGCACGGTCACGATTTCGGGCTACTCGAAAACCTTCAGCATTACGGGCTGGCGCATCGGCTATGCGGCCTGCCGTCCGGACTGGGCGAAGATGATCGGCTACATGAACGATCTCGTTTATGTCTGCGCGCCCGCTCCTCTGCAAAAGGGCGTCGCCGTAGCGCTGGGGGCTCTGGATGAGAGTTATTACCGGGAATTGGGTCTTGAGTTGACGGCCAAACGGGGGGTTCTCTGCGCTGCGCTGGAGCGCGCGGGGCTGAGGCCTCATGTTCCGCAGGGCGCGTATTATGTGCTGGCCGATGTTTCGCGCCTGCCGGGGCGTACGGGCAAGGAGCGGGCCATGCATTTGTTGGAGACGACGGGGGTGGCTTCGGTTCCGGGGGAGGCCTTTTATCACAAGCCGGAGGACGGCTACGGGCTGGCTCGGTTTTGCTTCGCTAAGACCGACAAGGAGTTGGAGGAGGCCTGTCGGCGTTTGGGCGAGCTAAGATGACAATCTTGTTATGAGACGGGGCACACAATGAGCCATAAACAGCACATTCCGATCAATAAAGGCAATTACAGCATGGAGGGCCCGGAGCGAGAAGAACGCTTCGAAGCCGCCCGTGGGGACGGCTGGGAAAAAGAATACCGCGAGTACCGCGATAGTTGGACGCGGCTGCCGCTTGCCCAGGAAGTCGCGGACTACCCGCTTCTCGTCGACGCGGAACTCTCTTCCGCCTGCAACCTTAAATGCCCCATGTGCTACACCATCACCGACGAGTTCAAGAGCAAGGTCGCCGTCCAGATGATGAAATTCGACCTCTTCAAGAAAATCGTCGATGAAATCGCCGGCAAGGTACCGGCGCTTAGGATCAGCTTCCGCGGCGAAGCGACCTTGCATCCTAAATTCCTGGAATGTCTGCGCTACGCCAAGGATTCGGGAATTCGCGAGGTGTCGTTTTTGACCAACGGATCGCGCATGAAGCCCGATTTTTTCCAAGAACTCGTCGCCGCCGGGGCGGATTGGATCACTTTGTCGATCGACGGCACCGGGGCGATGTATGAGAGCATTCGCGCGCCCATCAAGTTCGCCGAAATCCTGGAGAATGTCGCGAACGCAGCCGCGATCAAGCGCGAGCGCGGGCTCAAGAAGCCGGTGCTTAAGGTGCAGTCGGTTTGGCCCGCGATCAGCGAAGACCCGCAAGGCTTTTACAATACCTTCGCGCCTCTAGTCGACATGGTCGCCTTTAATCCGCTGATCGACTATCTCGGCAAAGATGAACTCACTCCCTATGTCGAGGGTTTTTCCTGCCCGCAACTCTATCAGCGCTTGGTGATCGGTTCCGACGGCAAGGCGATGATGTGCTCCAATGACGAGGAGGGGAGCATCTCCGTAGGCGACGCCAACGCGCAGAGCGTGCATGAGATTTGGCACGGCGAAGAGTTGAACGCCATTCGCGCCCAACATAAACGGCTTGACGGCTTCAAGGAATTCGCACCCTGCCGCAAGTGCTATCTTCCACGCAGCATCCGCGAAGACGAGAAGGCCGTGGTCGACGGACGGACCATCACAATCAAGAATTATGTGAACCGGTCCCAAACCATCGGTACCTAATGTCCCTAGGCGCGGTCATCCAGGCCCGCATGGGATCGACGCGGTTGCCGGGGAAGGTTCTCAAACCGATCGGCGGACGCCCGTTGCTGGGGCATATCCTCTCCCGCTTAGGCGCCCTGAAAAACATCGCCTCCATTGTCGTGGCGACCACCGAACTTCCCCAAGACGACACAATCGCCGCGTTTTGCTCCGAGAGGCGCTGCGGCCTGTTTCGCGGAAGCGAGGAGAACGTGCTCGGACGCTTCGTCGCCTGCGCAGAACGATTCGGGTTCTCCAGGGTTATTCGCTTAACCGGCGACAATCCCTTCACCGACATAGAGGAACTCGATCGCCTCATCGACCTGCACCGGGATTCCGAAGCCGCGTTCGCGCACTCACTGGACGCTCTTCCCGTGGGCGTCGGCGCCGAGATATTCACCCGGGACGCTCTGGAACAGAGCCTGCGGGAGGCCGACCAGCCGCATCATTTCGAGCACCTGGACGAGGTCGCCCTTGAGCATCCCGAGCGTTACCGAACCGTCACGCTTGAGGTTCCCACCCTTAAACGCCGTCCCGACATCCGCCTAACTATCGATACCGAAGAGGATTATCTCCGCGCCTGCGCCTTGGTCCGCGGCGCCGAAAACCGCGATTTGGCCACCGAAGACTTCATCTCGAGGCTGTGCTGACACGATGTTCCTGGCGACCACCGCGCTTCAGGATTTTTGGAACGAGGACGACGAGATTCTTTGTCTGGGTTCTTGGTGCCTGCGTCGGGACCGTATCCAAAACTGGGACTCTCTTAACACCAAGGTGCTGCCGAGTCCCTGGGATAACCGCGAACGCTTCTACGCCGCCGCCGACTACGCCGATCGCGTCTGCGACCATCTGCTCGGGGAACTCGGCCGCATTCTCGACCGGGAGCACGGCGAAAAGCACGGCCTGCGCTATTGGCGCATCCTCCTTGGGCCCTGGCTTCTGCACTACATTCATTCCGCCTATGATCGCTATGTCCATCTGCAGGAGGCCTTTCGAGTCGAACCGGGGCTTTCAACCTTGCTCCTGGACCCGTCGGCGTACACGATTCCGGTTGATTTTCCCCAGTCCTACCAGACGCTTTACGAGGATCTGGGCAATCTCCAGTTGATGTCGGAAATCCTCGTTGCCATGGGCCACGATTTCCCAACCCGGCTGCAGGCGAAGCTGCCTGAGCCGACCCCCCCCGCCGCGCGCCGCTGGCAGGAATCTGCTTTGCTGCAGGACGCGCTTTTTAACGCGCTGGGCCTACTATCTGCAAGAACGCACACTGTGCTGTGCGACCTCTACGCGCAGAAGCGGGCGTGGCCCTGGCGCATCGCACTGCGCAGCGGTTTTCGCTGTCTGCCCTTGAGGGTGCAGCACTCCTGGCCGTTTGCACCGGACAGTCCTGACCTTAAACGCCGGTCCGTCCTATCCGAAATGGAAACCCGCGATGAATTCGAGCGTATCGCCGCGCGCCTGATCCCGAACGCGCTCCCAAGTATCCTACTGGAAGATTACGCCAAGGCAAGAGAGACGACGCTCAAACGCCTGCCCCATCTACCCGGAACAATCGTGACCGCCAATGGACTGTACTATAACGAAACTCTCAAGTTCCTCGCGGCGGCAGGCGCCGAAACGGGCAGGAAACTCGTGACGGTGACGCACGGAGGGGGATACGGCCAGTTCCGCTACTCGGGACCGGAACGCCATGAGAGAGCCATTGCTGATTCCTTCTTCGCTTTAGGATCGGGAAACAACGGCGCGCCAGGAAGATTCCTTCCGAACCCAGGGCTCTCGGAATTGGCCGCGCTGCGCCGCCGCGCGCCGAAGGAGCGCACATACGCCTACTACATCGGCACCGAACACCCCCGTTATCTCTACCGCTTCCAGCCTTCGCCCGTCGGCTCGCAGTGGGATGCATACTACGCATGGGCGCAGCGCTTTCTGAGCGCACTGCCGGAGAAAACGCGCGACGCGCTTATCACCCGGGCTCCGAAACGCAGCTACGGCCAAGCCCCGCGCGAGCGCCTTACCGCCCACTGTCCCAGCCTGCGCTTCGACGACGCGGGACCGATATACCCGTGGCTGGCCGGCGCCAAAATCGTCGTCATGGACTATTTATCCACTCCGATCATGGAATGCTTGGCCGCGGATATTCCCATGATCGCCTTCTGGGACCCCGAGCGATTCGAGTACCGTCCCGAAGCCGCCAAGCCCTTTGAAGCCCTGGAACATGCCGGTATTCTGTTGCGCTCCCCGGAGGAAGCCGCGCGCAAGCTCGCCGAAGTATTCGACGACCCGTCCGCCTGGTGGGCCCAAGAAAATGTCCGGAAAGCGGCCCTTTTATTTCGCGATGCCTACGCCGCCGTCTCGAACGATTGGGCGGGCGATTGGGCGCGCGTCCTTGAAGAAGAAGCGTGGGCGGGCCGACCCGCTTGAGCACGTCGATTCGGCGACGCTTCGTTTTCACCGTTGGGACAAATCTTTTGCGCGGCCTCACCGGTTTTGCGACAGGTATGCTGCTCGCGCGCTGGCTCGGCCCCGAGTCCTACGGAACGATGTCCTTTCTGCTGGGGACCATGGTCGCGCTATGCCAGCTTTTAGATCTCGGTTCTTCTTCGGCCTTCTTCACCTTCCTGTCTCAGAAATCCCGTTCCCGGCGCTTCGTCTTCCTTTACTTCGCCTGGCTGGCATTTCAGCTCGTCGGTTTTTTGCTCATCGTGGGCGTCCTGCTGCCGGCGCACTGGCTCGCATCCGTCTGGCAGCAGCAACCGCGCTCTCTTGTCCTGCTCGCTTTCGCGGCGGCCTTTTTCCAGAATTCCGCCTGGCCCGCAATTCAACAGGCAGGCGAATCACAGCGCCGCACCCAGCGCGTACAAGGAATCGGCGCAGTCGTCGCGCTGGGGCATTTAGGCGTCGTCGTTCTGCTCGCCCGGATCGGGACGCTTGGACTCTACGCCCTCTTCGCCGCGGTAGTCGTCGAACATACGGTCGCCTGCGTTCTAGCCCACCGCGGCTTCACCTACACATCCAAAGACGACGCCGAGCCGGTTCTACCCCTTTACGCCCGTTATTGCACGCCCCTCATCCTTTATTCCATCGTCGGTTTCGCCTATGCGTTCTGGGATCGCTGGCTGCTGCAGCGCTTCGGCGGCTCGGTAGAACAGGCCTATTACGGCATCGGCGCCCAGGTCGCCTCGCTTGCCTTGATTACGACGCTCGCCATGCTGCGCATTTTCTGGAAAGAATCCTCCGAGGCCCATCACAGCGGCGACATCGAGCGCATGCGGCGTCTCTACCACCGCGTCTCCCGTATTATGTTCTTTATCGCCGCGGCCGTCGCCGGCTTTCTCGTGCCGTGGTCCAAGGCACTGGTACTCCTCTTGCTGGGGCCCGAATACGCCTCGGGCGCAGTCACTCTAGCCGTTATGTTCCTGTATCCGATCCACCAATCTCTCGGGCAAATCGTCGGCACGCTGTTTCTGGCCACCGAAAAAGTCGCGCTCCAGGTCAAGATTGGCATTGCCTTCATGTTCGCGGGCGTCGTGGTAACCTACTTCGTCCTCGCCCCGGCCGATGCTGCGCTCCCCGGGCTCGCTCTCAGCTCAAAAGGATTGGCCGTCAAGATGGTCGTACTGCAGTTGCTTCAGGTTAATATTCTCGCGTTTGTGGCCGCGCGCCTCTGGGGATGGAAATTCGAATGGCTGTTTCAGCCCCTGACGCTGCTTGTCTGTGGCGCCTGCGGGTGGCTGGCGCAGCGCGCGGCGGCCAGTATCGGCGGCTCCTTGCCGATTCCGGCGGCGATGGCACTCGGCTTGGCGTTCTACGGAACCGCGATGGCGTTTCTCGTCCTTTCCTTCCCGGCGCTGATCGGCCTCACGCGTTCCGAACTGCTCGCGGAATTGCAGCGCACACGAAGGGCCGTCAAACCAGTCTAACGGACATGCCACTGAACTTAACTGTAGGTAGCGAATCATGATTTTGTAAATTCGAAAATTCCCGCATCGCCGAGTACCTCACCCGCGGCCCGATGTTGGAGACGGGGAGGGCGGATCCACGCGGTTCTCGGCCAATAACTCGTCGATCTCGAAGCCCTCGGCGTGCGAGGCCTTGAGGGTCGTGAAGCGCCGGCCGATGCGGTCGCCCTCCCGCACGAGACACGGCGCAGTCGATCGTCCAGGCGAGCAGAGGCTTGTCTGCAACCTTCATGATGTTCTTACCCCTTACGCCCTTGGGGCCTCTCAGGGCCAGAATGCCAGCGAGAACGAAGTGCTATTTCCTCACGCGGAGAGTTTTCGAAGTTTCGCAGCAAGGCGCTCGGCGCCTCGGCCGTTAACGACTGAGCGCCCGACGCGAGCCATGCGGGCTCGCAGTGCGGGATCATCAAGGCGCTTGAGCGCGGCGAGCACCCGCTCGGAGGTGGCCTCACGTTGAGAGCCGGCGAACAGGCCGCAGCCCTTGCGCGCAAGCAAGCGCGCCAAGCGCCGCTCGTGCGGGGCCTCTTCCATTAGGATCATCGGTGTTCCAGCGCAGGCTAGCTCGAGGGAGGTGTTGCTGCCGAGCGTGATCGCAGCGTCGACCCGGGACATCAGGACCGGAAGGTTTTTCGGCGACCGAAAAAGGACGAAGGACCGATCCTTTGCGGATGTGAGCGCGCGGTGCAGTTCGGCAAAGCGGGCGAAATTGGGTCCGGCGATCACGGACTTGCGGACGCCAGGAAGGCGACCGGCCAGGACTCGCACCAGACGGGCCGTTGAGCCGGACGAATCGGTCCCGCCCATTAGAATCATCAGGTTCTTCACAGGCCCACGGTGCGACCGCGGCTTGGCTGCGAGCGCAGAAATGGCCGGGGAGAGGATCATATTCGAAGGGCCCATGGTCAGGCTCATGTCGGCGCCGGGGACATTCCGATTGACGGAGAGGGCGACGACCTTGAGACCGCCGGATTTGAGCGCTTTCACCATGGCCGGCGTCACCTGCAACGCGTTTAAAACGGCGGCCTTGAGCCCGCGAGAACGAGCGTCGACGGCAACAGACATCAATGTACCGACGGCAAGATCGGGAATCGTCTTGGGACGCCGACGAAACGAGTTGAGAATTCTGCGGGGAGTACCTTTCGTCAAGTAAGCACGGCATTCGACCGAAGTCAAAAGATCAACAAGATTACGCGTTACGACAGCATGACCACTGCCGACCTTCTTGTTGCACTCGGCTACGAGCGCCAATCCACTCATTCGAGATGTTCCCAGATCAGGGGCTCGCCGGCCCGGGCGACGAGCTCTTCTAAGGAGGGAATGTTGGTCAGGTCGATGGCGGCGGCGTCACGGGCGTCCTGCATATCCGCCTCGTCGACGAAGTTGTAGCCCAACGCGGCCATGGCGAAGCGGGGCTCATCCGGCCCCATCATTTTGTGCTCGACGCGGAAAGTTCTCATGAGGTGAAGACCTCATTGAGGCGCGGGCAGGCGGGGTCGCGAAGGATGCGGGCGGCCTCGGGGCCGTGATTGAATAAAAGATCGAAGGCGGTCATCGCGGGATGGAAGGGCTCGAATCGCTGGGCGTACACGGGGTGATGAAAGTCCTGGTATCGGACCTTGATTCCCGCGGCCACGAACTTGGTCTCATCCAGATATTCCTTGCCGGAGATACCGGACAGGTATTCGGTGGCGCCCAGCCGGCGGCAGAGCGCGAGGAGCTTGTCGGTGGCCGCGCCTTCACAGCCGAGCCCAGACGAGACGTGGACCTCCGCCTTCACCTCAAACTGCTCGAAAAGGTAGCGGATGGCCGCGATGTTGAAGTCGCTCAGTTTCGTCAGCGGGCGAGCGTATAGGTCATCGAGAAACGGGAGATGAGTCGTGCCAAACTTCGCGGCGGCGTAGCTCTGCGTCCAGGTGGCTAGGTGCTTGCGCCGCCAGCCGCCCGCTACCATCGCGGCCTCGGCGAAGGTCTGGGTGGCCTTGCCGGCCGTCTCAACGGGGATCGTCACCCACGCCCAGCCCTGGGCGGTCCGGACCTTGTTGCGGTTGTTGAAGTAGTTCTTCGAGTATTGCGCGTCGTCGAGGATGACGAACACGTCAGCCTGCGCCGCCTTGTCCACAAACCCCAGCCACGGGAAGCACTCGGGCTGGTGGATCGTGACGAGACGGGAGGTCACTTGCCGATGGCCATCTCGCGGCCGACGAGCACCTCGATCTCCTCCATGCGGTGGCCGACCTTGCGGGGCTTGACCCCCATCTTTTGATTGGCGGTGTCCGCCAGAGAGACGAGCGTCAAATTTGTGCGCTCGAAACCGGCGCGTTTGATCGCCGCGATATTATCGAGGAAGCGGCTAAGTTCTTTTTCCATCTAAGGCATTATACCAAATCACTAATGCCATCGCGTTGCGCGGCACCTTGGCCACGTGGTTCTCACTCCATAGCTAAAGTTTCGTCGAAGGCTGCGCGAACTCTAGGATGCGCTTCCATCGCGGTAAATCTAGTCCCCAGGCGGCATCGGGCAGCGCGAGAACCGAGTAGACATGTCCCCGACTGGTTCCCGCGTGTCCTTCCGCGAGCAGGGTCAGCGATTTTCCGCCTGCGAGGGCTATTCCTTCCACCCGAAATCTGCGGCCGTCAAAGGCGTCTCCGCCTCGACATCACGCACGACGGTGGAACCGATGATGCGCTCCCAATGCTTCGGAGCGAGACCGTAGCCGGGCCGACGGATGTCAATTGCCGTCTCAGTGACCGGCGATCCGGAAGCGATCTTCTCCATGGCCACGATGCTGACCCGGTTTGTGCGTAAATTGCGAAGTTCGTTCGCCGTCGGCGCTTTCTCAGACGAACCCAAAGCGGCTTGTATTCTGCCCGCGAACCCGACCAGTTCCCCGAACTCCCTTTCGTCCGAGGATATCTCGCGATCGGGGCCTGCCGCATTTCCCGCGCACCAATAGTGGCGCTCGATCATGTCCGCCCCCAGCACCACCGCCGCGCGGGAGGCGTCGATGCCCACCATATGATCCGAAAAACCGGTAGGCAGTCCGAACTCCGCCTTCATCGCGGCCATCGCCCTTAAATTCTGTTCTTCAATAAGGCCCGGGTAATTCGAGACGCAGTGAAACAAAAGCAAGTTCTCATTTCCGGTATCCATCACCGCCTCGACGGACTCGCGGACTTCCTGCATCGTGCACATTCCGGTCGATAGGAAGATGGGCTTCTTCGTTTTCGCGACTTCCTTTAAAAGGGGTAAATGGGTCGCAAGATCAGAACCGATCTTATACGCCGGCTGATCGAAACGCTCCATTAACTCGAGGTCTCTCAAATGACTGGGGGCCGAGAAAGCGACAACCCCTTTTTTGCGGCAATACTCGATGAGAAAAAGCTGGAGGGCGGGGGGGGTATAAGATTCGACGAATACCTCGTACTGAAGGCGTGTCCCCACCGAACCCATGTCGAAGCGATTTGATTTTGTCGTGACGGTCTCCGGGTCCAGCGTCTGAAACTTGATCGCGTCGGCCCCGGCGCGAACCGCCGAGTCCACGATGCGAACAGCCTCCTCCTCGTTGGCAAAATTTCCGGCGATTTCAGCGAGGAAAAAGCAGGGCTGCCCGGCTCCGATGTGAACTCCGTCAATCTCGACAATACTCGACATACTCTCTCCTCGGCGTCAGATGAGGACGGCCTCCTCGCGGATCAATTGAAATCCCTCGACCGCGTGCAGTCCGACTTGCGTCCCCTCCAGCATAGCCGAACCCCGGATGGCCTCGACCGAACGCGGGTGGGGGCTCTCCCGCATTTCGGTAGGAAAAAGACGGCACAGCTCTATCTTGCGATCGAGAAAGCCTGAAATATCGGAGTAGAAATTGTTGCGGTTGCCGTAGCGATCGATCGGAGGGGTCCACTCCGACCCGGTATACAGGTTGAAGGCAAGTACCTTTTCGCACGACGGCTGAGAGGGACGCGCGCCGATCATCGACGCCTCGAAAATCGTGCGATGATCGATATTCACATCATTTCCGTTGTTGGTCAGTATCCAATCCGGTTGAAAATCCGCGATCTCGCTTTCGATGACCCCGATGATATCCCGCTTCGGTTCCTCACTAATTCGTCCCACCTCGTAATCCAACACGCGAAACTGCGATGTCAGCACTTGGCTCATCGCATCCAACCCCTTGGCGATCTCTTGCCGATCCTTGGCGGGCCCGGCCGAAAAGTAGACATGGCGGATCTCGAATCCTGACTCCCTGAGCTTCAGCAGAGTCCCGCCGCAAGCGAGGATATCGTCATAAGGGTGCGCGGTAAATACGAGTGCCTTCCTCGCCATATTCAGAATAGCTCCCGGACGAGGTGAAAGGCTTCGGCGAGTTGGACATGGATCTTGCCGCCGTGCATTTTCGCGGTCAGCTTCATCGCTTCCAAAGACAACGGGTGAGGAAACGGCCGCAGTTCACGGTCATACACCTTCATCGCTTGCACCTTGGCGTCAAATTGATCGCTTATGTCGACGAAGGCATCCGGAGCTCGCTCCGCTCTCTCCAGCTTAGGAGACCAATTCGTAGACGACGGGATTTCGTAGCAGAGGATCTTGCGGATCATGTTCGCCTTGATGCCGTCAAGCCCGCGTCGTTCCGGGAGCTTCGCGGCCGTAATCGTCGCTGCGTAAGCGATCCGGTGATCCTCGTTTAGGTCGTTATAGTGATGCGAGAAGATGACTTCAGGCTTAAAACGCACGATCGAGGATTCGATGGCCTGAACAATCTCGAGGCTCGGGACGATATTGAACTGGATATTCGGAAAGTCGAACAGGTCGACATCCTTGATGCCGAGAATCTTCTGCACCGACTGGATATTGCCCTCGATCTCATTTGAGGACGGGCTGGTTTTCCTGGCCTTTACCGATCTGCACAAGTAGGCCGCGAAGACATCATGCCCCGCCGAGGATAGCTTTTTGATCGTCGCGCCGAGGCCGAACACCTCGTCGTCCGGATGCGCGGCCACGACGAGGACATTCATACCCGCTCTGCCATCCATTGTTCGGCGGCCGCGATTGCCGTCGAGTAGCCCACCGCTTCGTCCTGGGGCAACAGGTCGCCCTTGCCGTCGGCGATCCCGATGATCGTGCGCGGCTTCGCGAGACTATCGACGACGACCGTCCCTCGCGACCCGATGGCGCCCCCGGAGCACACCGTCGCCCCGCCGGGGATATCCATCTGTCCGATCCCGGAATCAAGCAAAGACATTGTCGCCAACTGGGTTTCCATCATGCCGATATACGCCGGGCGCACAAATAGGCCGAGCACTTCGGCGCCGCGCTCGCGGCATAACGCTATCCCGGCCTCATCCAGGCAGCCGTTGCCCACATCGACTACTAAACAGCCGGGACGCAGCATCCCTGCTTCTTTCGCGCCGACGCAGACGACGCCGGGCGTGCAGCAGAGGAGAATTTCGGACTCACGGCAGATGGCTTCGACAGTCCCGGCGGCGACGGTGCCGGGGCAATGCCGACCTGCAATGGCGGTGATCCCGGCGATGGTCGCCGCGAGCGCGGCTGTGTCGCGGCGATAGAGGGAAACATCGGCGCCGCGTTCGACGAGTCTAAGTGCGGTTTTTCCGCCGATATTCCCGGCACCAAGTACGCCGATCGCGGTCCCTTGGATTTTTCGCTTTTGGGACAGCAGGGCGTCGATCATGTCTACCGTGATGTCATTGGGCTTGAAAGTCAGGACCCTGCTTTTGGAGATCCTTTCAGCCAGGGTGGCGAGCGAAGATGCGAGTTTTCCTGATTTAGTCTCCGCATCCAGCAGAATAAAATCGACTTTTCCGTCTATTTCCTCAACGAAACGAATCGCTAAATCGAAATCACGAATAAGGTAGTTCGTGCCGATCGTCGTCGCCGTCTCGCGAAACCCGCCGATAACGAGGTTTCCGATGCTTTGATTGGCGGTGTCCGCCAGGGAGACAAGCGACTCCTTTCGCCGCTCGGATGCTGTGCGTTTAAGCGCCTCGACATTATCTATGAGGCGTTTTAGGTCATTCTCCATATCCGCTGATTGTATCAAATCAGAAATTCTATCGGTTACTGCAGCGCTTTGGCTGATCGCATAGATACCCTTATGGTTTAGACTTGCCGGTTCTCAGCAGTCCTCCTCCGCCGCCACGCATTCTCGAGTGTGCTGGGCGACGTCCTCCCGCTAATCTAGGCCAAGTGTAATTGGTTTTCCAAGGTGCATCCGGTAAACAAAGTGGGAGAATTCTCACGATAGTCTGTGTTCAGGCGATCGAAAGGCGCGTTCGGGTCAACCGGGAGCACCGACCAGCCTTTACCACCATCCTGCGCTAATGCGCAGCGCTCTTGACTTGTTTTATGTTATCAGATTGCCGCCCACGATTGAGCAACTCCAAAAACTTGAACCGCTTGTACTTAGTTGCGGGGATGACAGCGACCGACACAAGTTTTCTGCTCAAATAATCGGGCCAATCTCCAGGATAAGCGCAAGACCAGACAATTTTCCTAATGTCATCGTTTGCTCAAATAAACCGAATACCGGTAGCGTGCCGCTTGATAATCACCCAGATCGAATTCCGAATGGTCGATAATCTTCAATCCTGAGCCGCTCATTTCTGCTGCGTTTTGGAAGAATGACTTCGGCAGATAGAGGTGATCGGGGTTCGCCGCGGAGATCTTCTTCACCGCCTCGTGGCTTGCACGACGGATATTCTCAGCCTCCGCCCGCTTGGCCAAATCCGAGACCTCTCCGATATAGACAATCCCGCCCGATTTCGTGACACGGAGCATTTCAAACACCGCGCGTCGCGCTGATTCCTCCGACGAGAGATAGATGAACGTGCCGAAAGAAACCGCATGGTCATAGGAATCATTCGCGATAAAACCTAGATCCGTCATATCTGCGACATGAAACTCGCCGCTTTTAAAGTTTTGACGCGCGATGGCGAGTAGAGACGGCGAATAATCGACGCCCGCCACCTTCAACCCGGGGTAGATGGCCAGAAGGCTTGCAAGGAAAGCTCCCGCGCCACAGCCGCTTTCCAAGATGCTTTCATCTCCGCGCAAACCAATGGGCTGAGAAACCTGAAGGATCATCCGATTCCACTCATCGACGGAAAGTAGGTCGTAACCGTCGGCGTGATGGAGCGGAACACCCTGTTCCAAACCCTTCTCGGCCCATATATCCTTCCATACGGCATCCCGATTACTCATGTTGACAGCTCCTTGTGGCATGACTGCGCCATCTCGCGTATTATAGCTACGAGCACGGCGTTACTTGTTCCGTCATGCTACTGCGACATTCACCGGCCTAGAATCCAATAGTGCGGGCGTTGCTCTGGGCTGATAAATCCATCTTCAATATCGCGAAAGCCGGCGCGGCGCATGAGCGCTTGATATTCCCTTTGAGTTCGGCGCCACCCCCAGAATTGGCCCCGCGGGCGGAGCCCGCAGCCATCCAGCAACATCGCGCCAAATCTCCTCGCCGCACGCCAAAGAAAAAACAGCTTCGCCGTCAGGGTCACCGGTGTTTCCTCGAAGCTCCCGGAAAGGAGCAAGCATCGGCCCGCTTGCGCCGTATCGGATAAAAACGGCCGGATCGCGGCCAGCAGACCGACCATCTCATCATCGTCCAGAGCATAATCTATACCTGAAAGAAAGATAAAGTCGAAAGCAATACCCTTGGGCAAACAGTCCGGAATCAGGCCGAGGAATTTATGATCTTCGGGAAATTCAGATGCAATCCAACCCCAGGCTGAGGGCGCCACCTCATGAATGGATAAATCAAGATTTGGATTGCGAGAACGCATGAAATGCTCCATGGCGCCCAACCCGCAACCCACCGAAAGCACCTTGGCCCCCTCGTCGATTTGGTCTAGAACGAATTGCGCCCACAGTTCCTTTTCTTGACGCCACCATGGCGCGAGTTCCTCCCAATTCTGGTAGCGCTTAAAGAACTCGACATAAAATGCCTGATAAAACTCACGGCTAGCAATGCTAGAAGACGACGTTTCGAAAAACTCAGAAAACGGAATACCTTGCCACTCATCCTGATAGGTTTTATTCATAGCTTAACAGGGGCGTCCTTCCCGATACGGCACCATTGCCACCCCCCCGACTTCCTTCCACCATATCCAATTTTTTCTAGGCGTCCGCCAGTCCTTCCCATATACGAAAGCCAAATAGCCCTCGTCGTCGGCGGGGACTAGAAACCGCGATTCGCCATAAACACACTCCCGCAATTCCAACAGAAATTCCGCGGGCAGATTCCAACGGCACATCATTACACAGGGAAAAATCTTTGACAACAGCAATAACGGCGAGGCGAATGCCTTCCGCACAAAATGCGGCACATGATGGAGGACATGAGCGGACAGCACGCCCGCCTTATTGATCCAATCGTGGCCTCGCATTTTAGGAAGCAAGTCCAGGGGCTCCTCCGCGCCCAGTAATTTGGCGGCTCGATTAATCGAAAGCCGCCAGCCGGACACCTGAACCAGAAAAGTCGTCCGAGCATGCCCTTCGGATTCGGAGTAAAGAGTCACATCGATTTTCATATCGGAGCCGGTTTTCAAAAAGTGAAGACAGCCGTATTCCGGTCCGAGCTCTTCAACGATGAACCCATGGCGGCATAACTCTTGGATGATGCGGTCCTTGGCGCCCGGGGCGTTCCAGGCACCGAAATCGATATCGTGATCCCAGGGGATCAGGCGTCCCTCCCGAATTAGCCCAAGAAGCGTGCCTTGCTCGACCCAGAATGGCACTCCAGCGGAACGCATAACATCGACAGCGTTGTGAAAGGACTCATTACGGCCCATAACTACGCGCTCGCTGGCGTAACGCTAACCTCTTCGACAAGTTCCCCTTTAATCGCAGCGATCAGGTCGGCATTCTCGGTGGGCAAGCGCACGGCAAATCTGAAATAGGATTTGCCGTCCGAGAACTTATCAGAAATATCCCGGATGTAGATCTGCCTGCTGGCCAATAGCCGGTCGGCAAGCGCATCTTTCCGCGGAGAACGCTTACCAAGGCAAACCAAAACGAAATTAGCTCCGCTGCGGAACACCCGCTCAACGTCCGGAACACCTTTGAGCATGTCGCGAAATTCTTCGCGGTCGGCGATCGTGCTGGCGATGGAGTCGGAGAGATCTCTGCGATATTTAAGAACCATCTCGAGAAAATGTTCGGTGACGCTATTGAGGTTCCAGATAGGTATCCGGTCACCGAATCGCCCCATCAATCCACGATCAGTGGAATAGATATATCCAAGGCGCATGCCGGGGATTCCCAAGGACTTGCTGAGACTTTTAATCACGAGGACATTGTCTGAAGGAGTTTTCTCGAGCAGCGACAAAAGGGACGGCTCACCGGAGAACTCGATAAACGACTCATCGACAACAACCCGCTTCGTTGGATTTCCTCTGGCGAATTTCAAAATTCTCTCGCTGGCGAGTGTGGTTCCCGTAGGGTTGTTGGGATTTACGAAAACAACGACATCGACGTCGTTGACCTTCCCCTCGACCTCATCCCAATCGATATCGCCGCTATCGCCATACATCACTGTCTTTTCGAAAAGACGCCCATACTCTCCAAAGGTGGGGGCAGGGAGCAAGGCACACTTATGCCCGAACAATTCCCGGATCATAGGGAATACCTGGGAAGCTCCGTTCAGAACATGGATGTTGCGCTCATCGCACAATAGGAAATAGGATAGCTTACGGTTTAGAATACTCTGCTTAGAGCAATAGTTTTGGAGCAGCATCGGAAAACTATTCCGCAGCTGTGAAAAAAATCCGCTGCTTGGAAAGTACATATTTCGGATAAAACCGAAATCTACAGCGTCGAAATTCCAGAACCCTCCCCACGAGGTGTCTAGAATTTCGAGGCGCCGATCCTTGCCGAACTGGAATGAGGCCACAGCCAAATCGTTAGGGTCATCAATCTCCGCCCACGTTTTATTTCCGACGATCTCCGCGTGTATGACCTCCTGCTGCATATATACGAGCATCCCAAGTATCAGTTCATAATAGCAACGGTCATCAATCGCTTTCGCATAGTAAGTCAACAACTTTCTGAAGCTGCTGCTGCAGAATTCCTTTGAGAACTTATATATATTGAGAGTTTTGAATTTGTCGGAAAAATCGAATTCGGCATTTTGCAGATGGCCGGGGATAACGCTCGTGACCACATTGGCGTTCAGCGTGACGACTGTGCCATCCATCCCGTTTCGATATTTATCCACCAACGCCACGTTTTTGAACGGGGACCGCAGCAATTGGGCTATCACCGACGAATCGATCACGAGATCCGACTCGATGAGGAGAATATCCTCATTGATCTCGATAGAACCGATGGCTAGGGCCAAAGAATAAATATTATTCGTTTCGGCAAATTGCTCGTTTTTGATGAATGTCAAATCATTTTGGCCGTAGTCACGGCGAATGTGGCCCTCGAGCTCTTCGGCACGATAACCCGTGACCACGACATACCGCCGGATATCGTTGGCAATAAGGTTGTCGAAGATATGATTGATGATAGGCTTTCCGCAAACATCGATCAACGTCTTATGCGTGGTATCAGTAAACGGCCTCATCCGGTTCCCACAACCGGCCGCCAAAATCAAAGCGATCATGGATATCTGCCGCTCCCGGGACGACACAGCGCTTGGATATTAAAGTAGACCCTCTGCGGAAAGAAGCGAAATCCCATCTCGACGGCGTCGATCTTCGCCTGTCCGACCCGTTCCAGATACTCTTGAACGAGTCCCTGCTCGTAATCCCAGTTGTTGTAATAGCCGCCGGCGCGGAAGGTGCAGTCAAGCAACCGCAGTTTATTCATGCGAGTCAATAATACAAATTCAGAACGGCAGCCCGCCACGCGTACGGCTGCACTATTGTGGTTGTGTTAGATTTTCGGGTGTAAAAAATTTGAGGCGGCACGGGCGTGATTGGTTCAATGTAGTCGCTAAACAATCACAAACCAAGGAGCCACGCCCATGCACACCAGCAATCAGCTTATCGAACGCCAGGCTTTTCGTCAACTGCGATCTAAAGTTCGGCATGTCATCCAGCCGGGAACCGTCTGTAATGTCGTGGAAAATGAAATCAATTCTGCGATTACCCAGGCCCTTAACGCCCAACTCGAGGCCGAGCGCGACGAGGCGCTCGGACGCGAGCCCTACCGCCGCGGCGGGAAAACTGCTCGAAACGGTTACAAACCTCTTCGTGTCGCCGGCCTCTTTAGCGGCCTGACCCTCGAGCGTCCGGTCGTGCGGAAGGGATCCATCCGTCTTCCGCTGGTCGACGCGCTACGCAACGCCGGACGCCATCTATGCAACGTCCTCGCGGCGCGATTTTGGCTGCGAGGCGCTTCGACGCGGGCCGTCGCTGAAGAAATGCGCGAAGCGACAGGAGCTCGGATGTCGGCTTCGACCGTCACGAAGCTCACGAACGCGCTAGAACCGACCTTGCGCGCCTGGGAGAAGCGTCCGATCCCGAAGGGTCTTCACTACCTGCTACTCGACGCGCTGTACCTTCCGGTTCGGCGTCCTGGGTTCACGAAGAGACAGGCCCTGCTCGTCGCGATCGGCGTAGATCCGGACGGCCGTAGGCATGTCCTTGGGATCTTCCTCGGTGATCGCGAGAGCAAGGATTCGTGGGAAGCGTTCATCAAAGAACTGCTCGCCCGCGGTCTCGACGCCGATGCCTTGCACATGGTTGTTTCTGACGAGCACAAGGGCATCGAAGCGGCGGCCACCTCATGCCTCGGCATTGCGCATCAGTTGTGCGTCGTCCACAAGCTGCGCAACCTTCGCGCGAGGATCGTCAAGCGCGATTGGAAGGCTTTTCTCGCTGACTTCCACGAAGTATTCTGGGCCGTCGATCGAGAAGCAGCGATCCAAGCCCTGGGAACGCTTCAAGGACGATGGGAGAAGCGCTATCCAGGAGCCGTCGAAAGCGCCAAGCATCGGTTCGAGAATTTCGCAAGATTCTACGACGAGCCGCAAAAGTTCTGGACATTGCTGCGGTCAACGAATTTGATCGAGCGGTTCAACCTAGAACTTCGTCGGCGCTTAAATCCTGCCGGCACGATGCATTCGGAACTCGAGGTCTCGAAGATCGCCTGGAGCGTCAGTCAGGCCCAAGAAGTCAGATGGGCCAAGCGGCGGTGGAAATCGCAGCCGCGAATCCGCACGCAGGAGGCCGTTGTCGTTTGAAAATCGATCATGCGCGTGCCGCTTTTACACCTCGCAGATTGACATGACCACTATTGTCTCGCATCTTCGCTATAATATCCCTACATGTCCCCAACCCGTGTCAGCCGCCGCCGCATCCTTATCTCCCTACTCGACATCACCGTCGTCGCCTTAACCCTCATCCTAGCCTTCATCCTCCGTTTCGACTTCAATTGGGATAACCAGGTACTGGCGCCGCTCTTCACAGGCCTCCCAACCGCCATCATCATCTACTTCTCCTCCTTCGTCTTCTTCGGCCTCTACCGCGGCATCTACTACTACTCCTCCTTCTCCGACCTCCTCAACATCACCAAAGCCGTCGCCCTCGCCGCCGTCCTCACCGCAGCCGCCATCCTCTTCATCCGCCAAGGCAAATACCCCCGTTCCGTCCTAATCCTCCACCCCATGCTCGCCTTCCTCGGCGTCTGCTGGGTCCGTTTCGGCATCCGTTTCATCAAGACCCAACTCAACATGCCCCGC